>JAZUPN010000073.1:0-94065 GCA_045605245.1 Alistipes sp. | reverse complement strand
TTATTGAGACGCTTATGCCCGTTGGAGAGGAGTATATCCCTAACGATACCTATCTCGACAACGAAAAGCAGCAGATAATGATGATTACCGGACCCAATATGTCGGGTAAATCGGCGCTGTTGCGACAGACTGCATTGATCGTGCTTATGGCGCAGATGGGATCGTTCGTGCCTGCTCGATCGGCGCGTATTGGTGTTGTGGATAAGATATTTACGCGTGTCGGAGCGTCGGATAATATCTCGCAGGGCGAATCGACATTTATGGTCGAAATGCTCGAATCGGCCTCGATCCTGAACAATATTTCGGATCGCAGCCTTGTGCTGCTCGACGAGATCGGTCGCGGCACGAGTACCTACGACGGCATCTCGATTGCGTGGGCGATGGTCGAGTATCTGCACAATAATCCCACGGCGCACGCTCGCACGTTGTTTGCTACTCACTATCACGAACTTAACGAGATGGAGCAGATGTGCCAACGTGTTAAAAACTATCACGTTTCGGTCAAGGAGATCGACCGCACGATTGTCTTTTTGCGCAAGTTGGAGCGTGGTGGTACGGAGCACTCGTTTGGTATTCACGTGGCGAAGATGGCAGGTATGCCGCGCTCGATTGTCGATCGTGCCGAGGAGATTCTGCGCAACCTCGAATTGGTCTATGGTAATAACGAGATCGTGCCGAGCAGTAGCCCCACACGTCGCAAGAAATCGGCAAAGGCAAATGCTGCTGCAACGGTACGCACAGCAGCCGAGAGCGCTCCGAGTGTTCAGCTCAGTATGTTCCAGCTTGACGATCCCGTGTTGATTCAGATTCGTGATCAGATCAAGGGTATCGACATCAACTCGCTGACTCCGCTCGAAGCTCTAAATAAACTGAACGAAATCAAGAAGATTACGGGAATTTAATAGAACTCTCGATAGCTAATAAACGCAATCCACCACGCAGGGTTGCGTTTTTTGTTTGTAGAATCGGATAAATTGTGTAATTTTGTTATGACATATTAATAAATACACGGAAGGTGTAGCTTATTCTCGCTAAACGAACGTAGGAAATTCGATTTTGAGAAGAGATTGGCTAACAACTTGCCGCGTCATATCCTTATATGGGTTATGGCGTGGGGCTGTTGCTTGTTTTATTCTCAATGGTTTCCTACGACCAGTTTAGCTAAAATGAGTCTTCGGCACCACGCTTTCTTTTTGGCTAAATGTTGCTGAGGTGCGGGCAGCGCAAAACTAAATCAAATGAAGAGATTGATTATGACGGTTGTAGTCGTGCTTTCGACTATGCTGGTTGGTTGCGGTCATTCGTTTTATCCGACTGACAACCACAATTTTGCAACAACAAATGTAAACATTGGCGAGGGTAATTTCCACGTCGTTGGTATGGCTGAGGGTAAGGCAAGTGCCACGTACGTATTGGGTATTGGTGGCTTGTCAAGAAAGGCGGTCAAATCAAATGCCTATGCCGAAATGGTTAAAAATGCAGATCTGCAAGGATCGCAAATGATTGTAAATGCTACAATTGAGACAAAAATACGTGGCTTTGCTCCGTTTGTTGTAAAACACGAAGTGAAATACCACGGCGTGATAATTGAGTTTGACAAAGAATAGTCAGCCAATACAAAAAAAGCGAAGGCTTACGCGCCTTCGCTTTTTAATTTCGTTTATTATGAATTATCTAATCAATGAACGGATATTTTCGATCAACATCGAAACCGCTACCGAGTTGAAACCGCCCTCGGGGATAATCACGTCAGCATACTTTTTGCTCGGCTCGACGAACTCCTCGTGCATCGGCTTGACCGTCGTAACATACTGATCGATAACCGACTGCATCGTGCGACCTCGATCGCAAACATCGCGCAAAATGCGACGTGCCAAACGCAAATCAGCGTCAGTATCGACAAACACCTTGATATCCATCATATCGCGCAGCTCCTTATTCTCGAAGATCAAAATACCATCGACAATAATCACACGCGAAGGCTTCACCAAAACGGTCTCCTCCATACGATTGTGCTCGACAAACGAATATACGGGGTGCTCGATAGGCACATTGCTCTTCAATGCCTTCAAGTGCTCGACCAACATCTGCGTATCGAACGCCTGCGGGTGGTCGTAGTTGAGCTTCGTGCGCTCTTCGTAGGTCAGTTCGTTGTGCGCCTTATAGTAGAAATCGTGGCAGAGGGTTACAACGTCGTCGCCCTCAAATGCCTCGCGCAGTCGCTTTACCAATGTACTCTTGCCAGAACCCGTTCCGCCGGCAACTCCGATGATCGTTACGTTCATAATGGGGTAGTGTTTAGTTTGTTATTATATGAAAAGATTGGAAACTCCACATCTCGGCGGGCGTTCCCAATCTCTCATTGTCAATAGTTATTATGCGTCAATATTTGCGTAGCGAGCGTTCTTCTCGATGAACTCACGACGAGGCGGCACCTCGTCGCCCATCAACATTGAGAAGATGCGGTCAGCCTCGGCAGCATTCTCGATCGTTACCTGACGCAGGATGCGAGTTTCGGGATTCATTGTAGTCTCCCACAACTGCTCGGCATTCATCTCACCAAGACCTTTGTATCGCTGAATGTGCAGACCCTTACCGCCCAACTCGGCCGAGATAGCGTCACGCTCCTCGTCGGTCCAGCAGTAACGCTGTACGTTGCCCTTCTTAACCAGATAGAGGGGCGGGGTAGCGATATAGATATGACCGTTCTCGATCAGTGCCTTCATCTTGCGGAAGAAGAAGGTCAGCATAAGCGTAGCGATATGGCTACCGTCCACGTCGGCATCGGTCATAATAATAATCTTGTCGTAGCGCAGTTTGTCGAGATTCAGAGCCTTGTTATCCTCTTCGGTGCCAATCGTAACTCCCAAAGCGATAAACATATTCTTGATCTCCTCATTCTCCCACATTTTGTGTTCCTGTGCCTTCTCGATATTGAGAATCTTACCGCGCAGAGGCATAATAGCTTGGAACTGACGGTCGCGGCCCTGCTTTGCGGTGCCACCTGCCGAATCACCCTCGACGAAGAAGATCTCGGCAATCGAACGATCGCGGCTCGAACAGTCAGCCAACTTACCCGGCAGACCCGAACCCGACAGTGGAGTCTTGCGCTGTACCAATTCGCGAGCGTGGCGTGCAGCGTGGCGTGCCGTAGCTGCCAAAATGACCTTCTGCACAATTGCGCGAGCGTCTTTCGGATGCTCCTCCAAATAGAGCGACAGAGCCTGCGAAACAGCCGCATCAACCGATGCTACAACCTCACTGTTGCCCAACTTGGTCTTGGTCTGGCCCTCGAACTGGGGCTCTGCAACCTTGACCGAGATAACCGCTGTAAGGCCCTCGCGGAAGTCATCACCACTGATGTCGAACTTCAATTTCGCCAACATACCCGACTCGTCTGCATACTTCTTCAAAGTACGGGTCAAAGCGCGGCGGAAACCGGTGAGGTGGGTACCTCCTTCAATGGTGTTGATATTATTTACATACGAATGTACATTCTCCGAGAATGAGTTGTTGTACTGCATAGCAACCTCGACGGGTACGCCATCGCGCTCGGTGTCGATATAGATCACCGACTCGATCAGCGTCTCGCCACGTGTAGCGTCAAGATACTTAACAAACTCCTTCAAACCATCGTGCGAGAAGAAGGTCTCGCTGCGGAATTCGCCATTCTCGTCCTTCTGACGGCGGTCAGTAAGTATCAACTTAATGCCCTTGTTCAGATACGCTAACTCGCGCAGACGCGCTGCCAAAATATCGTACTTATACTCGGTCGTAATGAAAATCTCTGCATCGGGCTTGAAAGTTACAATCGTACCCGTAGTGTCGATATTGCCGACAATCTCCATAGCCGAAGTGGGGGCACCCTTGCTGTACGACTGACGATAGATGTTGCCGTTACGATGCACCTCTGCAATCAACTTGACCGAAAGTGCATTTACACACGATACACCTACACCGTGCAGACCGCCCGATACTTTGTAGCTATCTTTGTTGAATTTACCGCCGGCGTGCAATACCGTAAGCACAACTTCGAGAGCCGACTTACCCTCTTTCTCGTGCATATCGGTAGGAATACCACGACCATTATCCTCGACGGTAATCGAGTCATCCTCATTGATGGTTACCTTGATGTCGGTACAATAGCCCGCCAGAGCCTCGTCGATCGAGTTATCGACAACCTCATAAACCAAGTGGTGCAGACCCTTCTCGCCCACATCACCAATATACATTGCGGGTCTTTTGCGTACTGCTTCAAGACCTTCCAACACCTGAATACTGGAAGCTGAATACTCTTCCTCGGCGTGTTGCTTTACGTTTTCCAAATCGTTGTTCATCGTTGATTAAATAATTCTTGCAAATGTACAATTTATTTGGATAATCAACAACTTTTTAAGACTAAAAAACTCCCTTTTAGGCGTAAAAAATCGATTTTTTCGGGCAATTATTCTACCTGCTCGACCGTAATGTCGGGATTGGTGTGCAGAACCTCGATAAAGCCCTTTTCATCGTTGCCGATAAGCGAACGAACGACGACTTCAATTCGGCAACTTTTATTGTCGTCAAGACGACTCATCTCATAAGAGATGATTTGATAGCCGACACGTTGCAAATCGCTATAAACCCGCTGTATAACTTCGTGTTTTGAGGTTAAAAACGAGATGTAAATTCGTCGCGATCCAAGTTTGCGAAAGAGCACATTAAATAGTTCCAAACCGATCAGCGTGAGTATCGTCGCGGCAATGGCTACCGAATATAGTCCGCCTCCTGCTGCCATACCGACACCCGATACCGCCCAAAGGCTTGCCGCCGTTGTTAAACCGCGGACCACTTGTCGTTGAAAGATGATCGTTCCTGCACCGATAAATCCGATTCCGCTGACAACTTGTGCTGCCACACGACTGAAATCGACCTGTGTCGAGTTATCGAATCCGTAGCGCGAAATGATCATAAACAATGCGCTACCGAGCGCAACAAGAAAGTGCGTTTTTAGCCCCGCATCTTTTGCCCGATATTCTCGATCGATACCAACAAAAATCGAGAGCAGGCCGGCGATCGATAGTCGCCCGATAAGATCCCATTCCATCTGTTTGCTTATTTTGGTTTTATTCCGATCCTATAAGCAAATATGGTGCATTAGTAGAGAAGAGTAATCTTAATGGCGAATAAATAGCGTTTAGATGTTGTTTTATCCGACATTTTACATATATTTGCAGATGGGAACGCCTTTGTTACAAGCGTTTGAATGGTAAATATAACCGCGATAAAACTTATAACTTATTGAGGGGGGGGGAATTTGCAGCACGTTTATTAAACCTTATCATTAGGTAAAAAGAGAGGTTTTTCAAAAAGAGAATAATACTTGCTGAAATATTAACAAAAACTTAAATATTGAATTAAAATGAAGAAAATTTTACTCGTTCTGGCAGTTGTGTTTGGTTTGAGCACGACAGCTATGGCCCAGCAGAAGGGCGACGCGTTTATTGGTGGCGCAATTGGTTTCTCGGCAGGTACAGATCAATCTGCAAGTTTTGGTTTGGCAGTCGAAGGTGGTGGCTTTGTTGCCAATCGTTTGGCGCTGAGTGGTTCGGTGGCTTATAATTTAATTGGTGGCGAGATTCACGCCATTACCTTTGGTCCAAAGCTCTCTTACTATGCTCGTTTGGCTGATAAATTCTATTACACACCTGGTGTTAGCGTTGTTGGCGCATACGTTAATGTTGGAGGCGCTGATACGGGCGATGTAGGTATAGGTTTGGATTTGGCGGCATTCGAGTTCCGCCCGACACCGCACTTTGGTATGAACATCAATCTGTTTTCGATGAGCGCGTTGTTTAACAATGGTTTTTCGTTCTCGGCAGATATGATGATGAATACATCGGTATCGTTCCGCTACTATTTCTAAATCAAAAGACAAGATAATCTTGAATCTTGAATTTTGAATTAAAAAACGCTCGGCGCAAACCGAGCGTTTTTATTTCTCCTCACTCGGTGGAGGTGGCGGGAGTCGAACCCGCGTCCAAACAAGGAACCCGAAGGCTTTCTACACGTTTAGTTACCGTTTGATCCTTCTGCTTATGCCCGGTAGGCAACAACCTAACACAAGCCCCAGTTTCTAAAATTTCGCCACTCGGCCGAAACACTCCTCGCGACTATCTCTAAATGAATGATACCCCATATGAACGATGATTAAAGAGCGGAACCACCGTTCGGGATACTCGTCGTCAGCCCGCCTGGGGGCCGTCGATTAAGCTAATTTTCCTTGAAAATTAAGCAGCGAGTGCGTAGCTGTTATTGCCAGTTAATTTTTGAGCGTTGAGATTAACGAGCCACCACACAATGCTCGACGTGCTTACAATCAGACTCTACCTGCTGTCAAAACCAGGCACCCCCAAACTTTTGTTCGTTGGGCGAACTGCTGTAATAACGCCACAAAGATAGTGCATTTTCGCGGAATTATTGCGTTTAATCGACAAAAACACTATCTTTGTTCTAAACTTTTACTTCAAAGATGGAACAGAACAGTGTAATTTCACTTCGTGGAGTGTCGATATATCACGCTACGCGCGGCATTGGCCCGAAGGCCGAGGAGTGTGCCGTAAAGGAGGGTGAGTTGGTCCTGGCCGATGTAAATTTGGAGGTCGGACGTGGCGAGTTGGTATATTTGATAGGTCGCGTCGGTAGTGGCAAATCGACCCTTTTGAAGACTCTCTATGCAGAGGTGTCGCTCCTGACGGGCGAGGGTAGTATCGCAGGCTTTGATCTTCGCAAATTGCGCCGCAAGGATATCCCTCATCTGCGTCGTAAAATCGGCATCGTTTTTCAAGATTACCAACTCTTGAACGATCGCAATGTTTTCCAGAATCTCTACTTCGTGATGAAGGCTACGGGTTGGAAAAATGAGACCGATATGCGCCGTCGTGCCGACGAGGTGATGAAGTTGGTCGGTTTGGAGAATAAACTCCATAAAATGCCCTTCGAACTATCGGGTGGCGAGCAGCAGCGATTGGTTATCGCGCGTGCTCTGCTGAATAATCCGGAGGTGGTGTTGGCCGATGAGCCTACGGGCAATCTCGACCCTGTTTCGGCAGAAGGAATTATGGAACTTTTCCAGAAGATTGTCGAGGGTGGTTGCTCGGTGGTTATGTCCACGCACAATACGAACATTTTGGAGGACTATCCTTCGCGTGCGATTCTCTTTTCGGGCGGACATATTAAAGAGGTGCAGATCGCGGCAGAAAAGTAGCAGCAATTGGCTAAATGCAAATAAAAAAGGAATCGATCCTCGCAGGGTCGATTCCTTTTATTATTGTCTGCTATCAGCCTCGTTTTACAAAGCCAATAGGATAAATATCTGTGCTGTCAGTACTCGCAAGAACATCACAAACGGATATACGGTTGCATAGCTTACAGCGGGCATATCGTTACCTGCTGTCGCGTTCGAGTAAGCCAGAGCCGCAGGGTTTGTCATACTACCAGCTACCACACCCATAAGCGTAAAGTAGTCGATCTTATAGAACTTGCGAGCAATGGAGCCGACAAGCAACAGCGGGAGCATAGTGATAATGACACCATAGAGCACCCAAATATAACCACCCTGATTTATAACCGTATCAATAAAGCCATCACCTGCGCTAATGCCGACCGCTGCGAGGAAGAGCGAAATACCGACTTCGCGCAACATCAGGTTGGCACTCATTGTCGTATAGGTAACAAGATGATAGTGCGCACCAAAACGGCTGATAAGAATTGCAATGATCAGCGGGCCGCCTGCCAAACCGAGCTTTACTGCCTGCGGCATACCGGGAATTGCGATAGGAATCGAGCCCACCAAAACGCCCAAGAAGATGCCGAGGAAGATCGAAATCAGGTTGGGCTCACGCAGACGACGCATAGAGTTACCCAATGCCTTTGCAACAGCATCGATTGCCATTTCCGAGCCGACAACGGTCAATCGGTCGCCAATCTGCAATTCGAGATTATGCTCCGGAATCAGATCGACACCCGAACGATTGACACGTGTTACATTAACCGCATAATTACTGCGCAGGCGCAATTCGCCGATGGTTTTGCCGTTGATATGGGGCTGTGTAATAATAATACGGCGCGAGATAAACTGCTGATCGAGGTTGAGCCAATCCGAGTGCTGCATATTGATCTGATGACCAAGCATCATCTCGATAGCTTCGACATCCTCGCTGGCGCAGATAATCAGCATCTTATCGCCTTCGTGCAGAGTTGTGGTGGCATTTGCAATCTCGATATGGCCATCAGCGCGGCAAACGCGTGAAACAACAAACGAGCGATTGATCAAACTGCGAGTTTCAAGTACGGTGCGACCGAAGAGGTTGGTGTTGGTCAATTCGATCGAGATTTTAGCGGCATATTTCGACTCGTTCGCACTCTCCAAAGCCTCCTTCTCCTTGTCGAGTTTAATTCGGAAGAAGACACGCAACAGTGCAATCGAAACGATAATGCCTACAACACCCAAAGGATATGCTACGGCATAGCCCATTGCGATCGAAGGATCATTTGTCCCCATTGCATCGGCATATGCCTGCTGTGCAGCACCAAGACCGGGGGTGTTGGTAACAGCACCCGACAACACACCGACCATAGTTGGGATAGGGGTGCCCGTTATAAGATGAATGACATAAGCGGTTACTACGCCTAATAGAACCATTGCTGTTGCGATACCGACCAGTCGCATACCTCCCTGCTTAAATGCAGAGAAGAAACTCGGGCCGACCTGCATACCGACCGAATATACAAACAGAATAAGACCGAACTCCTTTACAAAACTAACGATAATAGGGTCGATCTGCATACCGAAGCTGCCCAGCGCGATACCGACAAAAAGGATCCAAGTGATACCGAACGAGATACCGGCAATTTTAATTTTGCCCAGTGCGATACCCGCCGCGATTGCTATCGCCAAGATGAATACCGTATGTGCGATGCTATTTCCGAAGAATAGCGATGTAAACCAATCCATAGATTTGATAATGTTTTTATAACCTAACTAAAACCGCCGCAAAGATAGGTCTTTTTAATATTTTTTAATAATAAAAACGAGATAAAAAACGAATAAAATCGCCTTTTGAGCAGATTGTAAGGGCTATTTTGTGTTTTTATGGTCGCATTTCGACGATTGATTCTTCATTCGCGCTTTCTGCACTGATGGGCATTGGTCGGCCAGAGCACAACCACAACAACCGTCGGTCGCTTTACCATTGCGGATACGGCGCACCAATTTCGCAACTAAATATGCTACAAGCAAAACTCCGACGACGACTACCGCCCAATCCTGCCACGTCATTAGAATAGTCCTCCGATAAGATAGGTGATAAACGCTACGACCCACGCAACAGCCGTATTATAGAAGACTGTTGCCGCAGCCCAATACCAACGGCCCGTCTCCTTTGCTATGGCGATAAGAGTTGCAATGCAGGGGAAGTAGAGAAGGATAAATACCATAAATGCCAAGGCTGTTCGTGTGTCAAAATCGCCCGATGCAACCAATTTTGCGCCGAGTGATGCATCTTCCGACAGTTCGCCATTCTCATTGGCCGGAATGGACTCGGCTGCATACAGGACTCCCAACGTGCTAACAACAATCTCCTTTGCCGTTGCGCCCGACAGAATAGCCACGCTACCTTTCCAATTCAGTCCGATAGGCTCCATTATTGGTTCGCACACCTTGCCAATTCGACCCAAATATGAGTTCGAGTAGTCGGGTGCTGTCTGCTCGGTTTGAGTGGCAACATTTTCGTTAGCAATATGCGGGCGAGGGTAGTAGCTCAAAAACCAGACGATCAGCGAGCCAACCAAAATAACGCCACCCATCTTACGGAGATATTGTGCACCCTTCTCCCACATATGGCGCAGAGTCGCCTGCAATGTAGGCACACGATAAGGCGGCAACTCCATTACGAACGGAGTCTCATCGACGGGATAGAGAAAGCGGCGCATAAGTTTTGCCGTTATGATTGCTACGACAATACCGAGTATATAGAGCAAAATCAGAACAAGACTTGCATACGACGGGAAGAATGTTCCAATAAGCAATATATAGATCGGCAGTCGCGCACTACACGACATAAAGGGCGAAATAAGTATCGTAATAATGCGGCTCGAACGGCTCTCGATTGTGCGGCACGCCATAATAGCGGGCACGTTGCAACCGAAACTCATCAACAGCGGAATAAATGATTTGCCGTGCAGACCGATACGGTGCATCAATTTATCCATAATAAATGCGGCGCGAGCCATATATCCCGAATCCTCCATCAGCGAGATAAAGAGATAGAGAATGAGAATATTGGGCAAAAAGACAATCACACTGCCAACGCCGCCGATCACGCCATTTACAATCAAATCCTTAAATGCTCCATCGCTCATCAACGATCCAATCGTATTTGAAAGCCATTCCACACCCGCCTCGATCCAATCCTGCGGATATGCGCCCAGCGTAAATGTTGCGGCGAACATCAACCACATCAGGAAGAAAAAGATCGGGAATCCCCATACGCGGTGAGTTACGATTGTATCGATAATCGTCGTTGTCGCAATCGGATTCTCCTCTCCCTTCTGGTATGTTTCGCGCAAAGCACCCGCGATAAAACCATACTTCTCGCTCGTTACAGCCATCTCGACATCCTCGCCAAGCTGCTTTTCGATACGCTCGACCTCTCGGTTACGAACATCGATCCACTCGTCGAAACCCTCAATCGGGTGCAACATCTGCTCGGCCTCTTTGTCGCGTTCAAGAAGTTTGATAGCCCAATATCGTGGTGGGAAATGTTTCGGCAACTGATCGCGCACGGGACGCATTACGTTCTGCAATGCAGCAATGCCACTCTCGATGATAGCACCGTGGTTAATGTGAATATGACGCACGCGGCTATCGCGGTTCTCATATACATTAATCACCGTATCCAATAAACGCTCCAAGCCTCGACTTTCGCGTGCCACAACAGGCACCATCGGCACACCGAGCATAGCACCCAACTGCTCGTAATCGAGTTTATCGCCACGATGCTCCAATTCGTCGTACATATTGAGTGCAACAACCATATTGGGGTTGATGTCGATCAGCTCGGTTGTAAGATAGAGATTTCGTTCGAGGTTTGACGCAACAACGGCATTGATTACAACGTCAGGTGTATTCTCTACCAAGTGGCGACGGACATATATCTCTTCGGGCGAATAGGCCGACAGGGCATAGGTGCCCGGAAGATCGGTGATATTGAAACGATAGCCCTTGTATCGGAATGAGCCCGATTTGGCATCGACCGTTACGCCGCTATAATTTCCAACGTGTTCGTGGCCGCCCGATAGCGCATTAAAAAGCGAAGTCTTGCCGCTATTTGGATTGCCGACCAGAGCGACATTGATCACGCGACGGCGGGTCGAGATAACCTCTTCGAAAAGTTCCTCTTCGGTCAGCACATTGCGATCTTCCAACTTTTCTATCATATCCTTTGCTTCGGCTTCGGTGATCACCTCGACCATTTCAGCCTCGCTACGACGCAACGAGACCTCATAATCCATAATCTTATATTTGATTGGATCGCGCAAAGGGGCATTAAGAAGGACTTCGATCCGCTTGCCACGAACAAAGCCCATCTCCATAACGCGGCGACGGAAACCGCCGTAACCCAAAACTTTGAGTACGATGGCTGTCTGGCCGGTAGGTATGTCGGAGAGTCGCATATTATCTTCTAACCCATTTTTTCGGCTACAAAGATAATATTTTTAATGCGCTTTCACATCACTATTCGCAACTATTTTTTTCGACTCCGAATATGCCTACATCACGTTATTTGACCGAAAAAGCTACCAACCGCCACCCAATGCCTTGAATAGCGATACGTAGGCGATATATTGTTGTGCTCGTACTTCGGCGTATGCCATCTGCGAATCGTAGAGTGTTCGTTCGGCATCAAGCAGGTCGGTATAGCTATTCAGACCTCCGCGATAAAGTGCCGATGACATCTCCAAAATACGTTGATCGGAGGCAACCATCGAAGCATATCTATCGGCCTCGCGCCCATAAGTTGATATTTGCGACAACGCATCACTAACATCGGCAAAGGCTTGTAAGATCGATTGCTCGTATTGTTTTACGGCTTGATAGTAGCCCTCACGTGCCGATAGCTCATCTCTTTTCAACTTCCCAAAAGCGTATATCGGTTGGAGGAGTTTTACTGCGGCACTCCACGAAAATGGGTTATCTGCTGTCAGTCCCTTTATGGTGGAAGAGAGCACTCCGCCCGAAGCAGTTAATGCCAACGAGGGGAAGCGGGCTGCACGTTTCAAATTGACCTCTGCGGCAGCCTTCTCAACAGCATAGTAGCTCTCCAAGACATCGGGACGACGTTCGAGCAGAGAGGAGGGTAGCCCGATTGGGATCGTCGGTGGCAATCTGTCTGCATTGAGCAATAATGAGGACTCAACAATCGAATCAACGGCATATCGCCCCAAAAGCGTATTCAATGCCGATGCAGTCTGAACAATGGCTCGTTCGTAGTTCGGAATATCGACTGCGGCCGATGCCTCCAAACTATACGCCTGTTGCCGTTCGACTGCCGAGATGAATCCGTATCGGAACATAGAGTCCATCAACGCTGCCGATTTTTGTCGAGAGAGATAAGTACTGCGAGCTGTTTCAAGACAACTGCGATATTGCAACAACGTAAAATATGATGTCGCCACTTCGGCCGTAAGTGAGAGCATCACGCCACGAAAAGCCCACTTCGTTGAGTTCAGATCGGCATAGGCAGCCGCCTTTGAACTGCGCAGAGTACCAAAGAGCGGTATCTCCCAGCTGACAGCGGGATTGATCGTATATTGTTGTTCAATCTTGGTTTCGCGCGTATAATTACCCTCGGCCGACATCTCGAACATAAACGATGGAAGGTATTGCGAACGTACATTCCCCAACTCGATACGCGCCTGCTCAATACGTGAAGCTGCAACAAGCAGATCACGATTGCCCGCTATGGCACGCATAATAAGGTCGTTGAGTGTCGAGTCGCCAAACTCCTCCCACCACGCGAAATCGACACCGAGAGAATCGGTCGGCAAGCCATCCGTAAAACTATATTCCGCCGGAATTGAGATGCGAGGTGGAGTGAGCTTTGCATTGCATCCGTAAAAGAGTAGGATGATCGTAAATGCCGATATAATTCTTAAAGTTTTCATAACGCTTCATTTTGTTTTTTCTCACGACGACGTTCCAAATGTCCCCAACGACCTACAAGATAGTAAAGAGCAGGGTAGAGGAATATGCCGAAAAGTGTTGCTATCAACATACCTCCAACCAATGCTACGCCCATCGTGTTACGTGCAATAGCATAGGCTCCGTGTGCAAATATCAGTGGAGCAACGCCAAGAATAAAGGCGAATGCAGTCATCAATATAGGTCGCACTCGCAATTCGGCTGCGCCAATAGCCGAATCGATAAGCGACATCTTTTGTTCGAAGAAGAGTCGGTCGGCATACTCGACAATAAGGATTGCATTTTTGGCGGCCAACCCGATTAGCAACACAATCGAAATCTGCATAAAGATATCGTTGATAAATTTTGCTTCGAAAAGATGCGCCAACCAGATTGATAACAATGCACCCATAACGGCGAGTGGCACTCCGAGCATAATGGCAATAGGCAGAGTCCAATTGTTATAGAGTGCCGCCAATGCCAAAAATACAAATAGCACCGCCAGCAGATATACTGCCGCGCCACCCTTTGCCACCGCAGCCTCTTGAAATGCAATACCACTCCAAGCCATTCCTACATCTTCGGGTAGTGAGTGAGTAGCCTCATCGCTGATGCTTTTCATCGCTTGTGAAGATGAGATGCCCGATTTAGGGCTAACCGTCAGCGCAATTGAACGCAAAAGATTGAATTGCGAAACAAACTCTACACCGACCGTATCCACAATGCGAACAAATGACGATACGGGCACACTCTCTCCTTGTCCGTTGAGCACGAAATAGCTATCCAACGATGCGGCATCGCTACGATATTCGGGCGCGGCTTGTATATAACTGCGATATAGACGACCAAAGCGGTTGAAGTTATTGATATAGGATCCTCCGAGGAATGCGGATAGCTGATCATAGAGTGCTGCTAAATCAACACCTTCACTCAATGCGTAGTTACGATCTACATCTAATCGTCGTTGTGGTACGCGATTATTGAATTGCGACGTTACTGACGCTACCTCCGGCAATTTTTCAAGTGCGGCACTAAATGCCGAGGCTTGCTCGGCAAGATATTCCAGTCCTCGGCCTTCCAGGTCCTGCAACTGCAACTCCACGCCCGATGTTACACCCAGACCTGGGATTGGCGGCGGAGTAAAGGCATAGGCCTCGCCTGCGTTAATTGCCTCATATAGCTGTTCATTCAGCGCGGCGGCAAGCTCCGATGCACTCTCTTTACGCTTGTCGTAATCTTTCAAAGCGACGAATATAACGCCGTTAGAGGTTGATGCAATGCCCGAAATCATATCAAATCCGGCAGCTGCTGCGGTATATTTCACTGCGCTCTGCTCTGCGACAATTTGGTTTGTAGCCGCAATAACCTGCTCGGTACGTTTCAGCGATGCGGCTTCGGGCAGATTGACCATTACCATAATGTAGCCCTGATCCTCTTCGGGCAGAAATCCCGATGGCACAACTTTCCAAAATGCTACTATCGCGCATAAAATAATTGCCACGAAAACAACCGTACGTATGATGTGTGAAACGATACGTCGCGTTGCATTCGTGTATCGTGCCATTAATCGATCAAACCATCGATTAAATGCTCCGAAGAATCCCGTTGTGCGCTCCTTTTTCGGACGAAGAATCATCGCCGAAAGTGCAGGCGAGAGCGTCAGTGCATTAAATGCCGAAATTGCCACCGAAATAGCAATTGTAATCGAAAACTGCTGAAATAGTCGGCCCGTAATACCGCCTGTCAATGATACGGGAATAAACACAGCCAATAGAACTATGGTCGTGGCGATAATCGGTGATGCGACGTTATGCATCGCCTCCAATGTTGCCTTACGTGGCGACATTCCGCGAGCAATATTTACCTGCACCGCTTCGACAACCACGATACCGTCATCAACGACCAATCCGATTGCGAGGATAACGCCCAATAGTGAAATGATATTGATCGAAAATCCGAGCAGCGGGAAGAATATAAATGTACCAATCAACGATACAGGAACGGCGATTAGTGGGATCAACGTCGCTCGCCAATCCTGAATGAACAGATATATAATGGTAACCACCAAAAACAACGCCAACAGCAGTGTATAGAAGATCTCCTTTACACCCGCTTTGATATTTGAGGTTGTATCGACAACCGTATCAATGGCTACTCCGTCGGGAAAACGTTCCGAAATCTTCTCAATGGCCGTTTTAACTCGATTGCCAACCTCCATTGCATTGCTGCCGGGTGTTTGATAAACGACGATCAAAGCCGATGGCTGGCCGTCAAAACTCGACGACGTTCCATATGTTTCGCTACCCAATGCGACATCGGCAATATCTTTTAGTCGCAGTTGGGAGCCATCTTCAAGCGTACGCAAAACAATCTCTGAATACTCTTCGGCTGTTGATATTTGTGGCGGAAGAGTTACGGTATAGGTGAATTCGGTTGCTTCGGTTGAAGGCTCACCGCCCAACGAACCGGTAGGGTAGATTTGAGCCTGTTCTTCGATCGCGGATGTGATCTCCGACAACGATAGATTATAATACTCCATCTTATCGGGCTTGATCCAAATTCGCATCGAGTACTCTCCTGCACCCATAATATCGACCTTGCCCACACCATTAATCTTCAATAGTTCCTTTTGGAGGTTTATATAGGCGTAATTCGAAAGAAAACGATCATCATAACGACCATCTGAATGGAGCGCATAGACCAGCAGAAAACCCGTTTGAGTCTTCTGCGTCGTTACGCCTTGACGTGTTACGGCGGCAGGTAGCAATGCCGCGGCTGACGAAACATTGTTTTGCGTAAATATCGCATCCATATCGGGGTCAGACCCGATTGCAAAGGTTACTTGCAGATTCATCGCACCGCTATTGGCACTTGTACTCTGCATATATAGCATATCACTTACACCCATTATATTTTCGGCAATGGGCGTAGCTACGGCATTATCAACCGTTGTGGCATCAGCTCCGTCATATACGGCGGAAACTTCAACTACGGGTGGCGTAATATCGGGATACTCCTCAATCGAAAGATTGAAGATCGAGATTAGTCCCAATAAGACAATAACAATCGAGAGAACGATTGCAAAGATCGGTCGTGAAACGAAAAACTTCTCCATAATCCTCACCCGTCTATTTGTTATTTATGGGTATGATTTTCTCGCCACTGCGAGCACGTTGCAGCCCCTCGACAAGAACTCGCTCACCTCGATTCAAGCCTTCACGTATAATCCACATTGAATCAATTGTGGCTCCGAGAACGACATTGCGGAAGGCAAGTGTGCTATCTGCCTGAACGATCCAAACACTTGTTCGGTCCAGATCCTGAACTACACTGCGCTGGGGTATAAGAGCGCAAGGACGCGCTGCGCCCACATCGGCACTTATACGTGCATATTGTCCCGATTTGAGTACCTGTGAAGGGTTGGGAAAATTGACAGAGATGACAACCGTTCCCGTTTGCGAACTGACCGATGGCTGGGTATAACCATAGCTGCCTTGCAGAGGATAGAGCGTGCCGTCGGACATATATAGTCGGATGTTCGACAATAAAGAGCTATTATCATAAGCAGGCAGGGTATCCTCTTCGCGACGTTCCAAATATTCCGAAACGGGAATGGAGAGATTGACCGAAACGGTATCGATATTTTCAATCGTGGCCAATACCGAAAATTCCGTTCCTACACCCACATAATCGCCCTCGGTTGCGTTGGTCTGCCCTATAATGCCATCTATCGGAGAGTATATGCGCGTATATCCCGACTCCAATCGGGCATTTTTCAGTTGCTGCTCGGCTGATTTTACAGCCGATTGTGCCGATTGATATTGTGCTGTATATTCATCCAGCTGGCTACGACTTATCGCTTCGATTTTCGCCAAAGGCACAGCTCGCTCGTAGTTGTTGCGTGCTTCGATAGCTTGCGCACGTGCCGAATTCAATTCCGCCTCGGCAGCCAATAGCTGAGTGTTGATCTGCGATGGATCAATTGTAAAAAGTAACTGTCCGCGTTTTACGGGCATACCTTTTTTGTAATGCTTCGACATTAAGTATCCACTAATGCGGGGTTGTATTATCGCACTATAATTGCTCGATAGTTGCCCCGTAAAGGACATCGGACTTGCGAGGGTGTCGAAACGTACCTCTGCAACCTGCAATTTTCGCATAGGGGGTGTCATTGATCTCTTTTTGCTATGACAGCCGACCATTGCGGATACACATAAGACTAATAGTGAAAAGAATAGCTTTCTCATATCAAAAGATTTTCCTTTCATCGGTCAAAAAATATACCGAGCATTGCCATTGCAGCATTTTAAGTGGGGGAAATGATCAAAAAAAAGCTTGTAATTAAATTTTTTTGATTGAAAAAGTTGTGAAATTGAATACTTTAATTAATTTTGCAAATGGAAAACCCTTTTAATTAAATAATGTTATGAAAGAATTAGTTGCTAAAATTAACGAGCAGATCGCCGCTTTTCAGGAAAATGCAACTCTGCAAGTAGAGAAGAACAACAAGGCTGCCGGTACTCGCGCACGCAAGGCTGCTCTCGAATTGACAAAGTTGATGAAGGAGTTCCGCAAGGTATCTGTTGAGGAGGCAAAGAAGTAATTTACCTACCCTCAATGAATGATAAAAACGGCTCGGAAATACCGAGCCGTTTTTGTTTTGTCGCTATTGTATTATATCTTGCGAAAAGGGTATTATAGTTCGTTGATGTCTCTCATCGCAAACTCCTTAACATCATCTCGATTCAATCCCATATCCATATATCGTTTCGGCTCACAATGATCACTCAAATAGTGGCGTTCAACGTTATAATCAAATTCCCCGCTGACAAGCGAAACTGCCGAAGAGATATACTCCGACTCGATCTCTGCTAATTGAGCTACGGTGTGGAATACCGAATGAGTTGTTGCAGGAGCAAAGCTATTATTCTCTGCGGCCAATGACTTTGCTGGATTCGCTTCACGCCAAACATCGGAATACCAGCCAAGACAGGCCACGTGTGCCTGATAATAGGTGATTGTAGGCGACGAGTGTAAGAAGCGACCGCGACGGTCATCGTAGAGGTCCTCGCCGTGATCAGCGCAGTAGAACATCGCCGAGCAACACTCCTCTTTATCCAGCGTAGCAATAACCTGCGAGAGAAACCAATCGGTATAGAGAATCGAATTGTCGTAGGCATTAACCATTCGCTCGCGATTTTTTCGCGAAATCGATACATCGTCATCAGGCGTATAACGCGAGAACTCTGACGGATAACGCTCTGCATAGTTGAAGTGAGAGCCGTAGCTATGCATAAGCACAAATAGATCCGAGCTGTCGTTTTGGATCGCTTCGCGCAGAGGGTCGAGCATTGCGCCGTCGTGCTGACCATTGAGATAGACTACCGAATCGGCATTGTCGCACATCATCTGAATCATACCTCGGTTCGGGGCCTGACACGATACGACAAGAGTGCGGAATCCTGCATCTTTATACAACTGCACAATACTTTTACGTTGATAAATCTCCGAATGGTTGTTAGCTGATACCGACGACAGAATCAAAGGAACGCTCTTATGTGTAGCATTACTCTGTGTCAGGACATTTTTATAAACGACCAGCTTCTCCTGCGATGCGAGCAGTGGAGTAGTCTCGCGCTCATAGCCATACAGTTGCCAATTGGCCGCTCGTGCCGCTTCGCCGATAACCATTACATAGATCTCTCGCTGATTGGTTGTTTTGTTACGTGTAGCCTTATAATCGAACTCGGCCGACGAAGAGGGGTAGCGACGTACGTGTATAAGTTCATCAAACGAGCGGTATAGATTCTCTGCCACATTGAACGGGAAGACATTAAACTGCATCGTGGCGCAACCTGCCAGAACCATTATCGTTCCCGTAATTGCTGCATAGCGACGAGTCGCAGGTGCAATTATAAATTTCTGTCGCAGTGAGTGTGCCGCCAACAAAAGCAGTGGGAGATAGAGCACAGCTACAAACATTACCATCGGCCAAATATTGCCGAGTAATTCGCCTGCTTCGTTCGTGTTGGTTGTAAAAAGATTGGTAAACATATCAACCGCAACGATCGAGTTACCAAACATATAGAGCAACACAAGTTGCAATGCGGCGAAGATCATCCAGATTAATCCGCCCCAGATCATCAGACCGCTATGTCGGCTTGCAACAGCCCACAGCGTATAAAAGCCCGTAGGAATCAATACGGCCGCTACCGCACGCATAAAGGAGTAGTTGTCCGTAAAGATCAGCACTAACGATGGTATCATCAATGCTGCTACAAATCCTCCAATCAGCAGGCGGGAAAAACGTGTGTTAATATTTCGGTTTATCGCTTTGTCCATTTTAGAATGCCTCATTTACATTGAATACCACCGAGCCGCCGTGCTTGCCACGACCATAATCTACGCGGACATTGACTCGATGTTTGAACTCCCAACGGTAGCCGATACCATAGTTAGGCAGTGTCTGTCGCCATTGGAATCGGTCGAAACTTGGGAAGACATTACCTGCGCCTACCCAAACGGCAATACCATGACGATTGTATATCTTTTGTCTTAATTCAGCCTGCACCTCAATCATTCCGTTGTCGCGATATTGTCCGAGATAGTAGCCTCGCATACGATAGCCACCACCCAATTGTGCAACCATCGACCAGGGGATCTCCTTACCGGTATTATACTCCATATAAGCGTCAAAGGCGAGCGTGCAACCCTTCCAAAGACGCTGGTAGAAATTGCCGGTAAATGTCGTGCGCCAGATTGTTTCGGTCGAGCCTAATGCGGCAGGGAAATAGGTTTCACGCAGATTGAGATAGATACCTCGATAGGGATTCGGCGCAAAATCACGGCTGTCATATTGCAGGGCCAGGCCAAGTCCCGTAGCTGTATATTTGTCGCGCTGACCCAACAAATATTCGGGAGTCTTGACCTTTTTTGCCGCAGCGTGCGTAAAATCGAGTGCGGCACACACAAAGAAATTACGGACCATTTCGTACTGATATTCTGCATCAATGCGATATCGTTTTTCGACCATCGAAGACTTCTCGCCTTGTGCCATATCGTAGCCAACGCCCCAATAATCAATAGGCATAGAGGCAAACGAAACGTCATATCGGATACGATGGCGATTCTGATCCATAAGATTGAGCCCTGTTACACCAACTTTGTAATAGCCCGATGTCGAGATGTTAGCATAGAGCGAGACGTTCGACGGCTGTGTTATCGTATCTGTACGGTCGATACGATACAATCCCGATGCCAAGATGCCGAGACTGACCTTTGTTACAGCCGAATAGCTCGGACCGAGAACCCAGGTGAGGTCAAATTTCTTCTCTTGCGTACGGTCTTCGTTTGCCTGCTCGAAATAGCGGATCAAACGACGAAATATCGAGCCTCGTTTTTCGGTTGCAACACTATCCACAGCCAAAGAGTCAGATGCCGCAGAAACGATTGTAGCGGCAATCGTATCATTTACGGTTGCCGCCAGCGGAGTATATGAGTATTTTATTGTATCGTTGTCGCGAATCAGTTGTCCGTCGTGCTGTGCCGAAACTGAAAGCACCGAACAAAGGGTAAGTAGTACGACTAATATTGTCTGTTTCATTAATTATCTGTAAGGATCGATCGTTTTATAAAACTCAATCTCATCTTCCTCGGTAAATTCTCCTTTGTGGAAATAGATCAATTCACCCTCTTTCGAGATCAAGATCAGTGTGAACTTATTGTTACAATCGCCCAAACCCCATTCTGTCGGCACAATGCGATTATCGTCTGCCAAAATTACCGCCTTGTTCTTCTTGGTGCGGTTGTAGGCAATTTTGCGAACAATGGCATTGGGCAGCAACGGCGCATCTTTCAAATTTACAATACCCAAACCGTAGATATTATCGCCTGCTGCGCGATGATTATCCTCCATATCTTGACAAAAATCGGCACACTGGGTCGGATGATCCGGATCGGCATAGAAGATCAACAGATTCATCTCGCCCCAATGGGGTATATTGACCGGATTCTTTTTCAAATCAGTCAGTTGTGGATTGTTGACTTTACGTGGCTCTGTGAGTGGTTGCGCACTGATTGCCGATACTGCAACGAGTGCAACAATTGAAAGAATTATCGATTTAATTTTCATTGCTATCTTTTTGTGCTATGTTCTTTTTGAATATTTACTATTCGCACTAATAATTCATACGAATCATTGTTCTATTCCGAAAATCGCCGCAAAGATATTTAATTATTATTAAATAACCACGCTCAAAAACGCCAAAAAAGACAATTCTCGACCAAAATACCTCTTTTGTGCCGATTTATACTGCTCCCTATCCAATTATCGACACGTTGTTTTCGCTGCATCTATCGGCGATATGGGAAGAATAATGCATCGAGAGCATATCGCCCTCCGCCCGAAACAAGCAACATTATATATATTCCCATATAGACAAACGACAGCTCTCCCTCGGCAAATGTCTTTTCGGGGAAGGCTATAAATGTAGCTATATACATACCAAAAATCAGCGGCAGGGTAGCGAGACGCGTAAATAACCCCATTATAATCAATACCGAGCAACCAACTTCGGTTAATGTGATTAAGGTGAAAGAGGCAGCACTACCAATCCCCAACGGATCGGGAAAAGAATTGACGATTGCATTGTAGTTCTGCAACTTACCAATGCCGTGCGTGAGCATCATTGCGCCAATAAAGATTCGCATAAAGAGAATCGCCGAATCGAACCATCGATCGCTCGATAGCGACGAAAGGAGTTTTGTGAGTCTGTTATCCATAATTTTGAGATGTTAAAATGATACATTGTGTTCGCTTCAATCCACACAAGAGTAATAATCCTGCCACGATTGAGCGTTCAATCAAATCAATTCACTATCTTTGCATAAATATTGCCCAAGAGGGTGCCTATGAGAAAATTTTTTAAGAAAATATTACACATCGCCTTAAAAACGATTGCGGTGCTGTTTGTCGCAAGTCTTTTATTGACGGTTGCATATCGCTGGATCAATCCTCCGATTACGTCGTTGATGATTTCGCGGGCATTTGACGGCGCGACGATCAATAAGAGTTGGCGACCGATTGATCAGATATCCCCAAATCTTATTTGTGCATCTATTGCATCGGAGGATAACAACTATCTCGGACATCGCGGCTTTGACCTTGGTGCGATCTACGATGCCATTGACGAGCATAACAAAGGCAAACGACAACGAGGTGCAAGTACCATTTCTCAACAGACTGCTAAGAATGTCTTTCTTTGGAGTGGAAAGTCTTGGATAAGAAAGGGTTTAGAGGTTTATTTTACCTTCTTGATTGAGCACATTTGGAATAAGGAACGCATTATGGAGGTCTATCTCAATGTGATTGAGATGGGCAAAGGTGTCTATGGCGCAGAGGCAGCAGCGCAACACTATTTTGGTCGATCTGCATCGAAACTAACTCAACGTCAGGCGGCTCTGATAGTCGCAGCATATCCTAATCCTCGTCAGCGTGATCCGGCTCATCCAACACAATATCTCAATAAGCGAGCATCTCAAATTCAAAGACTTATGCCGCTTATGGGAACCATCGCTTTCGATGATGAAACAATCAGCGGAGCCCAACAACGATATGATCAATATCTCGAAAAGCGTAAAAATAGATTTAAGCAGTCCAAGAACTTAAAACAAAACAAGAGATAATCGACTATAAATATTTGATGATATGGCGAATAAATGCAAACTCCTCTTTGTATGTTTAGGTAATATCTGCCGCTCTCCGGCTGCCGAAGGCGTAATGCGTGCATTGGTTGAAAAACGAGGTGCTGCGGATCGATTCGAGATTGATTCTGCGGGCACGTATTCGGGACACGCAGGCGATCTTCCCGACCCGCGAATGCGCTCGGCTGCATCTCGCAGAGGGTATAATTTAGTGCATCGAGCACGCCCGATTCGAGTTGAAGATTTCGACCGTTTCGACCGTATTATTGTTATGGATGACTATAATTACGAATCAGTACATCGACTTGCGCCCAATCGAGCAGCGGCTATGAAGATTGATCGAATGACCGATTTCTGCCGTTCGCATCCTGATGCCCACTATGTTCCCGATCCATATTACGAAGGACACGAAGGCTTTGAGATAGTTCTTGACCTATTAGAAGATGCCTGCGAAGGTCTGTTTGAAGATTGCAAATAGGAACTATCAAAGCTGATAGAAACAAAAATCCCCACTTGAAGTAAGTGGGGATTTCTATTTGTATTACAACTGATTAGCAATTCATCGCGCCACAGCAGTGGATCACCTGACCACTTACGTACGACGACATATCCGACGCGAGGAACAGAGCCACCTTGGCAACATCCTCAGGTGTACCGCCGCGACGCAGAGGGATCTGCTTGTACCAACCCTCCTTAATCTCATCCGAAAGAGCATTGGTCATCTCGGTAATGATAAAACCGGGAGCGATAGCGTTAGCACGAATACCGCGAGGACCCATCTCCTTTGCAATCGATTTAGCAAGACCGATCATACCTGCCTTCGATGCCGAGTAGTTGCACTGGCCAGCGTTACCCGAAACACCTACAACCGACGACATATTGATAATCGAGCCGCCCTTCTGGCGAGCCATAATAGGAGTTACAGCGTGAATGAAGTTGAATGCCGATTTCAGATTGACTGTCAGCACCATATCCCACTGCTGCTCGCTCATTCGCATCATCAGTCCGTCGCGGGTAATACCTGCATTATTAACCAAAACATCGATACGGCCAAAATCCTTGTGAATCTCCGCAACGACATTATGTGTGTCTTCGAAATTTGCTGCGTTTGAAGCATAACCTTTGCACTTAACACCAAAAACCGCGATTTCGGCCTCGGTAGCTTTTGCATTGTCATCAATAGCCAGGTCGGTAAATGCAACATCTGCACCAGCCTTAGCGAATTCGATAGCGATAGCCTTGCCAATGCCGCGTGCAGCACCAGTTACAATCGCCACTTTACCTTCAAGTAATTTCATATTCTTTTATATTTAATATGGTAAATAGTCCAATTTTCAGGACAAAGATACAAAAAATATTGCAAATCTACCCCCATATTGAGGTTTTTATCGAGCCAATACGCCCTATTTGAACAATCAATATCAAATTTGTGCATAAAATGGCGATAAAATTCATTGCCCGAAGTAGCGGCTTTTCGCGAAAAAGTTTTATATTTGTATGTAGTAAATAGTGGCGAATTCTACAAACGAGATGCCACGAGGAATAGCGAAATATAAGTGATTAATTAACATAATTGTATGAAGAGAGATTCTCAAATTTTTGATCTGATTGCCGAGGAACGCTCGCGTCAGATGCACGGTATTGAGCTTATCGCATCTGAAAACTTTGTCAGCGATCAGGTGATGGAGGCAATGGGCTCGGTATTGACTAACAAGTACGCAGAGGGTTATCCCACAGCTCGTTACTATGGCGGATGTCAAGTAGTGGATAAGGTTGAACAGTTGGCTATCGACCGATTGTGTGAGCTTTATGGTGCAGAGTATGCAAACGTACAGCCGCACTCTGGCGCGCAGGCCAATATGGCTGTCTTTACCGCTGTTTTGAAGCCTGGTGATACTTTTATGGGCCTCGACCTTTCGCACGGCGGACATCTTTCGCACGGCTCGCCGGTGAATATGTCAGGTATGTATTTCAATGCGGTAGGTTACAAGTTAGATGAGGCGACGGGTCGAGTTGATTACGATGCAATGGAGGCTTTGGCAATGGAGCACAAGCCCAAACTGATTGTCGGTGGCGCATCGGCTTACAGCCGTGAGTGGGACTACAAGCGTATGCGCGAAATTGCCGATAAGGTTGGCGCATTGTTATTGATCGATATGGCACACACCGCAGGCCTTATCGCAGCAGGTCTGTTGGAGAATCCTGTGAAGTATGCACATATTGTTACCTCGACAACTCACAAGACTCTGCGTGGTCCTCGCGGCGGTATTATCTTGATGGGCAAGGACTTCGACAATCCTTGGGGCTTAACCACTCCGAAGGGCATCGTTAAAAAGATGTCGCAGATCTTGAACTCGGCCGTATTCCCCGGTATTCAGGGTGGTCCGCTGGAACACGTAATTGCAGCAAAGGCAGTTGCATTTGGCGAGGCTCTCGATCCAAGCTACAAAGAGTATCAGCGTCAGGTGCAGGTAAATGCTCGCGTTATGGCAGAGGCATTTGCAAAGCGTGGTTATAAGATTGTATCGGGCGGCACTGACAACCACTTGATTTTGGTTGATTTGCGCACCAAGTTCCCCGAACTCACCGGAAAGGTTGCAGAGAAGGCATTGGTAGCTGCCGATATCACCACCAATAAAAATATGGTGCCTTTCGACAGCCGTTCACCCTTCCAGACATCTGGTCTGCGCTTTGGTACTCCCGCAATCACCACACGTGGCGTAAAGGAGGATCAGATGAACTACATCGTTGAGTTGATCGACCGCGTATTGTCAGACCACGAGAACGAGGAGAACATCGCAGCAGTTCGTGCCGATGTAAATAAGATGATGGAAAACTATCCTCTATTTGCTTGGTAATCAAGATAGATCTCTATGAGAGACACGATGTCATTTCTCATTGAGCTTGCCGCGAATAACAATAAGCAGTGGTTCGACGCAAACCGAGAGCGTTATAGGGTGTTACGCGCTCGATTCGAAGAGTTCACTGCCGAGTTAATCGATGGCATTAGCACGTTTGATGCGGAGGTGCACGGCTTAACACCGAAGGAGTGCATCTTCCGCATCAATCGTGATACTCGTTTTTCGGCTGACAAATCTCCCTACAAAACCCATTTTAGTGCCTATATTTGTCCGCGAGGTAAAAAATCGGGATATGCGGGCTACTACTTTCACCTTGAACCGGAGGGCGATAGGGGGATGATCGGTCATAGCATATTGGCGGCCGGAGCTGTCTGTATTCCGCCCGTTGTTTTGAAGAGCATCCGAGAAGAGATCATTGACAATGGTGATCAGATGCTTGCGTCGATTGCGGCGGCAGATGGTTTTGAAGTTAGCCGAGCCAATTCACTCAAAAGAACACCGACGGGATTCCCGACCGATACTCCTTATGATGATTTATTGAGATTGAAAGACATTTGTCTTGAACGCAAAATTAATGACGAGTGGCTCTACTCGGACCGATTGGTGGAGAGAACAATCGAAGCATTCCGCACGACGCAGCCATTTATTGCGCAGATCAATCGAGCGATACAATACGCTTATGAAGAGATGATGTAATCGCCGTTAAGTCGGCGAGCATAAAATAAAACGGGCAGAGATTCGGATATTGTCGATCTCTGCCCGTTTTACTTAAAGTTATACTTTACTTTGACTGTGCAAAATATTTGTAGAACAGAACAATAGTTTCAATACCGCGATAGAAATTATCCAATCCATAGCTTTCATTGGGCGAATGGATGGCATCGCGATCAAGGCCAAAGCCCATCAAAATTGATTTCAAGCCAAGAATCTTCTCAAAACCACTGATGATAGGAATCGAACCTCCCGAATAGTAGGGAAGAGGCTTCTTGCCGAAGGTCTCCTCCAAAGCTTTGGCGGCAGCCTTGTAAGCGGGCAGGTCGGTCGGCGAAACATAAGGCGCACCACCGTGCAGTGTACGAACCTTGACCTTTACACTCTTGGGAGCGATAGCCTTAAAATGTTTCTCGAACAACTTGCCAATCTTTACATAGTCCTGATCGGGGACAAGGCGCATAGAGATCTTGGCAGATGCTTTCGATGGAATGACGGTCTTTGTACCTTCCTCGATGTAGCCGCCCCAAATACCATTCACGTCAAGCGAAGGACGTACGCCCGTGCGCTCGATAGTGGTGTAGCCATCTTCACCCTCGACATCACCAATCTCCAACGCCTTCTTATACTCGCGCAGGCAGAAAGGTGCCTTATTGAAAGCGCGACGCTCGGCGGGAGTCAACTCGCGAACATCATCATAGAAGCAGGGAATTGTGATATGACCATTCTCATCAATAAGCGATGCAACAAGGCGAGTAAGTACATTTGCAGGGTTAGCAACCGCGCCGCCATAAAGACCAGAATGAAGATCTTTATTCGGTCCCGTTACTTCAACCTCCATATAACATAAGCCACGCAAACCGCAAGTAATAGAGGGAGTTTCCCAGCCAATCAAGCTCGTATCCGAAACCAAGATAACATCTGCTTTGAGCATTTTTTTGTTGTCGCGACACCACTTGTAAAGGCTTGCCGATCCGATCTCCTCCTCGCCTTCGAGCATAAACTTAACGTTGCAAGGAAGTTCGCCGCTATTCACCATTGCCTCAAAAGCCTTTACGTGCATAAACGACTGACCCTTGTCATCATTTGCGCCACGCGCCCAAATGCGACCATCTTTAATAACGGGCTCAAATGGATCGGTATTCCACTCCTCGACGGGATCAACAGGCATCACGTCGTAATGGCCATATACGAGCACCGTTTTAGCCTTCGGATCAATAATCTTTTCGGCATAAACAACGGGATTGCCCTCGGTCGGCATAACCTCGGCTTTGTCGGCACCTGCCTTCAAAAGCGATGCAGCCAACCACTCGGCGCAACGTACCATATCGCCCTTATGCGAACTCTGTGCGCTGATCGAGGGGATGCGCAAAAGGTCGAACAACTCATTTTCGAATCGCTCGCCGTTTTGCTTGATATAATCTCTACTTTTATTCATAGTATCAATTATTTACAAGTTGCAAATCTCTTTAATCTCACCAATAATCTTCTCGGCCAATTCGTCAGCGGCCTCCATCGATTTAGCCTCGGCATAGATACGGATGATAGGCTCGGTGTTCGACTTGCGAAGATGCACCCACTTGTCTGCAAAATCAACCTTTACACCATCGATATCGGTTACCTGCTCGTGGCTGTAACGCTCCTTCATCTGTACCAAAACAGCATCAACATCAATCGAAGGAGTGAGCTCAATCTTGTTCTTCGACGAGAAGTAAGCGGGGTAGGTTGCGCGCAACTCGGTCATCGTCTTACCCGATGTTGCCAAATGAGTCAGGAACAGGCCAACGCCTACCAACGCATCACGACCATAGTGCAATTCGGGATAGATTACACCGCCATTGCCCTCGCCACCGATAACGGCACCGACCTCTTTCATCTTGGCTACAACATTTACCTCGCCCACAGCCGAAGCATAATATGTGCCATTATGCCAAGCGGTTACATCACGCAATGCACGCGACGAACTCAAATTCGAAACGGTATTGCCGCCAACCTTCGACAGCACATAATCAGCAATCGAAACCAGCGTATATTCCTCACCAAACATCGCACCATTCTCGCAAACCAAAGCAAGACGATCGACATCGGGATCGACAACAACACCCAAATCAGCCTTCTCGCGAACAATTACCTGCGAAATCTCGGTCAGGTTTTCGGGAAGCGGCTCTGGATTGTGTGCGAACTGTCCATTGGGGTTACAGTTGAGCTCGATCACCTCACAACCCATACGGCGCAGTAACTCAGGAATAACCGAGCCACCCACTGAATTGACGGCATCTACAACGACCTTAAAGTTTTTCGCAGCAACAGCCTTAACATCTACCAACGGTAGAGCCAAAACCATATCTATATGTCTGAAATTGAAGTTCTCACGTGCTACCACGCGACCAATATGATCGATGTCGGGGAATTCATAGTCGGTCTCTTCTGCGAAAGCAAGCACCTGCTTACCATCTTCGTCGGTCAAAAACTCGCCACGCGCATTGAGCAACTTCAAAGCGTTCCACTGCTTGGGGTTGTGCGAAGCGGTGATAATAATACCGCCATCAGCCTGATGAGATGTAACTGCCATCTCAACACCTGGAGTGGTACAAAAATCAACATTGACCACATAAGCACCACAACCAATCAGGGTGCCTTCGATCAAACTCATAACCATCTGGCCCGAGATACGTGCATCGCGACCAACTACGATCTTAATGCGCTCTTTGCCACTGCTTTGCTTAATGAAACGAGTGTAAGCCACTGCATACTTTACGACATCAACCGGAGTGAGGTTGTCGCCCTGTACGCCACCAATCGTGCCGCGAATACCAGAGATAGATTTAATTAAAGTCATTATTACAAGGTGTTATTTAGTTTGTTTTCGTTCATTTTGACTTGTAAAGTTACAATAAAAGAGTCATAAAGTTACACTAAAAAATGAAAAAAATGAACGATTTGGTATTTTATTCACAAATGCTTGTTTTTTTTCGATAAAATTCGTACTTTTACCCAATTAATATATACAGTATAAAATGTAGCTATATGAGAACTATTCCGTCTTCTGAATTGATCATCAACGATGACGGGTCGATTTTTCACCTGCATCTAAAGCCAGAACAACTCGCAGACACCGTTCTTTTGGTCGGTGATCCCGGTCGTGTTGAGATGGTTGCATCATATTTCGATACGCAGGAGTGTCGCGTATCGAATCGCGAATTTGTAACTATTACAGGTACTTATAAAGGCAAGCGACTTTCGGTTATCTCGACCGGTATTGGCACGGATAATATCGATGTTGTTGTTACCGAGTTAGACGCATTGGCTAATATTGACTTTGAAACGCGACAAGTTAAACCCGAATTAAAGCAATTGACGCTCGTTCGTCTTGGTACTTCGGGTGCGATTCAGCCTGATATTAAGGTCGGGACAATCCTGTTTTCGCGCACCTCGATCGGTTTCGACGGTCTGTTGAACTATTACAAAGGTCGTAACGACGTGTGCGACTTGGAGATCGAGAAGGCATTCATAAAGCATACCGAGTGGGATGAATTGTTGCCGAAGCCCTATTTCATTGATGCTGACAAATCGCTCTTTGAGCTCTTCCGCGACTGCACAATGGAGGGTATTACCATTTCGGCACCCGGTTTCTATGCTCCGCAGGGTCGCTGGGTACGTCTCGAACCAGCAGATAAGGATCTCAACGCAAAGATCGAGTCGTTCCGCTTTGGAGAGCGTCGCATTACAAACTTCGAAATGGAGGGATCGGCATTGGCCGGTTTGTCGGCATTAATGGGGCATCGTGCTGCAACGATTTGTACGATTATCGCTCAACGCGTTGCGCTTGATGTAGAGACCGATTATAAGTTATTTGTGCGTAATATGATCGAAATGGCTCTCGATCGTCTGACGGCATAAAACAACAAAATTAGATAATAAGAACAAAAAATAAGAGTATAAACATTAAAAAAAGAAAAACTACAACTATGAAATTTTCAGTTTCGAGTTCAGCTCTGCTGTCGCTGCTGGCTACAACAGGCAAAGTTATCAGCAATAAGAATCAGTTGCCCATTCTCGATTATTTTCTCTTTGAGTTGCGCGATGGTCGCTTGAAGGTTACCGCTTCGGATTTGGAGACCACTTTGATTGGTAGCATCGAGGTTGATAGCGTAGAGCAGGAGGGTGTTATCGCTGCACCTGCACGTTTGATGCTCGACTCGCTTAAAGAGTTCCCCGAAATGCCTCTGACTATTGAGGTTAATGACTCGACTTGGGAGATCAAAATCTGCTGGAACAGCGGTATCTTGTCGATCCCCGGCGTATCGGGTATGAGCTATCCCGCACTGCCCGCATTGGCAGAGGATAAGAAGGAGATGGACTTCGATGTTGATACACTCGTTGCAGGTATCAATAAGACCATCTTTGCAACCGCAGACGATGAGTTGCGTCCCGTAATGAATGGCGTATTTATCAATATTCAGCCTGAGGTTACCACCTTCGTTGGCACCGATGCTCATAAGTTGGTTCGCTTTACCGCAGAGTCGCAGTCGAATGTTGCCGCATCGTTCATTCTGCCCAAAAAGCCCGCGAATCTGTTGAAGAGCGTTTTGTTGAAGGAGGATGATTCGATCAAGGTTAGCTTTGATAACAAGAATGTTATCTTCGAATTAACCAGCCACACTCTGGTTTGCCGTCTGATCGAGGGTAACTATCCCAACTATAACGCCGTTATTCCCACAGCTAACCCCAATAAGGTGCTGATTGACCGCATCGAGTTGTTGAATGGCATTAAGCGTGTGGCAGTTTGCTCGAATCAGGCTACGAACCTGATCCGTATGGATGTTGCTAACAACACCGTTAATCTGACCGCACAGGATTTGGATTTCTCGGTTTCGGCGAAGGAGTCGCTCTCGTGTAGCTATGATGGCGAGCCTATTACAATCGGCTTCAAATCGACCTTCCTTGTTGAGATCTTGGCTAACACCGAGACCCCGACCGTACAGATCGAGTTGGCTGATTCGACTCGTGCAGGCGTATTCAAGCCCGTTTATGACGACAAGCAGAGCAGCGATACGTTAATGTTGTTGATGCCGATGATGATTAACGCATAATTACAATGCAACTTAACCTTAAAAATCCGATCGTATTCTTCGATTTGGAGACCACAGGTGTCGATCCATCGCGCGACCGAATAGTTGAAATTTCGACTATCAAGGTATTTCCCGACGGTCGTTCCGAGACAAAGACTCGCCGCCTGAATCCGGAGATGCACATCCCTGAGGAGGCGACCGCAGTGCACGGCATTACAGATGAAGATGTGGCAAACGAGCCACCTTTTCGTTCGATAGCCAAGTCGCTGGCGGCATACCTCGAAGGGTGTGATTTCGGCGGTTTCAATTCGAATAAATTCGATGTTCCGGTGCTTGTTGAAGAGTTTCTGCGCGTAGGGGTAAATGTTGATTTTAGGAATCGAAAGTTTATCGACGTGCAGAATATCTTCCACAAAATGGAACAGCGCACATTGACGGCTGCATATAAGTTCTATTGCGGAAAAGATTTGGAGGATGCACACTCGGCCGAGGCCGATACGCAGGCAACTTACGAGGTGCTGATGGCGCAATTGGATCGCTATCCTGATTTGCAGAACGATGTTGCTTTCTTGGCCGATTTCTCGGCACGAGGGCAGTCAGCAGATTACGCAGGTCGTATTCTTTACGACGATAAAGGGGTAGAGGTCTTTGGTTTTGGCAAGCATAAGGGGCGTAGTGTCGCTGCCGTATTCCGCGAAGAACCGAGTTACTATTCGTGGATGATGAATGGCGACTTTCCGCTTTACACCAAGAAGGTCATTACAGAGATTCGTCTGCGCGATAAGAACGAGAAATAAAATCGAAAGGCTCTATTATTACAAAGAATGAAGAGACTAATTTTTACGGCTTTTGCCGCTTTAACGCTGTCGACAGCTATTGAAGTGGTGGCTCAATCGCCCGTTGTGAATCGCTCGGAGAGCATTGTTCGCATCGAGGGCGACAGCTACTATGTGCATACTGTGGAGGCCGGACAGACGCTCTATTCGTTGGCTAAGGCTTACGATGTAACGACATCAGCCATTGTTCATTACAATCCGCTTGTTGCAGGTGGCTTGAAGGCTGGGCAGGTGTTGAAAATCCCCGCTGTGGGTATTTCGCAGCCGAAGATGTCGCAACGAAAGATTAACCGTCTGTTTGATGAGCACGAAGTTAAACAGGGCGAAACGGTCTATTCGATTTCGCGTATGTACGCCGTGCCCGTTGCGACACTGCTTGAAGACAACAAATCGCTCGATCCGACACATCTTGCTATCGGTCAGATCGTTTTGGTTCGCAAGGCAGATAAGGGCGATGGCAATGAGCAGGAGTCGATGCAACAGCTTTCGGAGTACAAAGATGCACTGAACAGCGTGTCGAATGACTATATCTACCACCTTGTAACGCACGGAGAAACGATATATTCACTCTCTAAACTCTATGGTATTTCGCAAGAGGAGTTGATAGAGATGAACTCGCTTACCGACGGATTAAAGGCAGGAGCGATGATTCGAGTTGGTATTGCTCCGCAGGCAACGCTTCCTCCCGAAGAGAGCGAGGAGGCAGATCAGCCGCAGGATGAGTCCGATAGCAATCAACCCTCATTGGGCGAAAATATCGAGATTGCGCCGACCGAGAGCAGCCGCCACGCCGATATTGCACTGATGTTGCCTTTGCGTATAAATGGTAGTGCTGCAAGCGTAAGCTATTTGGAGTTCTATCAGGGTTTCTTACTCGGATTGGAGGATTTGAAGAGTGAGGGCTTGTCATTTACGGTTAATCTCTACAATTCGGCTCGTTCAGAGGAAAAGAGTGCAGAAATCGTTGATTCTCCCGAATTTGAGGGCACTGATCTGATCGTTGGTCCTGTATATGACAACGAGATTAACGCCGTTCTGCCATATGCCGTTGAGAATCGCATTGCCGTAGTGTCGCCTCTCGCAGCAACCGATTCGCTCCATTCGCCCGTTCTGTTCGGAATGGCTCCGAAGGAGAGTAGCAAAATGGACAAAATGCGTCAAATGTTTGCCGACGAGGACAACATCGTTTTGGTTTATGGCACTTCAATCGATCAAGAGTTTGATACAGAGGTGCGCGAGGCATTGAGTGGCAAAAATTTCAGCAGTTACAACTATGTCGGTGGCGAAATTCCCAGCTCACTATTTAAGAGCGAAAAGCGTAATGTCTATGTCGTTTTGGCCAAAAATGAGTTGGAAGCAGATAAGATTTTGGCAGCATTGAGTTCGGCACACAACAATCTTGTAAGCCGTTCGCAGCTCCACTCGGCATCGGTAAATGTTATTGGCTCGTCGCGTTGGAATCGTTTTAACAACATCGACCGCAACCTCTATTTCAAGCTGGGAGTGCGATATGTTACCTCTTATCTTGCAAAGCGTGGCAATGCGGTGATTAATCGCTTCGATTCTCAATATATCGACTCATTCCAGTCGCTGCCTTCGATGTATTCGTATCGCGGTTATGATGCGGCAATGATCTTTGGTCGTGCCGTTTTGTCGCCTCTCGGAGTTGTCGGATATGTACAATCGCAGTTGCATACGCCGCTACAAACGACATATCGTTTTGCACAAACGCAAGAGGGTGATACATACGTAAATCAGGAGTGGGTAATCGTTAAATACAATAGCGATTATACTATTTCGGGCGAATAGCCGTTACTAATAGGAAACAAAAAATAAAATTATAGCAATGAAGAAATTAATTCTTACGGCCATTATGGCTATTGCAACTATCACAGTTTGCGATGCAAAAGCCCCCATCAAGGGTAATGGTGCAGAGAAAAACGATGCTCGCACAATTGAACCGTATAGCGCAATTTCGGTCGCTGACGGTATCGCACTAAACTTCTCGAAGGATCATCTTTCGGGTGTAGTGGTTACAGCTGATGAGAATGTTCTCGAATATATAGTTACGGAGGTTGTTGGTGGCGAGCTGATGATTCATTTTAAGGCTGGCGAGAACGTAAAGCCCAAGAAGAACCCCGTTGTTACCGTTCCTAATAATGGTACGATTACCGAATTGACCGTTAGCGATAACAGTAAATTCACCATTAAGGAGACTTTGGAGGTTGAAGGTATGACCATCAAGGCTTTGGGCGGTGCGCAGATTGAGATGAAGATCGACGCTCGTCAGACGGTACAGGTCGAGTTGCAGGGTAATGCAAAATGCGAATTGACGGGTAACGCCAGCGAGTTGAAACTCGTTATGGAGGGCGGAGCAAAGTACAATGGCTACAACTTCAAGGTTAAGAATGCCGTTTGCGAGTTGGCCGGTGGTAGCGATGCAAAAGTTCTCTGCTCTGACCGCATTGATTCGGCTGATTTGTCGGGTAACAGCACTCTCTACTTCAAGGGCGATTGCGAGATCGGCAAGGTGAAGTTAAAGGGCGGCTCGACTATCGGAAATCGATAATCAAACACGCACAACAAAACAGACGATCGCAGCCTTCGGGTTGCGATCGTTTGTTATTTATACACGTCCTCATATCTACTTTTATATAATTAAGGTGTAAATATTTCATCGGGAATCGTTATCTTTGCATTTAGAAAAACGAAATTTTACGACTATGAGTAATCTTCCGAGCAATATCCCCGAAAAGACCATCGAACGACTGAGCGAATATCGACGTACGTTGTTGCGCTGCCATAAGCAGGGTATTACACATATCTTTTCGCACGTGTTAGCCGGTATGCACGGCATTACGGCTGTGCAGGTGCGCCGCGATCTGATGTTGATCGGCTTTTCGAGCGATACGAAGAAGGGATATGATGTCAAGGTACTGATTGACTTTATCTCGTCGATTTTGGATAGCGAATCGCCGATGAATATCGGTGTGATCGGAATGGGCCATTTGGGTCAGGCAATCACCAAATATTTCAATGGCAAAGACCTGAAATTGAAGATTACGGCTGCTTTTGATATTGATGATCAGAAGGTTGGTACGATGATTGACGGTATCCCGGTTTTTCATATGAGCGAGTTCGAGGATCGCGTAGCCGAGTTGGGAGTCAATATCGTGGTGCTCTCGTCGCCTGCACGTGTAGCGTCGGATTTGGTTGTGCCAATCATCAATGCCGGCATTAAGGGCGTACTTAATTTTACCTCGAAGCCTCTGAATCTTCCGCACGGCATTGTCGTTGAAAATTACGATATTACCACGTTGCTCGAAAAGGTCGCATACTTCGTAAAGGAGAACGAGGAGAAGGATATTTAATCACCAACTATACGCGCGATGAAAGTTCACTACGGTTTCGACTCTCTGCCCACGTTCAAGGCTCCCGTCATAACGGTTGGCTCATACGATGGTGTGCACGGAGGTCATCGCGTTATTTTACAGCGAATTTGTGAGCTTGCCAGAGAGAATGGGGGAGAGAGCATCGTCATAACCTTTGCTCCTCATCCTCGTATTGTTTTAGGCAAAGCCGAAGGATTAAAGTTACTTAATTCACTCGAAGAGAAGATTTTGCTTTTGGATGAGGTCGGTATCGACAATCTGATTGTTGCGCCATTCACCGAAGAGTTCAGTCGATTATCTTCGGAAGAGTATGTGCGAGATTATCTGGTCGGCAAGATCGGCGTTAAAACTTTGGTGGTTGGTTATAATCACCACTTCGGGCATAATAAAGATGGTGATTTCAGATTTCTGCAATCGTTGCAGTCGCAATACGGATTTGAAGTGTGCGAAATTCCGCGCCAACAAATCGACGATGAGAAGGTCAGCTCGACCGTCGTTCGTCGATTGATTGCCGAGGGCAAAATGGCTCACGCATCGCATCTGTTGAATAGGCCGTACCTGCTAATTACCAGAGTAAATGAGAGGATAGAGTGTATAGGTATAGATCCATATAAACTCCTGCCTCCGATGGGACGTTATGAGGTAGATATTGAGGATTATGGTAGAGCCGAATTAGAGATATCGAATGATGGTGCGAGAGTACTAACAGACTTGCTACTACACCACAAGCAACCTATAAGAATAGACTTTATTAGCAGCAAATAATAAAAAAGCGGTAATTATATCGACAAATCGAAAAAAAGATGTTATCTTTGTCAATTAAAACCCATTAGCTTATGTCATTTATTACCGATAGAATCAAGACCGAGGGCCTGACGTTCGACGACGTGCTCCTCGTTCCGGCATACTCGGAAGTATTGCCCCGCGAAGTGGATATCACATCTAAATTCACTCGCAACATTCGTCTTAACACCCCGATCGTTTCGGCTGCAATGGATACCGTAACCGAGGCAGAACTTGCTATCGCCATCGCTCGCGAGGGTGGTATCGGTGTGATTCATAAGAATATGAGCATTGCTGCACAGGCTGCACAGGTGCGTAAGGTTAAGCGTGCCGAGAATGGTATGATCTACGATCCTATCACCATTTCAAAGGACAACACCGTTGGCGATGCACTGAAATTGATGCACGATAACAAGATTGGCGGTATTCCCGTTGTGAATGATGCGAATATCCTGATCGGTATCGTAACCAATCGCGACCTGCGTTTCCAGCGCGATATGTCGCGTAAGATCGAGGAGGTAATGACTCACGAAGGTCTGGTAACTACGACCAATCCCGATCTGACTCACGCAGCCGACATCCTGTTGCAGAATAAGATCGAAAAGTTGCCCGTAGTTGATGCTAATGGCAAATTGGTTGGCCTGCTTACCTATAAGGACATCACCAAGGTTCAGCAGAACCCCAATGCTTGCAAAGATGCAAAGGGTCGTCTGCGCGTAGCTGCGGGTGTAGGCGTTACGCCCGACTCTATGGAGCGCGTTGCTGCACTGCACGACTCGCAGGTTGATGTTGTTGTGCTTGACTCGGCACACGGTCATTCGAAGAATATCGTTAATCTATTGAAGCAGATTAAGGCTACATATACCGATATCGATGTTGTTGTTGGTAACATCGCAACCGGCGAGGCTGCTCGCTACCTGGCTGATGCAGGTGCCGACGGCGTTAAGGTTGGTATCGGTCCCGGCTCGATCTGTACTACTCGCGTTATTGCAGGTGTAGGTGTTCCTCAGTTGGAGGCTATCTATGACGTTGCGAAGGCATTGAAGGGTAGCGACGTTGGCATCATCGCTGATGGCGGTCTGCGTTATTCGGGTGATATCGTTAAGGCTTTGGCTGCCGGCGGCGACTGCGTAATGGCAGGCTCGATGTTCGCAGGCGTAGAGGAGTCGCCCGGTGAAACGATCATCTATAATGGCCGTAAGTTCAAGACCTATCGCGGTATGGGTTCGTTGGAGGCTATGCAGTGCGGTTCGAAGGATCGCTACTTCCAGGGCAACGAGACCGACACCAAGAAACTCGTTCCTGAGGGCATTGCAGCACGTGTTCCTTTCAAGGGTACGTTGGCAGAGGTTATCTATCAGCTGGTAGGCGGTCTGCGTTCGGGTATGGGTTATGTAGGTGCGAAGAATATCGAGGCTTTGAAGAAAGCGCAGTTTATCCGCATCACCAATTCGGGCGTTCAGGAGTCGCATCCGCACGATGTAGCAATTACCCGCGAGGCACCCAATTATAGCCGAGGTGAGTAACTCTATGCTGGAATATAAGGTACAGATTCGCGCTCGTTACCGCGACACCGACCAGATGGGTATTATCCATCACTCGAATTATGTCGCATATTTCGAAGAGGCACGTGGTGAGGCTATTCGACAGCTCGGCCTTTCATATAAGGAGATGGAGGATCGAGGCGTAATGATGCCTGTTGTAGATGTTCAGTTACACTACTACGCACCGGCATATTACGATGATCTGCTGACCTTTGTAGTACGAGTAGAGAAGATGCCGATGGCTCGTATCGAGTTCTTCTATGATGTCTATAATCAGCGCGAGGAGCTGATTAACAAGGGCAAAGTGGTATTGGGCTTTATGCACAGCGCAACTCGTCGCCCGTGTCGCGCTCCCGAATGGTTTGTGGAAGTTCTACGCAAGGCAGGGTTGGAAGATTAAAGGTTGCGAGAACGAGAGGCAATAAGCGAATTAAGTATCTGAAAATATATTAGGACTGACGAGGATCGATCCACACGAGGGTCGATCCTCGCTGTTTTATGTCATTTGTGCGGGTTATATGTCATTCAACGTGTCAAAATGTCAGCAAAAACGAGCTGGCACATAGTTTGTTTATTTATCGGCATCGGAAAATAACTAAAAACTATATAAACTATGCAAAACGGAAAAATCGGGGTAACGACTGAAAACATCTTCCCCGTTATCAAAAAATTTCTCTATTCGGATCACGAAATCTTTCTGCGAGAGTTGGTTTCGAATGCCGTAGATGCGACACAGAAATTACGCACACTTTCGTCAATTGGCGAATTTAAGGGCGAGCTGGGCGATTTGACCATCCGCGTATCGGTTGATGAGGCGGCTCGCACACTGACCGTCTCGGATTCGGGTATCGGTATGACTGCCGAGGAGGTTGATAAATATATCAATCAGATTGCTTTTTCTGGTGCCGAAGAGTTTATGGCGAAATATCAGAATCAGGCTATAATCGGCCATTTTGGCTTGGGTTTCTACTCGGCATTTATGGTATCGGACAAGGTCGAGATTCACACTCGTTCGTATCACGAAGGTTCGAAGACTGTCGTATGGAGCTGCGAGGGTACTCCCGAATATACGATGACCGAAACCGACGAGGAGCGCGGACACGGTACCGATATTATCCTGCACATTTCTGACGATTGCAAAGAGTACACCGAGAAGTCGCAGATCGAAGGTCTGTTGCGCAAATATTGCCATTTCCTGCCCGTTGAGATTGCATTCGGCAAGAAGCAGGAGTGGAAGGATGGAAAATATGTCGATACCGATAAGGATAATATTATCAACGACACCAAACCACTTTGGACCGTAAAGCCGTCGGAGATCACCGAGGAGCAGTACAAGGAGTTCTACCGCGAAATGTATCCGATGAGCGACGATCCACTGTTCTATATTCACCTGAATATCGACTATCCGTTCAATTTGACGGGTATTCTCTACTTCCCGAAGATTCGTAACAACTTCGAAATTCAGAAGAACAAGATTCAGCTCTATTGCAATCAGGTATTCGTAACCGACTCGGTCGAGGGCATTGTCCCCGAATTCTTGACGCTGTTGCACGGCGTGATCGATTCGCCCGACATTCCGCTGAACGTGTCGCGTAGCTACTTGCAGAGTGATAGCAATGTGAAGAAGATTTCGGGCTATATCACTCGCAAGGTAGCCGATCGTTTGCAGGAGTTGTTCAACACGATGCGCCCTGAATACGAATCGAAATGGGATGACCTGAAAATCTTTATTCAATACGGAATTATCACCGACGAGAAGTTCTCGGAGCGAGCCTCGGACTTTATGCTTTGGAAGAATACCGATGGTAAATATTTCACTCCGAAGGAGTATGCCGATCTGGTCCGCGAGAATCAGACCGATAAAGACGATACGCTCGTATTCCTCTATGCAGACGATGCAGTGGATAAGTTGAGCTTTATCGAGAGCGCAAAGGCGAAGGGTTATGATGTGCTACTGATGGATGGTCAGCTCGACAGCCACTATATCAATTGGTATGAGAATAAGAACGAGAAGTGCAGCTTTGTTCGCGTAGATAGCGATGTTGTTGATAAACTGATTCGCAAATCGGATTCTCAAACGATGTCGCTCACCGCTGCACAGCAGGATATTATGCGCCCCGTATTCGAGAGTCAGATGCCCGTTGATGAGAAGATTAACTACACCGTCGCTTTCGAGGCAATGGATACCGACGATGCCCCCGTTGTAATTACACAGAACGAGTATATGCGTCGTATGAAGGAGATGGCGGCAGTTAGTGGCGGCGGTATGAGCCAATTTTATAGTCAAATGCCCGACTCATTTACAATTGCCGTGAATGGCAACCATCCGATTGTTCTCGATCTGCTTGATAAGGTTGAGAAGGAGTATGGCGATAAGTTGCGCACGATGACCAAGAAGATTGATGCTGCAACTGCCGAACAGAGCCGTTTCGCAGAGATGATCAAGGATAAAAAGGAGGCTGATTTGACCGACGAAGAGAAGTCGATGCGTACCGAGCTTAACGAGAAGCTCTCATCGCTCCTCGAAGAGCGCAATGCTCGCCTGCGCGAAATTGGTTCGGCTAATAGCCGCGTTAGACAGATTATTGATCTGGCTCTGTTGTCGAATGGAATGTTGAAGGGTAAAAACCTCACTTCGTTTATTCGTCGCAGTATTGAGCTGATCGAGCGATAGAAGAGATCTCGCTTTTGCGATATAAGGGTAGGGTATTCGGCTCTCTGCCCTTATTTTTTTATGTTTTTTTCGAAAAAATATCAAAACAGTGTAAAATTTCAAATTCGTTTCAAAATCACATATGACTTTTGTGTCAAGAAAAACAAACAACACAAAATTTAGAAAGGAAAATATTATGAAACGAGTTTATTTATTAGCGATCTCAATCTTCACACTTCTTTCGCTGAATAGTTGCGATAAGTACGACGATTACGGCGATATGATGCTATATTCAAATGCTGACGACATTAAGGTTACAGTTGTTGATCTCTATCCGCAAGCGCGTATTATTGAGATGGAGAGAGATCGCAAAACGATTGAGGTGGATATTATCGACAGCAACAATATCAAACGCGAGGTCTATCTTGATCTGTCATTCAATTGGATACGCACCGAGACCGACATCAGTCGCAATGCCCTCCCCGCAGAGGTAACCGACAAAATTGCAAGTAAATATGCAGGTTGGTTTATCGATAGCGTTAAGCAGATTGACTCTCCGCAGGGTAGCTACTATCTGGTTGAGATCGAGAAAGGCGAGCGTGATAAATATGTTAAAATCGACGCAAGTGGCAATATATTATAAAACAGAAAACACAAGACGATAAGGACTTTTCATAAATCAATTTTAGGGTTATAACATTAGGTTAAAAGGGGACCGCCTGCCGACTCTCGTAGTTCGGCAGGCGGTTTGATTTTTTTAGAAAAAGGTAAGAATACTACTCGGCGTAGAGCCAGGTAGTCATTGACCACTTACCATCAGGCTCAATAGCCGAGAAGCCGGTCAATTCGTCGGGCAGTGCTCGCATATTCGGAGCATTTGTTACCCACGACATAGGTTCGGGACAGATCCAGGGCACTTCGCCGCCATTATTCCAAACTGTCCAATACTTGGTTTTCTCATCAACGCGATAGAATACGCGATGACCATTGCGGACATTGCGGATAATTGCGCCGCGATACTCCTTGCCATCGACTTTGATCGGAGCCAAAGTAAATGCCGCGCTGATAGGGCCGTGTCCAACGGGAATAACACCCTCATCGGCAAGATGTTCAAATGCACCTTCAAGCGGAGTGCGAGTATCGCTCGGAAGGTTCTGATCGGTCAGCAACCAACGCTCACCGGCCGAGAGAATCAAACGGTAATCATCGCCCGATCCACCCTCCATAAAGGGGACATTGATCGGTGTATGATATCCAACACCGATAGGCATTGCACTCTTGCTGCGATTGAAGAATACCACCGAATGTTCCAAACCCTTATTCGAAAGGCGGAAAATCATCTTGCACTTAAATTCGTGCGGCACGTGGCGGAAGATCACATCATTGGCTGCATTCGAATAGAAGCGAGCCTCGATAAGTACCTCATCATCATTTTCAATCGCCTTCGAAACGACAAAGGGCTGCGACTTGATAATGCCGTGATGATATGCGCCCTCGGCGGGAATCGTAACGGGGAAGTCGTAACTGCGACCCTCAAACTCGAAATGAGCTCCTGCAATACGATTGGGAGGCAGCAACAACGGTAGGCCATAAACGTGCGGACGAACCTTGAAGTTCTCGATCTCATCAGCTTTGGGCGTGCGAAGAATCTCTATGCCGAGGCGAGTATTTGCCAAACGCACGAGATTTGCGCCCATCGACGGAATAAGCAGGGCAGTGTAGTCCCCCTTTGAGAACTCCACCGCATCCATTCCGTACCAATCTATGCGACGTATCATATTCGCACCTCGTTTTTAGAACAATTTCTCAATCTTTGCTTTCAAAGCGTCTTTCGATGCTGCGCCGACATTCTTATCGACAACCTCGCCGCCCTTAACGAATACTACGGTCGGGATGTTGCGAACACCGAACTTTGCAACTGCATCCTCACACTCCTCTACATCGCACTTTGCGATAACCACGCGACCATCATACTCTGCCGCCAACTCATCAATAATAGGAGCGATCATACGGCAGGGGCCACACCACTCTGCCCAGAAATCGATCACAACGGGAAGCTCCGAAGAGAGCACCTCCTGAAAATTCTCTTTTGTAATTGCTAATGCCATAACTGTAAATGTTTTAGTTTGTTAATACTTATCTCTATTTTATACTAAATTTATCTTCCAATCCATTCTCATTGCAGAAGTCAATCATATCGCGAATCGACACCTTATAATCCTTTGAGTACATCTGCACTGCTACATTATTCTCCTGATCGACAATCTTAATGCGTAACATAGTTTTGCCCTTTGACTTCTTCACACGCTCAATCATGCTATCCGCCAACTTAGCGGTCAATTCGGCCAAAGGCAGGGTGATAAACATCTCTTTGATGTGCTCTTCAACTTCGTGCAACTGCATTATAGACGAAATCACCAACTCCATTGATGGCTGATCCGATACGCTGTCTTTCGGCGGGAAACGTCGAGGTTGAATCTTGCCCTTGACATAGAGCATATAGTCATCAAAGAGATATTTTCTCAAATTCTCATAGGTCTTACCGAACAGCGAGAATTTATGAGTCTCTCCACTATAATCCTCCAATATAAAGCTACCATACGGGCTGCCCTTCTTCGATACGAGATTGGTAACCTCTTTGACCATACCGCCGACCGAAATATCTCTTGGTTTGCTGTTAGAGATATCTTTCAACTCGCTCAATGTGGCCGAGCACATATTTTCAAGAATATATTTATATTCATCAAGCGGATGTGCCGAGAGATAAAGACCGACCACTTCACACTCTTTTTTGAGAGTTTCGATCTTCGACGCTTCCTGACACACGGGTACAGTCGGTCGAGCAACCTCTACGGCCAAATCCAGCCCACCGAAGAGGCTCTGCATAACATTCTGGCGATCAGCTTGGAATTTCGTACCATAGCGAATCAACTGTTGCAGCATCGTATCGCCATCACGCGAACGGAGATCCTGCGCCGTTAGTTTGCTGCGATGAAAATCGATCAGCGAGTCGAAAGCACCGGCATATGCCATATTCTCAATACACTTACTATTGACTGTCGAGAAATTGACACGCTCCATAAAATCGTACAAATCTTTATAATCGCCATTCGTGCGACGCTCGTCAATAATACTCTTAACAGCCGCCTCGCCAACGCCCTTAATTGCCGCCAAACCAAATCGCACATTGCCCTCCGAATCGGCCGAGAAGTTATGAAAACTCTTATTGACGTTAGGACCCAAAACATTTATGCCCATACGCTTACACTCGCCCATATAGAGTGTAAGTTGCTCAATATTCGAAAGGTTTCGGCTCAATACGGCCGCCATATACTCGGCAGGGTAGTTAGCTTTAAGATATGCTGTCTGGAACGCCACCCACGAATAGCACGTAGCGTGCGACTTGTTGAACGCATACGAAGCAAACTTCTCCCAGTCGGCCCAAATCTTTTCAAGCACCTTGGGCTCGTGGCCATTCTTCTGACCGCCCGTAATAAATTTGGGTTTCAGCTCGTCCAGCTTATCTTTAAGCTTCTTACCCATCGCCTTTCGCAATGTATCACTCTCACCTCTGGTAAAACCACCCAACAGACGCGAAAGCAACATCACCTGCTCCTGATATACCGTAATGCCGTAGGTATCTTTCAGATACTTCTCCATAATCGGAATATCATAGACGATAGGCTCTTTACCGTGCTTACGGGCAATAAACTGCGGAATATAATCCATCGGGCCGGGGCGGTAGAGCGCATTCATCGCGATCAGATCCTCGAAGGTCGAGGGTTGCAATTCACGAAGATATTTCTGCATACCGGCAGACTCAAACTGGAACGTACCAACAGTACGACCTTCGCAGTAGAGTTTATATGTAGTCGGGTCGGTAATGATCGAAAAATCATCAATATCGACCTTAATACCTCTCGTATAGAAGACATTTTCAACAGCATCCTTGATAATCGACAAGGTCTTCAAGCCGAGGAAGTCCATTTTGATCAGACCCGTATCCTCGATGACCGAGCCTTCATATTGCGTAACGAGCATCTTCTCGCCCGTCTCCTTATCATCAGCAGTCGAAACGGGAACCCAATCGGTAATATCATCGCGGCAGATAATCGTTCCGCAAGCGTGGACGCCCGTATTGCGCACATTGCCTTCGAGCATCTTTGCATACTCGATCGTATCGTGCAAAATCGGATCCTGCGATTGCTCGGCCGCTTTTAATTCAGGAACAAGATCAATTGCCTGACCGAGATTCTTGACACGCTTGCCATCGGGTGTCTTCTCTGGAACAAGTTTACACAATCGGTTTGAGTCGTCCAACGGCAATTTCTGCACACGCGCTACATCCTTAATAGCCGACTTTGTCGCCATCGTGCCATAGGTAATAATATGGGCAACCTTCTCCTTGCCATATTTCTGTGTTACCCAATTAAGTACGCGACCTCGACCATCATCATCGAAGTCGATATCGATATCGGGCAATGAGATTCGATCGGGATTCAAGAATCGCTCAAACAGCAGATCGTATGCAATAGGGTCAATCTGGGTAATGCCCAAACAATATGCCACTGCTGAACCTGCCGCCGATCCACGACCCGGACCAACCGACACATCCAAGAGGTCTCGTGCCGCCGCAATGAAATCCTGCACAATCAAGAAGTAACCAGGGAAACCCATCGTCTTCATAATATGTAGCTCGAATGTCAATCGCTCGCGCACCTCCTCCGACAAAGGATCACCATAGCGTTTCTTCGCGCCAATAAATGTCAAATGTGCAAGATAGTCAGCCTCGAACTTAATTCGATAGAGTTTGTCGTAGCCACCGAGACGTTCAATCTTCTTATGAGCCTCCTCTTCGCTCATTACCACATTGCCATTCTCATCGCGAGTAAATTCGTCGAAGAGATCTTTCTCTGTAATGCGCTGGCGATACTCCTCCTCGGTGCCAAACTCTTCGGGAATGGCAAACGTAGGCATAATCGGAGCGTGGTCGATAGAGTAGTGCACAACCTTATTGCAGATAGCCACCGTATTGGCCATTGCCTCCGGTATATCGCCAAAGATCTTGGCCATCTCCTCGCGCGTTTTCAGCCACTCCTGCTTCGAATATAACATTCGCTTCGGATCGTCAAGGTCTTTGCTCGTACTCAAACAGATCAGGCGATCGTGTGCCTCGGCATTCTCCTCATCAATAAAATGAACATCGTTCGTACAAACGAGTTTAATATCATATTTCTGTGCAAGTCGTTTCAGATGCTCATTGACTTTGAGCTGCATCGGATACGCTTCGTGGTTTGCGCGTGCAACAGTCGCTTTATGCAGCTGCAACTCCAAATAGTAATCCTCGCCAAAGACCCTCTTATACCAACGAACAGCCTCTTCGGCCTCCTCGAATTGATCATTTGTAATTCTTTTCGGGATCTCGCCACCAAGACAAGCCGAGCAACAGATCAGGCCCTCGTGATACTTCTCCAACTCCGTTCGGTCGGTACGGGGGCGCATATAGAAGCCTTCGGTCCAAGCCTTCGAAACAATTTTAATCAGGTTGTGATATCCCGTTGCATTCTTTGCCAGCAAGACCAAGTGATAACCACTCTGGTCGCCCTTAAAAGTTTTGTCTTTCAAATGCAATGCGCGACGGGCTACATAGACCTCGCAACCGATAATAGGCTTAAAGTCGGGAACAGCCTCCAACTTGGCGATCTTCTCGCGGGCAGCCGATGGACTGAAACCAAACTCCTTGTCCATATTTTCAACCTGCTCGACGTGGTTTTTAGCCTTCGAATAGGCCACAGCTGCTTCGGGCGAGGTATCTTTATTTTTCTCCAACTCGACAAGTTCCGCCTTGCGATCGGCAAGATATGCCGCCATATCGGCGTGCTCGCCCATAAGCGTTTCGAGAGCAGCAAGAAGTTTTTTGAGACTTTTGATTTTATCGTGCTTCTTACCGTTCTGTTTTTTAACATAGTTATAAAATTCCTTGACACCGAACATATTACCGTGATCGGTCAAGGCGATGCCGGGCATACCGTCGGCCATAGCCTTATCGACCAGGCGCGGAATACTTGCCTGACCGTCAAGGATAGAGTATTGAGAGTGAACGTGTAAGTGTACGAAATTCTGCATCTATATCTTTTCTTGCTTTTAGTTGTGAAGCAAAGATACATAAACTTGCACTAATTTTGCCTATGAATTCGGAGGATTTTATTAACAATATTTTGATGAAAAGTCAAACCTTATGAAAGATACCGAAATGCAATCGACAAAATTTGTTGTCGTACTACGATGTAACGACATCGAACGCCTTGCCATTGCGCGTTCAATACTTGAAAATGCAGAGATTTTTTCGACTATCCGAAACGAATATATGGCTGCGATTCTGCCTATCGGAGAGGATATGGCAGCCGAATTGATCGTTAGCGAAGAGGATGCCGAACGAGCAACAGAATTATTGAAAAACTTTTTGTGATTAGGCCTACAATACGCTTTTCATCAGACGATTACTCGTTCCATATCTGCCACGCACGTTCGGCCTGACATTCAAGCATCATTTGACCATTCATAGTCTGCGCACCGTTATTTGCGCCCCACGCCAAAAATCGCGTTACGGGAGGATTATAGACTAAATCGAAAAGCGAATGCGTCTCATTGAGCAAATGGTAAGGAATTTCGGGAGCCTCATCTACATTCGGGAATGTGCCTACGGGGGTGGCATTAATAATCAAGCCAACCTCGGAGATCGTCTGCTCATTGATCTGCTCATAGGTCAGATTACCGCGCATCTGATCGCGCGAAACAATCGCATATTCAATTCCTCGCTCGGCCAAAACATATTGAACCGCTTGCGATGCTCCTCCCGTACCAAGCAGAAGGGTAGCAGGGCACGCTCCTCCGATCAAGGCATCGAGCGAAGCACGAATGCCATCCACATCGGTATTGTAACCAACAAGGCGGCCATCAATGATCTTGACACAATTCACCGCACCAATTGCGCGAGCCTCATCGCTTATCTCATCGAGATATTGGAATACCTCTCGTTTATAGGGAATTGTTACGTTAAAACCTCGAAGATCGGGATTCTCCGCCAACATTTGCGGCAGACAATCGATTGTCGGCAGCTCAAAGTTGCGATATTCACAATCCGACAGCGACGCATCGGCAGCAAATTTACGAGCGAAATATCCTGCCGAAAACGAATGGCCAAGCGTGCGGCCAATCAGTCCATAGAGTCGAGCCATAGGTTAAGCCTCCTGTTTAGCTTTAACGCGCTTACCGATCAATTCAATAACATAGATCAAGACAAATCCTGCCACACACGCCAAAATAGCCAAGACCAAATGCGACTCGCCGCCCAACATCTCAAACTGCACGGGCGATACATTTGCCTGTACCAAAGGTTGCTCCACGCCGTGGCTATCGAGGTTCGTTTCAAGTGTTTGCTTCCAAGGCCACACCTTATTGAGCGAGCCAATCATAAAGCCCATCAAAAGCATTACCGTCGCATCGTGCCACTTGTTAAGTAACCACGACAGCACGTGCGAGAAACTCACGATACCGGCAACTGCGCCAACTGCAAAGAGAGCCAAAACGCCAATGTTCAACTCGGTTACAGCCTCCATAATAAACATATATTTGCCAAGTAATAGCAAGATAAATGCACCCGAAATACCGGGGAGAATCATTGCGCAAATGGCAATCGCACCCGAAAGCATAACAAACCACCAATCATTCGGCGTTGTAGCGGGCGATACCACCGTAATCCAATACGACAACACCACACCAATCAACATCGTTATCACAGGTACCACGCCCCAACGATTGACCTCGCGTGCAACCATCAAAGCCGACGCTATAATCAGACCGAAGAAGAACGACCAAGTAATAATCGGATGATTTTCGAGCATATAGGTCATCAGGCGAGCCATCGTAAGAATCGCCACGCCGATACCTGCAATCAGCGAAAAGAGGAAGTTGCCGTTAATCTTCTTCCACAATGCGCGGAATTTACCCGTAAATAGGAGTTTGATCGCTTCGAGGTCGACACTCTTGATTGAGCCGAGCAACTCTTCGTAGATACCCGAAATAAAGGCAATCGTTCCGCCCGAAACACCCGGCACGACATCAGCCATTCCCATTGCGCAGCCCTTCAAGCCGACCATAAAATATTTATTCATTGTTGTCTGATTTTTCTTGGTTGTTACCCTGCAAAGATACGCCTTTCATTGCAACCGACAAAACAAAAATCATTAATCTGACGAAATTGGCTTTTTACTCCAAATTAATGACTATATTTGTGAATTAAAATCAACCTTTCGAACAACAATGAGAAAAAGAGCACTCTTGCTGATAATGGCACTGATGGCTTGCACTTATCAGCTTTCTGCCCAAAATGAAAAGCAACTAAACATCATCCCTGAACCCGTCGAAGTATCGATCAAAGGCGATAGTAGCTATATGCTTATGCGTGGCACTGCGATTCGCACCGAGGCTGATCTGCAATTCCCCGCACAATATCTGGCCGATTATATTGACCAATATTTAGGTATCCCGATGCAAATTCAGTTGCCGCAGCCAGAAAAACGTCGTGCAAAACAGGCGGCGACGACCGAGCCTATGTCGCACGGAATACGCCTTGTTAATCTTCGCAATGGCGAGGTAGAAGGCGGTTATCGACTGCGCATAACTCTCGATAAGGGTGTCGTGATCGAAGGCAATGATGCGGCAGGTGTATTTTATGGCGTTCAGACACTGATTCAATTATTGCCGACGCAAGCAGGTATTCTGCCCAAATTACCTGAGGTTGAGATCGTGGATTATCCTCGATTTGGGTATCGCGGTATGCATCTCGACGTTGTGCGCCACTTCTTTCCGATTGAATACGTTAAGCGCTATATTGACTATATGGCTCTGCATAAGCTCAACTATTTCCATTGGCATCTTACTGATGATCAAGGTTGGCGCGTAGAGATTAAATGTCGTCCTGAACTGACCGCAATCGGAGCATATCGCAATGGCGAAATCGAAGGGATGTTCCCCGGCAAATATAAATACCTGCCTTATGGAGGATATTATACACAGGAGCAGATTCGTGAAGTGATTGCTTACGCCGCTGAACGACATATTACGGTTGTCCCCGAAATCGATATTCCCGGACATTGTATGGCCGTTTTGGCTACCTATCCCCATTTTAGCACCGCACCCGACAAGGTCGAGGGCTGTGCTCCGACGTGGGGTATCTACAATCGTCGAAATAATGTACTTGCTCCGTCGGAAGAGGTTTTCAAATTCCTGACCGATGTATTCAACGAGCTGTGCGATCTCTTCCCCTCACAATATATCCATTTGGGCGGAGATGAGTGCGCAAAGAAGTGGTGGCAGGAATCGGCTGCTACGCAGGAGTTTATGAAAGCAAATAACATCAAAGACGAGAAGGCTTTGCAAAGCTACATCGTTCATTACGTTCAGCGTGTCATCGAGTCGAAGGGCAAGACCGCAATCGGTTGGGATGAGGTACTCGAAGGTGGTATTTCGAAAGATTGTATCATTATGAATTGGCGACGACCGAACTACGGAGCAAATGCATTGCAGGCGGGTAATCGCACAATTTTCACCTGCTCGCAATGGTCATATTTCAATGCCAAAGAGAGCCGCTCGCAACACGAGATTGGCGCACGCGGGCCATTGTCGCTCGAAAAGGTTTATGGTTTTGAGCCTGTTGCCGACACCCTGACCGTAGCACAGCAGGAACTTGTTATGGGTATTCAGGGTTGCCTATGGACCGAATATATTCAGAATACGTGGAAGGTCGAATATAGTCTGTTCCCTCGTATTTCGGCTCTTGCCGAGAATGCTTGGTCGCCCCGCGAAAAGAAGAGTTGGGAGAATTTCTCGCAGAAAATCGTTCGTCAGTTCGACCGCTACGAGTTGTGGGGTATTCGCTACAACGATGCATTCCTTCGTCAGCAGGATATTGTTCGTGCGCGATAGAGTAACACGAGAGTTATTACAACCATTAAAAAAGATGAGAGGCACCGCCATTTGGCAGTGCCTCTCGTTTGTTTGGAATATATCCGTACGACTATGATTAATAGTTCTCCTTCTTGGGTTCGAAGTACGACTGCGGATGCAGACAAGCGGGACAAGCCTTCGGAGCCTCCTCTGCCTCTACGATATAACCACAGTTGCGGCACTGCCACCAAATCTTACCATCACGACGGAAGAAATCGCCATCGGTAATACGACTCAACAACTTCAAATAACGCTTCTCGTGCTCTGCCTCTACGGTCGAAATTGCGCGGAAAGCGGCAGCTACTGCGGGGAAACCCTCCTCCTCGGCCACCTTGGCAAAGTCGGGATAGAGTACATCCCACTCCTCGTTCTCGCCCTTTGCAGCAGCGAGCAAGTTTTCGGGAGTTGTACCAATCTTACCTGCGGGATAGGTTGCAGTGATAGTTACATCGCCACCTTCGAGGAACTTGAAGAAACGCTTTGCGTGCTCCTTCTCCTGATCGGCAGTCTCCATAAATACGGCTGCGATCTGCTCGTAACCCTCCTTCTTTGCTACGCTTGCGAAAAAAGTGTAGCGAGTGCGTGCCTGCGACTCACCTGCAAATGCTTTGAGCAGGTTCTGCTCGGTTTGAGTACCTTTAAGACTTTTCATATTTTCTGTTTGTTTAAGAGTATTTGTTTATCAATTTTGCTACTGCAAATATAGCGATAAAAAATCGGATTTTGTATCATTAAATCGATTTTTTATTCTTATACGACCATTTGTTATACTTATAACAATTAGTTGTAAGGGTGTTATGATTGATTGTTGAGTAAAATTTTGTATCTTTGTCCGAATATTCGCAAATAGATACATATTCAAGGTAAATAATTAATAAAATATAGATATATGGCAGACGAAAAAATCATCTTTTCAATGGTCGGCGTGAGCAAAACTTTCACCAACCAGAAAAAGGTCTTGAACAACATCTACCTCTCATTCTTTTATGGCGCGAAGATCGGCATCATCGGTCTGAACGGATCGGGTAAATCAACCCTGATGAAGATCATCGCCGGAATTGACAAGAACTATCAGGGCGAGGTCGTTTTCTCGCCGGGTTACACCGTAGGCTATTTGGAGCAGGAGCCGCAGCTCGACGACTCGAAGACCGTACGCGAAATAGTCGAAGAGGGTTGCGCCGCTACGGTAGCACTCTTGAAGGAGTACGAGGAGATCAACAATAAGTTTATGGAGCCGATGAGCGACGATGAGATGGCACGTCTCATCGAGCGTCAGGGCGAGCTGACCGAGTTGATCGATCAAGTTAATGGTTGGGAGCTCGACAGCGTATTGGAGCGCGCGATGGACGCTCTGCGTTGTCCCGATGCCGATCAGTCGGTCAAGGTACTGTCGGGTGGTGAGCGCCGCCGTGTGGCTCTGTGCCGTCTGTTGTTGCAGCAGCCTGACGTACTATTGCTCGACGAGCCGACCAACCACCTCGATGCCGAGAGTATCGACTGGTTAGAGCAACACTTGCAGCAGTATAAGGGTACGGTTATCGCTGTTACGCACGACCGTTACTTCTTGGATAATGTTGCGGGTTGGATCTTGGAGCTCGACCGTGGCGAGGGTATTCCCTGGAAGGGCAACTATTCGGGTTGGCTCGATCAGAAGTCGAAGCGTCTGGCAATGGAGGAGAAGCAGGAGAGCAAGCGTCGCAAGACTTTGGAGCGCGAGTTGGAGTGGGTACGTATGAGTCCCAAGGCTCGCCACGCAAAGAGCAAGGCTCGTCTGTCGGCTTACGACAAGATGTTGAACGAGGATACAAAGCAGAAGGAGGAGAAGCTCGAAATCTTCATCCCGAACGGTCCGCGTCTGGGTAATGTGGTGATCGAGGCACAGGACGTGAGCAAGGCATTTGGCGACCGCGTTCTCTATGAGGGTCTGAACTTCTCGTTGCCTCCCGCAGGTATTGTCGGCGTGATCGGCCCGAACGGTACGGGTAAGACTACGCTGTTCCGTATGATTATGGGATTGGAGCAGCCCACTTCGGGTAGCTTCCGCGTAGGAGAAACCGTCAAGTTGGCATACGTTGATCAGCAACATAAGTCGATCGACCCCGAAAAGAGTGTCTATGAGGTAATTTCGCAGAATAGCGATCTGATCACTCTGGGTAATCGTACGATTAACGCTCGCGCATACGTTTCGCGTTTCAACTTTTCGGGCACCGATCAGGAGAAGAAGTGCGGTATGTTGTCGGGTGGTGAGCGTAACCGCCTGCACTTGGCTCTGGCACTCAAAGAGGAGGGTAATGTACTGCTGCTCGATGAGCCGACCAACGATATCGACGTAAATACTCTGCGTGCATTGGAGGAGGGTTTGGAGAACTTTGCAGGTTGCGCCGTTGTAATCTCACACGACCGTTGGTTCTTGGATCGTATCGCTACGCACATTCTCTCGTTCGAGGGCGACTCGAAGGTTGTATTCTTCGAGGGCTCGTACTCGGAATACGAGGAGCACAAGCGTGCAATGGGAGAGGATACCACCCCCAAGCGTGTTAAGTATAAGAAATTGATGGAGTAAAAACATTCAAAAATATGGCTATTCAAAAACCTTCGATACCAAAGGGCACGCGCGACTTCTCGCCCGCCGAGATGACTCGCCGCACCTATATTTTCGATACAATTAAAGATGTGTTTAGCACCTTCGGTTACGCACCGCTCGAAACGCCTGCAATGGAGAATCTCTCATCGTTGATGGGTAAGTATGGCGAGGAGGGCGACAAGTTGCTCTTCAAGGTGCTCAATTCGGGTGATTTCGCTGCAAAAGTGAATGCAGACGAACTTTCGAACTCGAACGCGCTGGCTGCAAAGATATGCGAGAAGGGTCTGCGCTATGACCTGACCGTTCCGTTTGCTCGCTACGTCGTTCAGCACCAGAACGAGATTTCGTTCCCCTTTAAGCGTTATCAAATCCAGCCCGTATGGCGCGCCGATCGTCCGCAGAAGGGTCGCTATCGCGAGTTCTATCAGTGCGATGTCGATGTAATCGGCTCACGCAGTTTGATGAACGAGGTGGAGTTGATAAGCATTGTTGAGCGCGTGTTCAGCAAGCTCAACATTCGTGTTATCTTGAAGATGAACAACCGCAAAATTCTCTACGGTATTGCCGAGACCATTGGCCACGCCGATAAGATGATTGATATCACCGTTGCAATCGACAAGTTGGAGAAGATTGGCCTCGACGCTGTTAATGCCGAGCTCATCGAGCGCGGAATTGATGCCGAAGCGGTAGCTCGTCTGCAACCGATCTTGGAGTTGAAGGGCGACAATCTCTCGAAACTTGCTAAACTCGAAGAGGTTATCGGCGAGAGCGAAACGGGTCGCAAAGGCATCGAGGAGATGCGCACGATCTTTGGACTTGTCAAGGATCTGAATATCGATCTTGATGTAGAGCTTGATCTGTCGCTGGCACGCGGCTTGAACTATTATACGGGAGCTATCTTCGAGGTTAAGGCGGTAGATTACGCCATTGGTAGCATTTGCGGTGGCGGTCGCTACGACGACCTTACAGGCATTTTCGGTCTGTCGGGTATGTCGGGCGTAGGTATCTCGTTTGGTGCCGATCGTATCTACGACGTAATGTGCGGGTTGGATCTCTTCCCGTTGCACGCGACGATTTCAACAGGCGCGCTGTTTGTAAGTCTTGGAGAGCAGGAGCAGTTGGCGGCTATGCGTGCTGCCGATATGCTACGCAAAGAGGGTGTTCAAACTGAGGTCTATCCCGATATTTGCAAGATGAAAAAGCAGATGGAGTACGCCAACCGTCGCGGTATTCCATATGTTATTATCATCGGCAGCGACGAGCTGGCAGAGAATAAGGTAACGATCAAAGATATGGAGAGCGGCAAGCAGTACAAAGTTGCCCCCGAAGAGATCGTATCATACGTTAAATATGCCAAAGGCGTATTAATGGATTAACGAACACATATTATGAAGCAATTGTTTGCGATTATATTCACCTTATTGTTGAGCATTGGCGCGGTGGCACAAAACACCGCGCCCGACGCTCAACCGAAGGCTGATCCGTCGCAACAGCTACAAAAGTTAGTTCAATTTTATCGCTATCTGGTCGGTTTCTATATCGACGAAGTGGATAGTGGCAAGTTGGTTGAAGATGCCATCGTTAAAATGCTTTCGGAACTCGATCCCCATTCGACATACATCGATGCCGAAGAGATGACGGGCGTACGTGAAGATTTCGATGGCAGTTTCAGCGGTATCGGTGTCGAATTTCGCGTTATGGATGATACCGTGCGCATTGTCAATACAATCGCAGGTGGCCCCTCGGCCGATGTCGGCATTCTTCCCAACGATAGAATTATCAAAGTCAATGGCGAATCAATTGTTGGTGTTAAGCAGACCGAAGTACCCAAATTACTGCGAGGTAAAGAGGGTACGAAAGTCGATATTGAGGTGGCTCGACACGGCGTAGCGGAGCCTTTGGGCTTTACGATTGTGCGCCGCCAGATTCCTATCAATTCGGTCGATGCCGCATATATGATTACGCCCCAGACCGCCTATATTAAGGTCAATCGTTTTGCACGCAAGACAATGGATGAATTTGTCGAGGCAATGGACAAAATGCCGAATGCCAAGCAAGTAATCCTCGATCTGCGCAGTAATAGTGGCGGTTTAATTGAACCCTCGATCGAAATGGCAGGCTACTTTCTCCCGAAAGATCGAGAAGTGGTTTCAACCGAAGGCCGTGTTATCCCGAAAGAGAGCTACAAGGCCCGCAAGGGTGGTGTATTTACCAAAGGTGAGGTCATTGTTCTGATTGATGAGTTTTCGGCTTCGGCAAGCGAGATTGTTTCGGGCGCATTGCAAGATTGGGATCGTGCCACAATCATTGGCCGCCCAAGTTTTGGTAAAGGGTTGGTACAACGACAGATACCTATGGTCGATGGCTCGGCAGTACGTCTGACAGTCGCTCGTTATCACACACCAACGGGGCGAGTAATCCAGCGACCATTCGAAAATGGCAAGCGCGAAGAGTACTATGCAAATCTCACCAAACGTCTGACCGAAGAGTTGCCTCTCGATTCAGCAGCGCTCGACTCACTGCCCAAATACAAGACACTGATTAAAGGTCGCACGGTTTTTGGCGGTGGAGGCATTATGCCCGACATTATCGTTAAGAGCGACACGAGCGACTACTCGGATTATTGGGCCGAGTTAAGCCGTCGCGGCATTTTGGCAGAGTTTGTAGTCGATTATCTCGATACGCATCGTGCAGAGTTAGAGAGTCGCTTCTCGACCGACGATCAATTTGTCGAGGAGTTCGAGGTAGGCGATGAGATGATTGAATCTCTGGCAATCTTTGCCAAAGGCAGAGGAATTGCCCGCAACGATGAAGAGTTGGCAATATCGCGCAATTCGATTGCCGAGATTACAAAGGCACTAATTGCGCAACGTCTATGGGATTCGACGGCCTACTTCAAGGTGATAAATCGCACCAATAACATCGTAAAACGCGCTTTGGAAGCACTTCCTGCAAAATAAATCCATTTTTTAACTTACTGATTACACGCGTGTTCAATCAGGGCGTATTATTTTTTGGCACTTTTGATTTCCATATTCAGCCATTTTGTTGTATTTTTACACCGAAATTAACACCTAAGATGTATGTTGGAGGATTATCAGAAGATAGGAGATAATTGGGACGATCAGATCTACACCAAAGCCATTAAAGCTGGTCGTAGAACATATTTCTTTGACGTTAAAGCTACTCGCGGCGATGACTATTTCATCACCATTACCGAGAGTCGCAAGCGCACAACGCCGAATGGAGATGCAATTTATGACCGTCGAACTATGTTCCTTTATAAGGAGGATTTCGATAAATTCGAAAATGGCCTGTTGGATGCCATTAACTTTATCAAGCGTAGCAAACCCGAATTATTCAATGCTGACGGCTCGCTGATCCAGCAGGATAGCTACAATGCCGCTTCGATTGACGAAGAGTTCGACAATTTGTAGAGAAAGAAATCCCATAAAAATAAAAGCCTCGACTATCCCGAAAGGAGTCGAGGCTTTATCTTTAAGAGCAATTGACTTTATTCTGACGATCTTTCGAAAGTCCAACCTATTTCTTTGAGGCTTTAATCGGCAGGCGTTCCCACAGCCAGCGAGGGATACAACGCCACACCGAGGTCAAAATTGCATATCGCCAATCAATGACAGCCACACGACGACGGTTGAGAATAGCTCGCACGATACGTTTCGCCGCATAAGGCGTTTGCATCAGCATCGGATAGTTGTGGCCATCGGTATCAAGCAGCGGGGTAGCGACAAATCCTGGGCGAATGTCTGTAAATGAGATATCACTCTTTGTAATTGCACTCTGCTGGGCAAGCGACTGAATATAGCAATTCTGCATACGTTTTGTAGCCGAATAGGCAGGAGCTGCGCCAAGACCTTTCGTGCCTGCGATACTCGACACTACGGCGATCTGCGCACCCTTTACGCCATTATCTCTAAAATAGCGATATGCACAACCGACCATTCGACAGAAACCTTCGCAATTTACACGAACGGTGTTCAGTTCAATCGTCGGATCGAGAGGGATATTATTTTTGCCGATACCCGAAACGTGGAAATAGATATCAAGACCACCCATCTGTTCGATCAATGTCAGTAGCTGCTCATCGGCATTCGGTTGTGTGATATCAATCGTAGCTGTAAAAACGCTATCGGGAGCAATCTTGCGAATCGCTTCGAGTGCCTCTGTACGGCGACCACAAACGCCGACTTTATATCCGCGCGAGATAAAATCTTCGGCACACGCACGCCCCAGACCCGAAGTCGCACCCATTATAATTATTCGTTTTTCCATATCTCTATTTTGTTTTGAGCAATGTTTTACAATCACTGATAAATTGGTTATATCGATAACGCGCAGTAGAACTCATCGTCAGCGTATCACCGACCGAAGGGGGCACGATGCGATATTCGGGACATAGCACCCATATAGGTATCGCCTCTACCGACATCGACACCGATGCATCAGCCACACGCGAAAATCGAACCTCGGCCAACAAACCGCCATCGCTATATCGCCACTGCTGATTTGAGACCATATTTCCCAAAGAATATACCACGCTCCAACGACACGCGCTATCGCTCTCGATCGGCTGTGCTACGTGCGGATGGCTACCGATGATAAGATCCACGCCTTGGCGACGGCAGAAATCAGCAATCGCTCGCTGTGTGCGATTTGGCTTGCGCTGATACTCCTCGCCCCAATGAATCATTACGCAGATTGCATCTGACTTCGAACGATCGATCTTTGCAATATCAGTTGCCATTTGGATCGTATCGATGCGATTTACAACCATTCCGCGCGGGGTCGGGATACCATTTGTTCCGTAGGTATAGTTCAACAAAGCCAGCGTAAAACCATTCGCTGAAAGATACAGAGGTTGGGGTTGGCTCTGCGACAATGAATCAATATAAGCTCCCGCATATTTAATTTCAAGGCTATCGAGTATCCCGATTGTTGATCGCAAGCCGAAGGCTCCACGGTCGCAAATGTGATTATTGGCGAGTCCGACTGCATCCACCCCGACATCACGAAGCGTTACCGCCAACTCGGCAGGCGAACGAAACATCGGATAGCCCGTATATGGAGTTTGGCGCGAGAGGGTTGTTTCAAGATTCACCACCGCCAGATCGGCATCGCGCAAAATAGGGGCTACATACTCAAACGAACAATCGAACGAATATGCGCCATCCGCGCACTTTGCAGCCGTTAATTGAGGGGTATGAGCCATTACGTCGCCACCAAAAACAATGCGCACACGACGCACCGCAGGCAGCGGTTGAATAGCCACCGCGCAGGCCGTTGCTGTTCGCCGACGTTGCTCCGTTACAAACTTCAAATAGAATACTTCACCCGCCGTCAATACAGCAAGCAATAATGTATAAAATATCGACAGAAATATTCTCATTGTGGGCGTTTGTAGCGTTATCGCACTAAAATAGATTCAAAAATAAGAATAAATCTCTATATTTGTGCATTATTAACTCGTTTTTATGCAGTTTTTGGCAGAACATAATCTCGAAGGTGTGGTCATCGGTTTGCTCACATTCTTCATTATAGGATTGTTTCATCCTTTGGTCATCAAAGGAGAATACCATTTTGGAGTTCGTTGTTGGTGGGTATTTCTCATTGCGGGCATCATCGCACTCATTGCGGCCTTAATGATTAAGAACGTTATGTGGTCGGCAATATGCGGAGTTGTCGGATTCTCTTCGTTTTGGAGTATTGGAGAGCTATTTGAGCAACGGAAGAGGGTAGAGAGAGGTTGGTTCCCCAGAAATCCTAAACGCAAGGATCGCCAATAAAAATGCGAGTGGCACCGCACGACAGCGATGCCACTCTGAAAAAATGTGAGTATGAGATCTCTTTCGAGAGATTTTCTTGAATTAGTTTCAGCGAATGATTAGAAGTTATACTTAACCATTGCCTGAATACGGTTTGCGCTATTCTTATTGCTACTCATATCCTTACGAATGCCGTGCAGATACTCCACAGCTACCTCAAAACGCGGGGTAATATGGCAGAACAGATTACCAAAGATATATTGCGCACGACGATACTGATTAGGCGACCAGTAGCCATCTTTTCGCTGAACCGTAACATCCGAGTAACCACCCGTTATCTGCAACCAATTGGTGATATTGAACTGACCGGCTGCCATCCACGCATACATCGGCAACGTGCGCAGCTTTGTAGGATCATCCGTACCAACAACCAAATCCATACCAGAGCCCTTCAAATCTTGAATATAGGGGGTAATACCCTTGCCATAAACGCCATTGAAATAGGTATTCCAGCGATCACCAATTGCGACATTACCACTTAACTGTACGCCCCAGCCAAACTCTGCCTGATTCTCACCTTTGGTCAGGTTATGATAGTACATATCGCGCAGCACACCCGTTACGCGAACGTGGCTATTGGCACTACGACCCCAGCTATACTGCACATACATCGGGAAATCGGGCACACGCTGATTAATCGGAGTAAAAGTTTCGCCATAGGTTGCACTCACCTTAGGCATCTCGGCAGCAATACCCATCGAGAAGTGGCGACCAAACATCCTCGAATAGCGAATCATCGTTGCAAAACCGAAGGTATAGGCATTCGGGCCTTCGAAATCGATAGTTTGCGGCGAAGAGTTCAAATCGCAGAATGTCGTAACATCACGACCCAACGTAAAGCCTGCAAGTGAGACATAGGCCAATCGCACACGCGGGGTATAACCGGTCTGACCACCGCGAAAATCTGCTTCGAACATTGCCACAACACGACCGAGTGTCGAATTATTGGCTACGGCTTTGAAATAGATGCTCGATGTCGAGGCATCCATCATCAGTTTCTGTCGTGTCGCATAGTTGCCGGGGATAGGAATATCGGCCGTAATAAAGTCGCGGTTTTCGACCACTCCCTTAAAATCATAACCGACACGCATATTGACATTACCACCAACGGCAAATGCAATCTTATTGGTGCGACTCGAAAAGATCATTTGCGGCAGATAGGGCTGTTCAAAACCGCCTCGATGAGTCTCGACAAAATCGAGGATCGCCTGATCGATAGCCATCTGATTGCGAGTGCAACACTCGGCATCACTCATCGCATCGGCATTGGTTGTCGTACGTTGCACACCAAGCAGATAGACCACCGGCTTATAATCCTCATTATAATTCTGCGCCGAAACGGTCGCAGACACAAGGAGTGCAGCAATTAGGAATCGAATTGTTTTCATAGGCATTGAATTAAATTAAAAAATAGTTCGTTTCATTGCTTTCAATGACTCATTAAGTCATCTTTGATTTGTTGTTCAACGAGTTATCGCACCGCTTTCAGAGCAAGTTGTATGCCAAACGCAAATGTGCCCGCGTTGTTTTGCTCTGCGCCGAGTACGGCAATGCCTATAATAAACAAAAAAGCAGGGAGAGCATTCACTGCTGTCCCTGCCAACACATCAAACCTAATTTATTAACACCTAACGGAGTTTATTGTGTTTTGCATTACTGCCTTAATTAATTTAGTGCGGAGCTATTAACGCGGGCCACCGTGCATACTGCCCGGAGGAGGACCCATAGGACGTCCACCGCCCATTCCGCCGCGACCGCCACGACCACCCATACCTTCGTAGTCGCCGATATTCTTCGAGCCCTTCTTGCCGAAATGGCGCAAGTTGTAGATGAACTGTACGGTATAGTAGCGGCCGATTACGTTGTTCCAGCTATTCTGTGTATAACCCGAACCTGTCGAACGCGAGAATGCGCTATTCTGGTTAAACACATCATTCACACCGATCTGAATCTCGCCGCGCTGATTCTTAAATATCTTCTTACCGAGGAAGAGATTGCAAAGCAAGAAATCCTCATTGTAGTCGTTGGTGTAACCCTTGTATTGGTTATATACGCAGCTACCCGTAAAGGTAAAGCCCTTCCAGAACGATGCCTTCAAGTTGAGCGATGCCGAGTGGTTGAAGTAGCGGTTTTTCGACTTTGCCTGCGAGTTCAGAGCCTCGTTGTAGTTGCCATTCCAAGCCAACGTGAAATCGACATTCTCCGAGATATTCGAGCCCAATACAGCACCGAAATTATAGCCCATATTGCTGGCGTTATTAATCGCGCCATCGATCATCGAAGGGGTAACCGAGTAATTAACACCTGCACGCAGGTTCAGGTTACACTTCATAAATCCGAGCGGAGTACCGAAGCTAACCATACCGCGCACCGACCACTGACCGTCCATATTCTCGTAGGTACTATACTGCAACGGAGTGTAGTTAAGACCTGTAATCTCGCTCGACGGGTTGTAATAAACGCTTCTACCGATGTAGTCCTGCGTAGTCGAGAACATACCCATCAACATAAACGTACGACCCTTTGCGACATTCGAATTTACATAGTGAGCATTGATGCTGTGCGAATATGCCTGATTCAAATCCATATTACCCGTCGAAACGTACTGCGCATTAGAGATATCCTTGATCTCCTGCAACTGAGTAAGTCGCGGCTCATCGGTTGACGAACGCACTCGAATACGCAACGAGTTCTCGCGGTTAATCTGCAAGTTCGTCATCAAGAAATATGTTACGTTGTCGTAGCCTTTATTAATCTTCTGATCACCAACCAAACCATTCAAATCAGCGTGCTGATAGAATACGTTAGCAACGATCGTATTGCGATTCTTCGAAAAACGGAAACCGGGACCTACACGATGAGTGGTATAGGTGCTCTCCGAATTGGTGGACAATTCAGGATCGGGAGTCAAGCCCGTAGGATCGAAATCCTCACCTGTAATGTACGAAGACTTGTTATTCTCCGAATAGTCGTTGTTGAAACGATACTGCAAACTCAACTGCGAGTACTTCGACAGCGGTTCGGTATAGTTGAAACTTGCGCTCAAATTAAGGCTGTTCGAAGGGGTCTCGGTATAGAGATAACGCAGGTTGATCGGAGCTTCAAGATCATCTACATTGACCTCATCGGGATTATAGCGAAGAGCCTCTGCTGTATTCGACCAGCTGTCGCGCTCATAAACGCGATCGCGATAACGGACATTACCATCGATCGTAATCGTACGACCGGCCTTACCCAACTTTGCACGATACTGCAAGAACTCATTGACATTAAAGCCGTGGTTGTGCGTTTTGTTATAGTTGTCGATAATGCTCAAACCACTCTGACCGAACTGACGACCGTTGGTAGTAGAGTAGGGATTATTGAGCTGGAAGCTGAAACCCGTACGCGACATCAACGACTGATTCTCCGAGATCTTCCAATCCAAACGAGCATTGATACGATGGTTGTTGTTGCGTGTATCCGAATAACCCGACTGATAGAGGGTATCAATAGGCGACGGAGCCTCGTACCACTTCTCGACAGACGAATTGTTCACCGTATGGGTATTATTGAAGAAGTAGCTACCCTGGAATGTTACCTTCTCACGCTTGCCCCAGATGCCCGAATAATTCAAGCCCACAGCATTTACCGACGCAACGCCTGCTTGGGGGCGAACCATATACTGACCGGCACCGCGACCGCCGCCACCGCCAGAGACCTCCAAAATATCCTCGAACGAGAAGTTCTGCTGGTTGATATTATTAAAAAGGCCCAGAGCCGTTACTCGGTGGTTGCCCTGAAATACATTAACATTACCGCCTGCTAAATACTTATGGTTAGCAATTGCATTCTCGTTGTTGTCGTAACCATAGCCGGCATAGAGCTTACCGAACTGACCCTGACGCATATGCTTATGGGTTACGATGTTAAGAGCCTTATAACCCTCACCATCGTCCATACCTGAAAACTCGGCCTGATCACTCAACTTGTTATATACCTCAATGCGATCAACCGCTTGTGCGGGCAATGACTGAATAGCCGTCGTAACGTCCTCGCCAAAGAACTCCTTGCCATCGACAAAGACCTTCTTAACTGACTCGCCCTGAGCCTCGACCTCACCATTATTAATTGTGATACCCGGCATCTTCTTCAACAAGCCTTCAACATCGGCATCGGCTGCCACCTTAAATGCACCTGCATTGTAGCTTACCGTATCGCCCTTTTGCGATGTACGCAACGCCTGCACCTCCTTAACGACCGATTCGATCATCTCCGAAGCGGGCTTCATCTCGATTTTACCGAGCGCGGTAGTTGCCGACTTAACGGTAACCTGCTTTTTAATGGTCTCGTAACCGATAAATGTAATAGTAATATCATAATCGCCATAAGCGAGCGACGAAATCGAAATCGAACCATTATAACCAGAGGTTAAATAGCGTTTCTTATCGGGTTTCTTTGTCGATGCATACTCAACAGTGGCACCCAAAATCGGTTCGCCATTCGAGGCATCAACCAACTGCGCTGTCAGTTTGCTTGTCGATTGTGCAAAAGCATTAGCACAAACAAAGCAGAATAAAATGGTTATTAATACAACTCTTTTCATTGATTATACATTACTATTTTCTTGCTACAAATCTATTACAAATTTCGTGTAAAAACACAAAAAAGGCGGTGAAACGCCCAAATTGGGGTGTCAACCGCCCAAATCACCCGTTCAACTGACCACGAACGGACATTTCACCTCATTTATCGAGGCATATATCTCTTCAATTTCGGAGCAATAATTGCCTCCATTAGGTCGTAACCAGCAGGGGTGGGATGCACACCATCTTTGGTATAGCGATCATCCAAACCGCCCTCGCGATCAACCATCGGCTCATAGAAATCAACCCACTTGCAATTATACTTGCGAGCAAGCTTGCGGAGCATTTTATTCAGTTCGAGAATCTGCCACGACACATTGCCAAGATCCTTGCGCCACTTATACTGCTTAACGGGCAGAACCGAGCAGAGAATAACCTTAATTCGGTTAGCCTTTGCCAACTGAATCATCGACTCGATATTCTGAGCAATATGCTCCAACGAGATGTAACCATTGTTGCGAGCGACATCATTCGTACCGGCCAAAATTACCACCGCGCGAGGGTCGAGATCGATCACATCTGCACGGAAGCGGCTCATCATCTGCTGTGTAACCTGACCACTGATACCACGACCTGCAAAGTTGTTGTCGTTGAAGAAATCGGGGTGCATCTCATACCAGCACTGCGTAATCGAGTTACCCATAAAGACTACCGAAGGAGCCTTTGTAAGCGCTGCATTTGCATTTTCGTAACGAGCATAATCTGCCCAATCCTTATCCTTTTTCTGCGCCATAGCCATCAGCGGCAAGCACGCAACGAGGAGCATTAAGAGTTTTTTCATTGCTATTGTAATTTAATATTAATTTTCGATTACTTGACACAAATTTAGCAAAACTTGCCCGATTGGCAAAATCTTTCACTAAATTTGTCATACCAAATAATACTCATAGCCCTATGAAAACTCTGACTCGCATCTTTGCGTTCGCATTAGCTGTAATTTTCACGGCGTGTGGTACGCCCGAAACTGCCCGCTACAAGGTTATCTCGTATAACATTCGCGTATTAACTCCGTACGATACCGATAGCCTGCATTGGGACGTGCGCAAGCCTGCCACAATCACAATGATCGAGCAGGAACAGCCCGACATCTTCGGTCTTCAAGAGTCGTTCTTGGAGCAAACCCGATATGTCGAGGCGGAGTGCCCGCAATATGTGCGCATTGGAGTTGGCGAGAATGACGAAGACCCCGCGAGCGAGGTCAATGCGATTTTCTATCTGCGCGATAAATTTGATCTGTTAGAGAAGAAGAGTATCTGGTTGAGCGAAACTCCCGACACCTGCTCGCGCGGTTGGGATGCCGACTACAACCGTATGGCAACATTCGTAACTCTGCGCGACAAAAACAATGGTAAGGAGCTTACCTATATTAATACTCACTTCGACCACGTCGGTCGAGTGGCTCGCGTTGAGTCGGCAAAGATGATTGCTGAGCGTATTAAATCACTGCAAACGGCTGGCAGAAAGGCTATTATCGTAGGTGGCGACTTCAATTCCGAATTGGCAGACTCGCTCTTGATACCGATGCAGGAGGTTTTAGGCTACGCACGCCACGACAGCCCCGTAACAGACAATAAGGGATCATTCAATAATTGGGGCAACGCAGCCGCAGGTTATATCATCGATCACATCTTCTACGCAGGCGTAACACCAAAAGAGTACCGCACCCTCGACGGCAACTACGGAGCACCCTATATCTCGGATCACTATCCAATTGCATTTACGTTTGAGATGTAACTCGATCTGAACAATACCAAAACACCCCCGATCATTGCAGATCGGGGGTGTTTTATTTATACAAAGAGTCAGAGTTAGTTACTCCCACTCGATTGTTGCGGGCGGTTTCGACGAAACGTCATACACTACGCGGTTAATACCCTTTACCTTATTTATAATATCGTTCGACATCTTTGCCAAGAAATCGTAAGGCAGAGGATACCAATCGGCAGTCATACCATCGGTCGAGGTTACGGCACGCAGAGCAACGCAATTCTCATACGTACGCTCATCGCCCATAACACCTACACTCTGTACGGGCAGCAGAATCACGCCTGCCTGCCAGATCTTATCGTACAGACCCCACTCGCGCAGACCGTCGATATAGATCTTATCAGCCTCCTGCAAAATTGCAACTTTTTCGGGAGTGATATCGCCCAAGATACGGATAGCCAAACCCGGACCAGGGAAAGGATGACGGCCAAGCAGCAGCGGATCAAGACCCAACTGACGACCGACACGGCGAACCTCGTCCTTAAACAGCAGACGCAACGGCTCAACGATCTTCAAGTTCATCTTCTCAGGCAGACCGCCTACGTTATGGTGCGACTTGATAGTTGCCGACGGACCATTAACGCTAACCGACTCGATAACATCGGGATAGATCGTTCCCTGTGCCAACCACTTAACGTCAGTCAGTTTCTGTGCCTCCTCATCAAACACCTCGATAAAGTCGCGGCCGATAATCTTACGCTTACGCTCAGGATCAGCCTGACCGGCCAAATCGGCGTAGAATTTTGCCGAAGCATCAACACCGATAACATTCAGACCCATATCCTTATACGAGTGCATTACATCTTCGAACTCGTTCTTACGCAACAAGCCGGTATCAACAAAGATACAAGTCAGCTGATGACCGATAGCCTTGTGTAACAACAGAGCTGCAACCGACGAATCAACGCCACCCGAAAGGCCCAAGACTACCTTATCGGAGCCAATCTGTGCGCGCAATTTCTCAACGGTCTCCTCGACGAACGATGCGGGAGTCCAATCCTGCTTGTGGCCGCAGACACCTACAACGAAGTTATAGAGCAACTCCTTACCCTCAGTCGAGTGATAAACCTCTGGGTGGAACTGAATACCCCAAGTCTGCTCACCCTCGATATGATAAGCAGCAACACGCACCGACTCGGTGCTTGCAATGATTTTGTAGTTCTCGGGCACACGTACGATCGTATCGCCGTGCGACATCCATACCTGCGTAGTAGCAGAGAGATTTTTGAGCAGAGGATCGTTAGGCTCTGCAACCGTAAGCATTGCACGACCATACTCGCGCGTTCCCGAAGGTGCAACTTCGCCACCGAAATTGTGCGACAGATACTGCGCACCATAGCAAACGCCAAGCAGAGGCTTCTTACCCTTGATCTGCGACAGATCAACCTGCGGAGCGTCCTCATTACGCACCGAAGCAGGGCTACCGGAGAGAATCACACCGATATACTCGTCCAAATTGGGGACTTTGTTGTAGGGGTGAATCTCGCAATAGACATTCAGTTCGCGCACGCGACGAGCGATAAGCTGCGTGTACTGCGAGCCGAAGTCGAGGATTAAGATTTTCTCCATAGTTCTATTTGGTTATTAATTGTCTTTCAAAAGTTTGCGGCTGCGATTAGCGGACCTGCGCGCCTGCCTGACGCTCGAACTGGGCCATAAGGTTATTCATAACCTTGTCGATCACCTTATCGGTCAATGTCTGGCTCTTATCCTCCAAAACAAAGCTCAATGCATACGATTTCTTGCCTGCGGGCAGTTTATCGCCCTCATATACATCGAACAGCGATACGCTCTTCAAGAGCTTCTTTTCGGTTGCAAAGGCGATCGAACGCAATTTCTCGAAGGTTACATCCTTATCAACCAACAGAGCCAAGTCGCGCTTAACCTCAGGAAATTTCGACAACTCCTCGGCTGCGATACGATGTTTCTTCGCCGCCTTCAACAGACGATCAAAGTCCATTTCGAGGAAATAGACCTCCTGCTTCAAATCGAACTTCGCGCGAATCTTCGACGCTACAACGCCCATACGCAACAACTCTTTGCCATTGATCTGCACCGACAGAGCCTCGGCAAACAGATCGTTCTGAACCTTCTCGCTCTTCAACGAATAGATATCCAAACCGAAGCGACGCAGAACCTTCTCGGCTACGGCACGCAGAGTATAGAAATCGGACTTCTCGGCGCGTACATTCCACGACTGCGCAGCCGATGCGCCCGTTACCGTAATTGCCAAACGATAGTTCTCCGAGTAGAGAGCCAGCGAGTTATCCTCGTTCTTTGCCTCGGCGTTATAGTAGTAGCAATTACCAAACTCATATAGTTTCAAATCGCCATTACGGTGATTTACATTGAGCTGAACAGCCTCCAATGCATTAAACAGCAACGTCTGACGCATCACATTCAGGTCTGCACTCAACGGATTCATAATACGAACGCAATTCTCGGCCTTGTAGCTCTCCAAACCTTCGTAATATAAGCCCTTTGTGAGCGAGTTGCTCATAATCTCGACAAAACCATTATCGGTAAGCAGGTCGCTGACCATATTGACAATCTTATTCTTGTCGGGTTTCGGAGCATACGAAAGGGTAGAATTGACGTGCTGGGGAATCTCCACATTATTGTAGCCATAGATTCGCAGAATATCCTCGATCAGATCGGGCGCACGCTGCACATCTACACGATATGCAGGAACTACCACCGACAGAACGCCATCCTTTTCTGCCTCGATCTCTACCTCCAATGCGGCAATGATCGAGCGAACGGTCTGCTCCGGAATCTCCTTACCGATCAGTGCATTCACGCGCTTCAACGAAACGTCAAAACGGAACGGAGCAATCGGAGCGGGGTAGAGATCAACAATCTCCGACGCGATCTTACCACCTGCCAGATCGCGGAACATCAACGCTGCACGCTTCAAAGCATAAACCGTACGATCGGGATCGATACCACGCTCGAAACGGAACGACGAATCGGTATTCAAACCGTGTCGCTTTGCAGTCTTACGCACCCAAACGGGGTTGAAATATGCACTTTCGATGAAGATATTGGTTGTCGTATCGCTCACGCCCGACTCCAAACCGCCAAATACGCCGGCGATACACATCGGATTATTAGCATTGCAGATCATCAGATCCTGAGCCGACAATTTACGTTCAACGCCATCGAGCGTTACGAACGGAGTGCCCTCTTCGCAGGTGCGTACCACAATCTTACCGCCTTCGATCTTATCAGCATCGAAAGCGTGCAAGGGCTGGCCCAACTCAAAGAGGATATAGTTAGTAATATCGACCAGATTATTTTTGGGATTGATACCGACAGCGCGCAACGAATCCTGCAACCATTCGGGCGACGGAGCGACCTTGCAACCTGTAACCGTAACACCTGCATAGCGCGGCGCTGCTTCCGTATTAGCGACCTCTACGTCAATCTTCAAATCGTGGTTATCTACCGAGAACTCATCAACCGAAGGCCAAGTCAGCTCGACTTGCTGACCATTAGCAGCCAAATATGCAGCCAAATCACGAGCAACGCCGATATGCGATGCTGCATCGATACGGTTAGGAGTAAGGCCAATACCGATCAGATAGTCATCTTTTACATTCAGATACTCCTTCGCCGACATACCAACGGGAGCATCTGCGGGCAACTCTTTGATACCGTCGTGGTCTGTTCCGATACCCAACTCGTCATCTGCGCAGAGCATACCGAACGACTCGACACCGCGAATCTTGCTCTTCTTGATTTTGAAGCCCTCGGTTTCGCCCATCGGATAGAGCACTGCGCCGATGGTTGCGCACAGCACCTTCAAGCCTGCGCGAACATTGGGCGCGCCGCAGACAATATTCAACGGCTCGCCTGCACCAACATCAACGGTGGTTACGTGCAGGTGATCCGAATCGGGGTGATCAACGCAGGTCAAAACCTCGCCAACAACCACACCCGCCAGACCGCCGCGAATGGTTTCAATCTTCTCGAACTCTTCAACTTCGAGACCTATATCTGTCAGAATTTCAGCGATCTTCTCTGCCGAGAGATCGGTTTTCAGATAGTTTTTAAGCCAATTATAAGAGATATTCATCGTATATGTAATTATTTATTTTGTACGAATTGTGATTAAAAACGTACAAAGTTATAAAAATAAATCGGAAAAGAGAATCTTTTCCCACGATAAATAGCCCTCGATTGTGGCAATTTTCTACTTCGAACCGAAATAGAGGAAGATCATACCGATCAGAATAAGCAACAAACCTGCTGCCTTATTCTTCACGTTGCGCTCACGGAAGATCAACGCACCGCCCAAGAACGACACAACAACCGATCCGCGACGTACCATTGAGATAATCGAAATCATCGAATCCTCCTGCGCCAACGAGTAGAAATACAAGAAATCGGCAACCGTCAAGAAGAGCGTTACAAGCAGAATTACCCAAGTCCAACGGAACGGGGTAGTGCTCTTGCGAGTCGGATACCACAGTGCAATAATCACCGCGCCCATAATAATCGCCAGATAGAAATTACACCACGCCTGAACAAACATCGGCGCGAGTTTCATCATAATATACTTGTCATACAGACCGCTTGCGATTGCAGCCAGCGCAGCCAAAAGCAGACACAGAATCCACTTGTTATGCTTAAAGTCGATGCCCTCTTTTTTGCTCGAAAAACTCAACATAAAGATTGCCGCAATTGCCAGAATCACACCAATCCACTGATAGAGATTCAGTCGTTCGCCAAAAATCAACATCGCACCAATCAGCACACCAACCGGTCGCGTAGCATTAATCGGGCCGACAATCGTAATAGGCAGATGTTTCATTGCCACATATCCAAAAGTCCACGATGTCAGCACGATACAAGCTTTTATAAAGACTTGCGTATGCGCCTCCCAACCAAGCGAAGGCACCTCAAACAATGTTCCCTCACCAAGTCCCCAACCAAATACCGACGAAAGAATCAACGGTAGGAAGATCAACGCCGAGAACAGCGTATTGAAAAACAACACGGGCAAGACCGCATTATTGAGCAGTGCTCGCTTTTTGCATATATCGTAACATCCGTGCAGCGCAGCAGATGCAAATGCCAACATTAACCACATAACAATCAGAGATTTGCTGTATTTATTTCAAGTCTAAGATTATAGTTATCCAAAATTAAATTTCATCGCTATAAACCGCATCAGGCAGAGCGTGCAGATTGTAGCACGATGCCATCGAACGGCCATAAGCTCCGGCCGACTGAATCGCCACCAAATCACCTCGTTGCAATGCCGGCAGTTCTACATCGCGCGCAAAAATATCTGACGATTCACACACCGTTCCCGCCACCATACAGTTCATTGTCGGAGCATTCGGCGAAGTGAGATTTACAATGCGGTGATGTGCGCCATAGAGTGCGGGGCGCATCAATTCGGTCATCGAGGCATCGATAATTGCCACCTCTCGGCCCGTAGGGGTTGTTTTGCGATAGAGCACACGCGAAATCAGCTCGCCACACTGACCGACAATCGAACGACCCAACTCAAAATGCACCTGCTTATCACCCACATCAAGAGTGCGAGCAAACGCCGCAAAATAGCCCTTAAAATCGGGGATCGGAGTGCGATCGGGATCGTCGTAATCAATACCCAAACCGCCACCTACGTTAATATGCTCCAACGCAAAACCTCGCTGCTCGAACCAACGGGAAATCTCATTCACTCGACAGCAAAGTTTCTCAAAGACAGACATATCGAGAATCTGCGAGCCAACGTGGAAATGCAGACCAACGATGCGAATATTTCGCAACTCGCCAATCTCCTCGGCTACCTGCTCAATTTCGCGATACGAGATACCGAACTTACTATCGCCGTGTCCCGTAGAGATATGTTTATGCGTTTTAGGATCAACATCGGGATTGATACGCAGAGCCACATCGACCGTACGTCCCATCTCGGCCGCAATCTGGTCGATAACCTGCAACTCCTGACGCGACTCGCTATTGAATGCCAAAATATTCTGCTCGATCGAGTAACGAATCTCCTCGTCGCTCTTGCCGACACCGGCATAGACAACCTTACGCGGATCAAAGCCCGACTCTACAGCCTTACGGACCTCGTTACCGCTAACACAATCGACACCAAGCCCATAGCCACGAATAACCCCTAACAGATGGTCATCAAAATTTGCCTTCAAGGCGTAGTGAATATGGTAGCCGTAACGCGCCGACTCTTCGACAGCGCACTGCAACGTACGATGCAACAACTCCACATCGTAGAGATAGAACGGAGTGCGATACGCTGCAAGTTTGTCTATAATCTGTTTACTGAACATAAGTGTTGGTCTAAAACGTAGTTTCGGCGCAAAAGTAGAGTAAATAAACGATACTCGCAACTTTTGTCGCCGAAACATTCTTTTTTATGTCGGTAGTTTACTACCGAACAGCATCTGCGCGCTCAACAACTGCCTGAACGGAGCAGGGGAGTCCCTCTTCGGTTATACCCTCGATAACCACATCATAGTCGGTCGCGCGATCGGCCGTATAGAATTCGATTGTAGCACGCCCCTCATCATCAAACTCAACAGCAGGCACCCACGCTACGGTTGTACGCAAATCGGGCTGATTGGGGATGTTATATTTGGGTTGATAGTACTCAACGGCCTGCTTATAACCGAGGGGAGCAATCGAATTTATCGATGCATTCTTGCGATATTTGCGCAAATGATCGGGTTTAAGTTTGTAGAAAATCACCGATTGAGGAATGGTATCGGGTCCGACCACTCCCGCTCGCAACGAAGGCACAAACGACACCGAAACTACATCTTCGCTCGGAATATCCCAAAGTTCTTCGATCGGAGTCTCCAAGTCATCGACATAGATCAAAGGCACAACATACTGATTTGTCGATAATTCCACGCTATCACTTTCAAGAACCTCCATCAGAGTAATAACACCTCTTTTCTCACGAGTTGCGAACGTACCGTCGGGCATAGCACGAACACCGTGCAATTTGGTCGCAAGATCCCAAGCTGTTGCGTGAGTTTTCGCAAATTTCGCGACAGGAAGTTCATAGGTCGGCACTACGCCTTTGAATACCGATGATTCGAGAGGCTTTGCCTTGACTACAACCTCCTCGATATTAATCACTCGCATACCGCCCTCTTGATAATACTTCTCCTTGTTGGTATTAAGATACTCATCGGGGATATACTCCTCAATCTTGCCATCTTTCAGTCGCGAAAATATTTGCGATTTTGGGAATGGCATACGATTAGCCGCAAATTTCACTCCCAGCACATTATCCTGTCCCTTGCGATTGAGTACGCTGATTGTATATAGGGTCGAATCGGGGTAATCCAATCCATCAATGCGGAACTTTCCGTTGCGTTCATCACCGAGAGTAAAAGTTTCAAATGTTTTGGTATAACTATTATGAAGCACAATCTGCGCACCCTTCGGCTCTCGATTGAAAGCATTGGTAATTCGGCCCTCGATCGACTGCGTCTGCTCAAATCCAACGGTCGGCAGAGCCATTGAATCGCGTATCACCTCGCCAATATCGAAACGTCGCCAGCCCTGCGTCATCATCAGCAGGTCGGTATGCTCGCGCGCAGCACCGAAATACTCAGCAGGAGCCTCGACAAAACCGCCCAAATCGGATGTCAGCAAAAGACTCGTAACAACGTTCTCGGCAGAGCTGTCGCGGCGCACCATTCGTTTATCGGTTACAGCGACTGCGTAATCGCCATTAACCACATCACCAGAGGCATTTACAACCTTTATATTAAGTGAAACTTTTTGACGTTTGCGCATAACGGAAGCAGCCGTTTGGCTCTCCACCTTGAACTGCTCCGTAGGGTGGCGGAAGAGCAATCGTTCGCTATAAATTCGACCCGTCGTGCGATCATAAATTGCCACCTGCGAAATGCCCTCCAAAAGGATATTTTCGGGTATCGAAAATTCGTTTGACAGATCATTAACCATACCGACCAAAGCTCCGCGCGAATGGATCAATGCGCCCAAATTCGAGCAATCAAAATTGGGAGCCGAGAGCAGTTGGCACGCCCAATTCTCGCCCTCTCGTTCAACACGCAAAGCACAGCCCTCGCGCTTGGCCATCGGTATCGCATAATGCAGTTTGCGTCCTTCGTGCTCCACCTCGGCATAATATTTCACTCCCGCTTTCGGTGTAAATTCGAAAAGACCCATACCGCGATGTTGAGCCGCAAAGGGGCATATCTCCGCGCCCGATTCGTCGCGCACAACGCCTACAATATCGCGACTATATCCATCGGCACCGATAGCCTTGAACGCCACACGCTGCTTGACATCGGCAATCAGATCACCGCCTTCGGGCATAAAATCGACACTGATCGAGTTATCCACATCGGGGAGCAGTACGGTTGTCTGGAAATCACGATTTGGCACTTCGAGCATCATATCGATCTCACCCACAACACCTTCTACCGGAGTATATTCGACACGAACCTGGCCATAAGAGTCGGTACGCAGTGTAAATTTACGCGACTTATTATCTCCGCGTTTTTCGACGCACTGCACTCGATAACCCACATACGGGCCATCAAAGCCATAAAAGCGCACCAAAGCTGTTGCCGTTTTATCCTCGCCCAGCACATAGCTAACCTCGTGCATCACCACATCGTCGATCGAATTGCCAATCTCGATGCGACGACGGAAGAAGAAATCTTCCGACCAATTGGTCTGCCAACGGGTATAGGCAATCAGAGCATAACTACCTGCCTTGATGTCCGAAGGCAGATCGATAGCATTGTTGAAGCCCGTCGAGTCGCGCTTGATTTTGATTCGCTGAACGAGATTATCGCCCGCATCAACCAAATCGACATATAGGTAGTTGGTCGGGGTCTGTCCCGTATGAGATACAGCATCAACAACCCAGCCTCGCATCCAAATACGTTCACCCGCCGAGTAGTAGGGTTTGTCGGTCATCAAATAGACCTTCTCTTGAAGGCTGTTGGCATACATTCGCGCAAAGCCGTCAAGCAGACGATCTTGCGACTGCTGTTGTGCCAAAGCCACCACTGACAGCATTAACGCAACAAGGAATGTAGTGTATCGTTTCATAGCTATTTTTATTATCTATCTACATCTGCACGTTCGACAACTGCCTGAACAGAGCAGGGGAGTCCCTCCTCGGTTATACCCTCAATTACCACATCGTAGTCCGATGCTCGGTCTGCCGTATAGAATTCGATCGTAGCAAGACCCTCATCGTCAAACTTCACCGCAGGTACCCACGCTACGGTCGTGCGCAAATCGAGCTGATTCGGAACATCATATTTGGGTTGATAGTACTCAACAGCCTGCTTATAGCCGAGGGGCGTAATTTTACTTACAGAGGGGTTCTGGTTAGATTTACGCAGATAAGGTGCTTTGAGTTTATAATACAGAGCACCGACATTTGTATATCTATCATCCGTAATTCCCGCACGGGCAGGAGATATATACGATACCGAAATCACATCTTCGCTCGGAATATTCAACAAATCATCTTGCGTAATAGGCATATCATCAGCATAAATACGTGGCGAAACAAACACTCGCGGAGTTAATGCAGACAGCGGAGCACCGGCAAGTACCGCATTCATCGTAATAACCTCTCTGTTCGGTTTAGTAACCATCATTCCGATACGGATACCCTGTTTCATTCGCATACCGGGGATTTTCAGGGCCAAGTCCAATGCAGTAGGATAGTGCTTTACGAATTTAGCAGCATAGACCACGTGAGTAGGTCTGACACCTTTGAAGCGCGACGATTCGAGCGGTTGGGCATTAACCACAATTTCATCTATATCGATTATTCGCATACCGCCCTCCTGATAGTACTTCTCTTTATTAGAATTGAGATACTCTTCGGGAATATATTGCTCAATCTTGCCCTCCTTGACGCGAGTGCGGATTTCAGCCTTCGGGAAGGGTAGTCGCGGCTCCCACAACTTTGATCCCAATACCATACTCTCACCCTTACGAGTTAATGTGCTAACGGTATAGGTCGTAGAGTCGGGATAGTCCAAGCCCTCGATGCGGAACTTGCCATTGCGTTCGTCGCTGAGTTTGAAGTACTCGACACCTTTTGTTCGGCTATTATGAAGAATAATCTGCGCCCCCTTCGGCTCACGATTAAAGGCATTGAAAGCACGACCCTCAATTGCCGCCGAACTCTCGAACGGAATTGTCGGCGCAGCGACCGAGTCGCGAATAACCTCACCTATGTCGAAACGTCGCCAGCCCTGCGTCATCATCAGCAGGTCGGTATGCTCGCGTGCGGCACCGAAATACTCGGCAGGAGCCTCGACAAAGCCCTCCAAATCGGAGGTCAGCAAAAGGCTCGTAACAACGTTCTCGGCAGAGCTGTCGCGACGCACCATTCGCTTATCGGTTACAGCTACGGCATAGTCGCCATTAACCACATCACCAGAGGCATTTACAACTTTTATATCAAGCGAAACTTTCTGTCGCTTACGAGTAACGGGGAAGGCCGTTTTGGTCTGTACCGAAAACTCTTCGCTGGGGTGGCGGAAGAGCAGTCGCTCGCTATAAATTAGGCCCGTCGAGCGATCGAAAACTGCCACTTGCGAAATACCGTCAAGCAACAGACCTTCGGGGATCGGGAAACTCTTTGTCACGTCATCGACAACATAAACCAACGCTCCGCGCGAATGGACCAACACGCTCAAATTCGAGCGATCGAAATCGGCTGCCGAAAGCAGATCGCACATCCACTTGTCGCCATCGCGTTCGATACGCAAAGCGCAACCCTCACTCTTAACTTCGGGCATTGCATAGCGCAATTTGCGACCGTTATACTCAACCTCTGCGTAATATTTCACGTTCGCCTTCGGTGTAAATTCAAAGACTCCCATACCTCGATATGTCGATGCAAAGGGACATATCTCCGCACCCGATTCATCTCGTACCACACCAACGACATCGCGGCCATAGCCATCGGTGCCGATTGCCTTGAATGCCACACGTTGCGTTGCGTCAGCGATCAGATCGCCACCCTCAGGCATAAAGCTTACATCGATCGAGTTGTCGATATTGGGGAGCACAATGGTAGTTTTATAAAGGCGATTGGGCACATCAAGCATCATCTCGATCTCACCCAAAGCACCTTCGAGCGGCGTATATTCCACAAGTACCTGACCATAACTATCGGTGCGGAGGGTGAAATTGCGATCTCGCTTTTCGCCTCGGCTCTCGGTACATTGCACACGATAGCCCACATACGGTCCGTCGAAACCGTAGAAACGGACAACTGCCGTCGCAGTACTATCCTCTCCAAGAATGTAGCTGACATCGTGCATCACCACATCGTCGATCGAGTTACCGACCTCAATACGGCGACGGAAGAAAAGATCCTCCGACCAATTGGTCTGCCAACGGGTATAGGCAATCAACGAATAGCTACCCGCTTTAATATCAGCTGGCAGATCGATAGCATTATTGAAGCCCGTCGAATCGCGGCGAATCTTAATGCGCTGAATAAGATCATCGCCCGAATTAACCAAATCGACATAGAGATAGTTGGTCGGAGTCTGACCTGTATGCGATACGGCATCAACGACCCAACCGCGTATCCAAACACGCTCACCGGCCGAGTAATAGGGTTTGTCAGTCATCAAATAGACCTTCTCCTGCAAGCCATTGGCATACATACGCGCAAAGCCATCAAGCAGACGATCATACGAAAACTCCTGCGTCGGTTGTAGCGCAGGCTCTTGCTCGGCATCTTGTGCCGACACTGCCGTAGTGATCAACGATAAACAAAGAAATAGTAAAAATCGCTTCATATTCAGTTTTTTTATTATCCAACACAAAGTTACCACAACCTCACACCAAACGCTCTCCAAAGGGGTGTGAAACGGCCAAAATGCGGGGTCAATCGCCATATATCGGCGGTCAAACGACCACTGCGATAGTTACGCCTGCCTATACCTCGTTGTAATAACAAAGTACAAATATACGAATAATAGATTATAATCGAAATATTTTTATTATATTTGCGCGCAAAATTGAAAATATATTAATATATGAAAAATATCCGCAATTTCTGCATCATCGCGCATATCGACCACGGTAAAAGCACCCTTGCTGACCGCCTGCTCGAATTTACAAATACGCTTAATCAGCGCGAAATGCAGGCACAGGTACTCGACGATATGGAACTCGAACGCGAGAAGGGTATTACCATCAAGAGCCACGCGATCCAGATGGAGTATCACCACAGCGACGGCCAAACCTATACGCTCAACCTGATTGACACTCCGGGACACGTCGATTTCTCGTATGAAGTATCACGTGCAATCGCTTCGTGCGAGGGTGCACTACTGGTTGTCGATGCAACGCAGGGCATTCAGGCACAAACAATCTCGAACCTCTATCTGGCTCTCGGAAACGATTTGGAGATCATTCCCGTACTCAACAAGATCGATATGGAGTCGGCAATGGTTGATGAGGTAAAGGATCAGATTGTCGATCTACTCGGTTGCGATCCCGATTCGATTTTGGCGGCATCGGGCAAGACTGGTGAGGGTGTCGATGATGTTCTGGCGGCGATTGTCGAGCGTATCCCCGCACCGAAAGGCGATCCCGACGGTCCGTTGCAGGCTCTAATTTTCGACTCGGTATTCAACTCTTTCCGAGGTATTATTGCATATTTCCGCATATTCAACGGCAAACTGCGTAAGGGCGACCACGTGAAGTTCTTCAATACGGGCAGCGAGTATGATGCTGATGAGATCGGCGTTTTGAAACTCAAAATGCATCCGCGCGATGAGATCGGTGCAGGCGACGTGGGCTACATCATTTCGGGTATCAAAACCTCGACCGATGTAAAGGTCGGTGATACGATTACCCACATTGCTCGTCCCTGCGAGGAGTCTATTGCAGGCTTCGAGGATGTTAAGCCGATGGTCTTTGCAGGTGTCTATCCCGTCGAGGCAGATCAGTACGAGGATCTGCGCGCATCGCTCGAAAAGTTGCAGTTGAACGACGCCTCGCTCACCTTCGAGCCTGAAAGTTCGTTGGCCCTGGGCTTCGGTTTCCGTTGCGGTTTCCTCGGCCTGTTGCATATGGAGATTATTCAAGAGCGTCTGTACCGCGAGTTCGATATGGATGTTATTACAACAGTGCCGAACGTTTCGTACAAAATTACTACGACCAAAGGCGAGGAACTCGATGTACACAACCCGTCGGGTCTGCCCGACATCACCAATATCGCCAAGATCGAAGAGCCCTATATCAATGCGCAGATCATCACCAAGACCGACTTTTTGGGCAATGTGATTAAACTCTGTATTGATAAGCGCGGCATATTAAAGAACCAGACCTTCATCACACAGGATCGTGTAGAGGTCAATTTCGAGATGCCTCTGTCGGAGATCGTATTCGACTTCTATGATAAGTTGAAGAGTATTTCGAAGGGCTATGCATCATTCGACTACCACCGCACGGGATACAAAGATAGTAAGTTGGCGAAGCTCGATATTTTACTCAACGGCGAGCCTGTCGATGCTCTCTCGTCGTTGATCTATCAGGCTCACGCCTACGATTTCGGACGCAAGATGTGCGAAAAATTAAAGGAACTGATCCCGCGCCAGCAGTTCGATATCGCTATTCAGGCGGCTATCGGAGCGAAGATCATTGCCCGCGAAACGGTCAAAGCAGTTCGTAAGGATGTAACTGCAAAGTGTTACGGTGGCGACATCTCGCGTAAGCGCAAGTTGCTCGAAAAGCAGAAGAAGGGCAAGAAGCGTATGCGTCAGATCGGAAACGTAGAGGTGCCGCAGTCGGCATTCCTCGCTGTGCTTAAAATGGACTAACTACTACTACAAAACCAGATAAAATTATGAAGAAGACCATTATCGACCTTTTTGAGTCATCAGTGGCCAAATATGGTGAAAAAACATTCCTGCTCGAAAAAACAACAGACAAATTTGAGCCCACAACATATAACCAAACCCGCGATGCCGCATTGGCTATCGGTGCAGGTTTGACTGCGACAGGCATCGAGCGTGGCGACCGCGTGTCGATTCTCTCGGAGGGTTGCAATGCGTGGATTATGTCGGAGCTGGGTCTGTTGTACGCAGGTGCAATCAGTGTGCCTCTCTCGATTAAGTTGGAAGAGGATAACGACCTGCTGTTCCGTTTGGAGCACGCCGATGTTAAGTCGATCTTTGTTTCGAAATATCAGTTGCCCAAGATTCGCCGCATCCGCGAGCGTCTGCCCAAATTGCAGCAGGTGATCGTAATGCACGAGATTGAGGATTTGCAGAAGGACGAGATCACTCTCTCGATGCTGAAAGCCGAGGGCGAGAAATATTTAGCCGAGAACCGCGAGAAGTTCCTCGAAATCGGTCGTGCAATCCAGAACGACGACTACGCGACAATTACCTACACATCGGGCACAACGGCTGATCCGAAGGGTGTAATCTTGACTCACCGTAACTATACGGCAAATGTCGAGCAGTCGCTTACACGTATTCAAATCCCTTCGTCGTATCGTACGCTGATCATTCTGCCGTTGGACCACTGTTTTGCTCACGTCGTAGGTTTCTACATTATGATCGCTTGTGGCGCAACGGTAGCTACGACGCAGGTTGGTCGTACGCCAATGGAGACACTGCGCAATGTGCCCGCAAATATCCGCGAGGTGAAGCCTAACTTCTTGCTGTCGGTACCTGCGCTGGCAAAGAATTTCCGCAAGAGCATCGAAACCTCGATTCGTGCAAAGGGTCCTACGACCGAAAAGCTCTTTAATCTGGCACTCCGCACCGCATACGAATATAACCAAGACGGCTTCCATAAGGGTCGCGGCTGGCGTTTCGTACTGCGTCCCGCAGTTGCATTGTTCGATAAGATTCTTTTCTCGAAGGTGCGCGAGGCATTTGGTGGAGAATTGAAGTTCTTTGTGGGCGGTGGCGCATTGCTCGACTCGGAGTTACAGCGTTTCTTCTACGCTATCGGTATTCCGATGATGCAGGGCTACGGTCTGTCAGAGGCAACCCCCGTAATCTCGACCAACGTACCACTGAAAAAGCAGCACCGTTTTGGCTCGTCGGGTAAGCTCGTTCAGCCGCTCGATATCCGCATTTTGGATGACGAAGGTCGTGAGCAGCCCAATGGCACAAAGGGCGAGATCGTTATTCGCGGCGAGAACGTAATGGCAGGCTATTGGAAGAATCCGGCGGCAACAGCCGATACAGTTCGCGACGGTTGGCTCTATACGGGCGATATGGGTTATATGACCGATGACGATTTCCTCTATGTATTGGGACGTTTCAAGAGCCTGCTGATTGCAAGCGACGGCGAGAAGTATAGTCCCGAAGGTATGGAGGAGGCGATTGTAGATAAGTCGCCCTATATCGACCAGATTATTATCTACAACAACCAGAGCCCCTTCACCAGCGCGATTGTTGTGCCCAATGCCGAGGCGTTGAAACGCTATATGAAGGCCGAGGGTATTGCAGCAGAGGAGCAGCCCGCAGCGGCAGCTCGCGTAATCGAGGCCGAGATTAACAAGTATCACAAAGGCGGCGAGTTCGAGACCGAGTTCCCGCACCGCTGGTTGCCCGCAGGTTTGGCGATCGTTGATGAGGCCTTCACCGAGCAGAATGGTTTAGTTAATAGTACGATGAAGATTGTTCGCGGTAAGGTTGAAACACATTTCGCCGATCGTTTGGACTATCTCTACACACCCGAAGGCAAGAACGTTCAGAACGAGCGCAACTTGGCTTCGTTGGCTAAATTGTTGAAATAAACAGAATTTAGATGAAAGTAATGAAGTTTGGCGGAACATCGGTAGGTTCCGCCGCTGCAATGCTGAAAGTTAAGCAGATCGTCGAGCAGTCGAACGAGCCGACTATTGTCGTAGTATCGGCAATGGGTGGAATCACCGATCGACTGATTCGTACGGCTAAAATGGCTTCATCGGGAGATGAGGGATACTTTGCAGAGTTGCAATTCATAATTGATAAGCACCATTCGACCATCGAGGAACTGATGGGCGGCAGTGCATTGGCTACGGAGATCCGCGCGAAGGTCGATGCGATGATCGACGAGTTGTCGAACATCTACAAAGGTATCTTCCTCATTAAGGATCTTTCGGAGCGCACACGCGACACGATTGTCAGCTACGGAGAGCGTCTCTCTTCGACAATTATTGCAGCCATTATCGATGGGGCAGAGTTGAAAGATTCACGCTCGATTATCCGTACAACGCACTACTACGACAAGCATATCGTTGATTTCGAACAGACCAACGAACGAATCCGCGAGGCATTTGCGACATTGCCGCAACGAACCGTTATGGGAGGTTTCATCTCATCGGATCGCGATAGTGGCGATGTAACCAATCTTGGTCGTGGTGGCTCGGACTATACGGCTGCAATCGTAGCTGCAGCTCTCGATGCCGATATGTTGGAGATTTGGACTGACGTTGATGGTTTTATGACGGCTGATCCGCGCGTCATCAACACCACCTATGTCATTGACCACTTGACCTTTGCCGAGGCAACCGAGTTGTGTAACTTCGGTGCGAAGGTGGTCTATCCGCCGACGATCTTCCCCGTATATCACAAGAATATTCCGATTCGTATTCGCAATACGTTTAACCCCGATGCGGCGGGCACACTTATCTCGAACGAACACCGCGCCGACGAGCGCAGCATTAAGGGTATTTCGTCGATTAACGACACTTGCCTGCTGACAATTCAAGGTCTTGGTATGGTGGGCGTTATCGGTGTCAATCATCGTATTTTCCGCACATTGGCAGAGGCCGGTATCAGCGTATATTTCGTTGCGCAGGCCGCTTCGGAGAATACCACCTCAATCGGTGTTAATGAGTCGGATTCGGCGAAGGCTGTCGAGGAGTTGTCGCGTGAATTTGCCAAAGAGATTTCGCAGGGTGAGATCAACGAAATTATCGCAATGCACGACTTGGCAACCGTTGCAATCGTAGGCGAAAATATGAAACACACGCCCGGTGTTGCAGGGCAGTTGTTCAACACTTTGGGCCGAAATGGTATCAATGTGATCGCCTGCTCGCAAGGTGCATCGGAGACCAATATTTCGTTCGTTATTTCGCTCGACAGTCTGCGCAAAGCGTTGAACGTCATTCACGACTCGTTCTTCTTGTCGGAGTATCAGGTGCTGAATGTATTTGTTGCAGGTGTCGGTTTGGTTGGCAGTAATTTGCTCGATCAGATAGCTAAACAACAGCATAAGTTGGCCGAGGAAAACTCGCTAAAAATCAACGTAGTAGGCATTGCCAATTCGCGCCGTATGATTATCAACCGCGACGGCATTGATCTCAACGATTATCACCGTCTGCTGGCCGAATCAGCAACCGAATCGTCGTCGCAAATCTTCACCGATGAGATTATTCGCACCAATATTTTCAACTCGGTATTTGTCGATTGCACAGCGAGCTACGATGTAGCACAGACCTACCAAAAGTTGCTCGATGCAAACGTTTCGGTGGTTGCAGCAAATAAGATTGCAGCATCGTCGGATTACGACACCTACGACCGCCTGAAAAAGACGGCTCGTCGTCGTGGTATCAAATTCTTATACGAAACCAACGTAGGAGCAGGACTGCCCATTATCAGCACTATCGGCTCTCTGATTAAGAGTGGCGACCGCATTTCGCGTATCGAGGCAGTTGTTTCGGGTACGCTCAATTACATTTTCGATGTTATGAGTGCCGATATACCTTTAAGCAAGGCGATCCGTATGGCGTGCGAAGAGGGCTATGCCGAGCCCGATCCTCGTATTGATCTCAGCGGAATGGACGTTGTACGCAAGTTGGTAATCTTGACGCGAGAAGCGGAATATCGCATCGAACAAAGTGATGTCGAGAAACATTTGTTTATTCCCGATCGCTACTTCGAGGGCTCGTTGGAGGAGTTCTGGAAGAATATCCCCGAACTTGATGCACAATTCGAAGCCGAACGTAAGCGAATGGAAGATAAGGGACTACGCTGGCGTTTTGTGGCCGAATACAATCGCGGCAAGGCAACCGTCGGCTTAAAGGAGATCGACCAAAATAATTCGCTCTACAATCTTTCGGGTAGTAACAATGTAATCTCGCTCACAACCGAGCGTTACAAGGAGTACCCGATGCAGATTAAAGGCTACGGTGCAGGTGCAAGCGTAACCGCCGCAGGTGTCTTTGCCGACCTGATCAGCATCGCAAATGTAAGATAGCAACATTCAGAGTTCTATCCACAAACGCCCCGCTTTGATTGCACATCAGAGCGGGGCGTATCTTTTGATAATCACACGATTAATGGGTATGTACACCATCAAAATATAGTTCCGATATAATCGTATCTTCGTAGCGCGTACCTGGATAAACTTCGAGAATCTCAAATTTCAGAGTCCTTACAGAGGTATCATCCGTATCATTGCCGATCTCTCCAATATTAAACCATTGTAACGAACGACTATCTTCCAATTCGAGAGTAGCATACGGCACATCATTGTAATAGACCCTCAATCGCTTAACACGCGCGTTAGCTCGCCAAAGACGATCGCTCCTCACATATCCGTTAAGAATATTTATCGTAGTGATTTTAGGGCAATTAGCAGGAAATTCATATACGATATATTCGCCTATTCCATATCCTTCAACGCCTTCTGCCCAGACCGATTCATGATTGAAATCGTGGATATTCTCTACGCCATATCTCTTTTGACCTTGCGAATTCAAACTACTCGATGCTTTGATGCTATTGATAGCTCCGCCACAATACCAGTTGCACATCGGCGAATAAAAATGTCGATAGATAGGAGATTCTTCCATCTTCTCAATCTCCTCCACACCCATTTTGCCAGAGTCTATGTCATCATAGATTTTCTCATACTGCGCCTTGCTAATATTCGGAACAAGAAATACCTCCGACGGCTTGATACTACGCTCCTGTGCAACCACTCCAAAGCACAAACATAGAGCAATGAGTAATATGAGGGTCTTTTTCATAACGGGAACTTGTTAAGATATTACAAATATAGCGAAAAAGGAGCAAAGTGCAAAAACAAAACAAGCCTGCCTGACAAATAGTCGGGCAGGCTTTGGGTAGTATTCGAGCGGGTGGCGGGGGTCGAACCCGTGGCCCTCGGCTTGGGGAGCCGATGCTCTACCACTGAGCTACACCCGCAAAGTGGATTTCAGATATGCAAAGATAGCGATTTTTCCTAAAAACAAAGCCCGCAACACACTTTTTATGCGTTGCGGGCTGTATCATCTGTTTATTACTGCAAATTAATCAAGATTCTCGGTCTTGGGATGGTCCTCGATATAGTTATTGTAGGCGCGGTCGCCCCAATATACATAGCCATCGCCATCGAGTTTCGTACCGCCTAACATCGACTGAATAAAGCCGTTACGATCGACAAGCGTACTATGATAGCTAACCTCAGGGGTCGTCATCTTAAACCACATCTGGATCTGGCCACGCTTACCCTCATAGTAGGTCAGCGACGAATCAACCTTTTCGGTCTTAAAGTCGTAATGCTCGGCCAAACCGCGGCGCAACCAACCTGTACGATACCACGTACCACCACGTGCCGACACGATATTCTTGCCATTCGAAACAATCACGCTATCGCAATAAACCGACGTAAAGAGGGTATGTTTCTTCGACTTGTCAAGCCACTCGACGATCTTATCGAGGTGCAGAGCGTCGTCGTAAGCATAGTCGCTATCGAGAATCACAATACGCTCAACGCGATCGGGAATTTCACGCACCTGCTCAATATAGCGCAACAATACGCGACCGCCGCCACTATGACCACTCAAAACGATGCGGGGATCGTAAGCCTTATAAAGGTTGGTAATACTGTCGATAATGTTGCAAACAATCTGTCCCGAACGTTCGCGGTTGCGGATATAGGTCGGCCACGAACGGTTCTTCTCGCCCATATATGCGACCAACAAATTGCAATCAGGCATCTTATCGCGCAAGAAGCGCGTCTGCGCACCTACGTGTTGGATATTGTAGCGACGATCGCCACCTTCCTCGACCTTACGGCCCGAAATCCACTTAACGGTATTGGTATTAGGCAGCGCAAAGAATACGATATAGGTCGGAGCACCCTTGATCAATTGAGTGGGGCGATCGATAGTAACTGCAATATCACCATAGAGAGAATCATAGCGTTCAACAACATAATCGTGTGCCGAACGCTTTGCATTGCGAGGCGAAGCGGCAAAAGCCGACAACATTGCGCCGAGAATAATCAGCGCGAAGATAAATGTACGTTTCATAGCCACTATTTATAAATTTCGTTAAGCAAACGTGCCAGACGATAGCCCGCCTTACGCAACTGCATTTCGAGGAGAGGGTAGTGCTCATTCTGGTAGTCCCACGAAAGTTCTGCACCCGCAGGAGCATCCTTATAAATCTGCTGGCAGATTGCAACCGTCTCGTTCATCCAATCGAGAGGAGTACCCGCCGACAGAGCCTCGCGCTCCTTGCGCGATACGTTGTCGATCTCGCGCTGCCACTCCGAGTAGCTCCACTTGCGAACGCTCTCAACAATAAGATCGTCCCAAACGGCGTGCAGTTTAACCTCGCGACCGAACCATTTGACCGTTACCAAATTACCGCCCAAATCGCTCAATCGGCCTGCGTGCATCGGACAGTGCATATCACCCACGAAGTGGATCAGCATTCGAAGATAGATATTCTCCTCTTCGGGCGTGATCTTACCACTCTTCAACTGCTCGACAATCAGCGTTACGGCTGTCAGCACATCGCCTTTGGGATTTTTAGGCATTGTAGCGTAGGTATAACCCTCATCAACATTGGCATAGTGCCACGTCGAGGTGTGTCGATATTCGGGGAAATTACGAATATTATCCGCCCACGACGAGTAGTAGGTAAATGTATGTCCGCCCAAAGCCTGCATAACCTTCGCCTTTACTCGCTTATTAACATTGCATTCAGCAATATATGCCACCACGTCGTGGCCCTTCGGGCCCCAAGCTGCCGCCGTCTGCACTGCAAAGATCAGCAGCATTAAAGTTAAAAGTCTCTTCATTGGTTATTTTGTTTTTTATTGGTTCATCGTAATCAGGAACTCCTCATTGTCGCGCGTACGTTCCATATGTTTCTTTGTATGCTCCATAGCCTCGACGGTTGTCATATCCGAGAGGAAACGACGCAATACCCACGTGCGATTGATCAGCTCCTTGTTCAGCAACAAATCCTCGCGGCGAGTACCCGAAGCAATAACATTGACCGACGGAAAAATTCGCTTGTCGGCCAACTTTCGATCGAGCTGCAACTCCATATTGCCAGTACCCTTAAACTCCTCAAAGATAACCTCATCCATCTTCGAGCCGGTATCAATCAGAGCCGTTGCAATAATGGTCAGCGAGCCCTTCTCCTCGGTATTACGAGCCGCACCAAAGAAACGCTTGGGCTTATGCAGAGCATTGGCATCAACACCACCCGAAAGCACCTTACCCGAAGCGGGCTGCACCGAGTTATAGGCACGTGCCAGACGGGTAATCGAGTCGAGGAAAATCACCACATCGTGGCCACACTCAACCATACGTTTTGCCTTATCGAGTACCATCTCGGCAACCTTAACGTGGCGCGAAGCCTGTTCGTCAAATGTCGAAGCGATAACCTCGGCCTTAACATTGCGAGCCATCTCGGTTACCTCCTCCGGACGCTCATCAATGAGCAGAACGATCATATATACTTCGGGGTGGTTATCGGCAATAGCATTTGCAATCGACTGCAACAGCAAAGTCTTACCCGTTTTGGGTTGCGCCACAATCAAACCGCGCTGACCTTTACCGATAGGCGAGAAGAGATCGACAACGCGATTCGAGATCGAGTTATGTCCATTGCTTGTAAGGTCAAATTTTTCACAAGAGAAGAGTGGGGTAAGGAACTCAAACTGCACTCTATCGCGCACATATTCAGGTTCAAGGCCATTGATTTCGAGCACCTTAATCAGCGGGAAGTATTTTTCACCCTCCTTCGGCGGACGAATCGTGCCACTGACCGTATCACCCGGTTTTAGGCCGAAAAGTTTAATCTGCGAAGGCGACACATAGATATCATCGGGCGAATTCAGATAGTTGTAATCGGCCGAGCGCAAGAAGCCATAGCCATCGGGCATAACTTCCAAGACGCCCTCGCCCTCGATCTCACCCGAAAAATCATCTTTGGTGATTATCTCCTCCTCATCAGTGTAATTATCGTTGTGGGCTATTTCGTATTCGGGCAGAGGTATATCCTGCGGAATATTCGGCTCTTTAATCGCCATTTGTTCCCCGGTCTGTACTGCCGCATTTTTAGGCTTACGACCTCGTTTCTTGGGTTGCTCCTCTCGATCCTTTTGCACAGCAACCGTCTGCACGACATCTGCCACATCTGCCACAGCCTCTGTTACCGACTCTACAACCACGACCTCGGTTTCCGCCTCCACACCTAATTCATTCAGTCCTTCGGCAATATTCATTTTGGCGTCCTCGACACGCGTAGTACTAACTCGCGGGCGACGACCTCGCTTCGGCTTTTCGATCGGTGCTTCGGTCGAGGAATTCTGCTCCTCCGCAACCTCACCGGTCGCGACTGCCACAATACGGTCAATCAGATCTTTTTTCTTCAATTGATCGTTGATACCCAAGGCCTTGCCAATTTGCCGCAACTCTGCCAAGCTTTTAGTTTTTAATGCATCTATCTCTTGCATATTGTAAGAAAAATTAGATTTCAAATTTACGAAATGGATTGATGTCAGCCACTCGAACGAGCGGCATTTTTGAGGTTATTTGTGGCACAAAGATAACATTTTTTTTGAAACCCACAAAAAGGGAGATCAAAAAACGCACCAACAATAAATATCAACCAATATTTAACTATCTTTGTACCTACAATCAGGTTAAAACAATGAATAAAGCGCAGATCATAGACCTTTTCACCTCGTTAGGAGAGCGTTTAGCCATTTTCGGCAATGATGAGTTATCTCGTCAAACGCTGGAAAAAGCTATGGCCGATAATAGCTGGTTTTCTGAAATAGAGATTCGACAAGCGATAGATGCTCTGCGAGTACAGATGCTCGATAAAGACAAGTTGTGCGTATGGCTTGACCGATATCCGTCGTTGCCAACAAACTCTCCGCGAAAGGTTTTAGTTGTAATGGCCGGTAATATTCCGCTGGTCGGATTTTTCGACCTGCTTTGCGTTGTGGCAAGTGGCAATCGCTGCCTTGTAAAGCCATCCAGCAAAGACCAAGCTTTAATGCAATATATAGTTGATCAGCTACTTGACATTGCCCCTCACACAGCCATCGAACTCTTTGACGGACAGACCACACCTGATGCCGTAATTGCAACGGGTAGCGATAATGCCGTGCGCCATTTTCGCACCGAATATGGGCAATTATCTCTTTTGCTGCGCGGAAGCCGCTCTTCGTGCGCAATACTAACAGGAGAGGAGGCGAGCGAAGATTTAAGCCGTCTATGCAATGATATATATATGTATTCGGGGCTTGGATGTCGCAATATCTCATTAATATTTGTGCCGAAAGAATACAATTTGACGACCCTTGCAAATACTCTGCAACAACGTCAGGGACACAATCTCGGATATTTGAATAACTATCGTCAGCGCAACGCCTTGATGAAGATGAATGGGGTAGCACATACCGATCTTGGACACTCATTGCTAATCGAAGAGTGTGCGTTTCCGACCGCTATTTCGCAGATAAATATTGCTCGATATGAGGGACTTTCGGAGGTGGCCGAATGGCTTGCACAGCACGATCGCGAGATACAATGCATCTCGTGTAGCGCGTGCGACTTCATCGACAAATACTCTCCCGATTGCGCACCTCTCCGCCGCGCCACCGCCCTCGGCACCACCCAAACACCTGCACTCACCGACTATCCCGATGCCGCCGATGTGATGGAGTGGTTGAAAAATCTTGCTTAAAACCATCTGTTAAGGCACACAAACACTTGATAAAAACGACTTTTTCACTATCTTTGCAATAGATAAATTAACTAAATTCGGACTATTAACTATGTCGATGGTTTTCAAATTCAGAATGCTGAGCGATGAGAATGATCGTTTTGTCAGAGATTATGAGGTGATGTATGATATGTCGCTGGCTGATTTCGAGAACTTTATTCGTGAAGATCTCGAATATGATCCCGCTATGACTTCGTTCTTTACGGCTGATGACCGCTGGAATAAACTGCGCGAATTCACCCTTGAAGATATGGGCGATATGGGGGGAATGGGCGAAGAGGCCCCCGTTCCTATGGATAGCGTCGTATTGGGACAGTTGATGCATCACAACCGCGATCGACTCATCTATCAGTTCGATATGTTCGGCGATCGCGCCTATTATCTCGAATTAATCGGAGCCGGTGAGCCTCAAAGTGGTGCTGAATATCCTCGTGTAACTCTTGCAGAGGAGCCCGCACCCGACCAGTACGATCCGTCGGCAAGCGAGTCGGAAGGCTCGGCCTTTGATGAGATGATGGGCGATTTCTGCGATTTCGAAGGCGACGACAACTACGACGATGAGTTCTAACGTGCGACCATTGTTGATTGTCATCGTCGGACCGACGGGATCGGGCAAAACTGCGCTGAGTATTCGCTTGGCGCAGTATTATAATGCCCCTATCATCTCGACCGACGCACGACAAATCTTTCGCGGTATGGCAATCGGTACGGCTCAACCCACCGCCAAGGAGCTTGCTGCGGCGACGCACTATTTCATCGCTTCACACGATATTCACGAACAATACACCTGCGGCAGATACGAACAGGAGGCTTTGGCAAAACTTGACGAACTTTTTGCCGAAGGTCATCGCACGGTTGTTGCCGTTGGCGGTGCCGGGCTCTATGTCAAGGCCTTATGCGAGGGTATTGACGATATTCCGCAAGCGTCGGATGAGTTGCGAGAACAGCTCTCGGAGCGTCTGCGCGAAAAGGGCGTAGAGGATCTATTTGCCGAGTTAGAGCAACTTGATCCTGTATATGCAGCCGAAGTCGATCGCCATAATCCGGCTCGCGTGCAGCGCGCATTGGAGGTATGTTTAGCCAGCGGACGCACATTCTCGGAGTTCCGCACTGGTGAAAAGCGATTGCGCAATTTCGACATTATTAAGATTGGTACAGATATGGATCGTGCGGAACTTTACGACCGCATTGACCGCCGTGTCGATCAGATGATGGCCGACGGTTTGGAGGCCGAAGCGCGCGCACTATATCCTTATCGACATCTCAACTCGCTACAGACAGTGGGGTATAAAGAGATGTTCGACTACTTCGATGGACTTTGCAGCCGCGACGAAGCAGTCGAACTTATCAAACGCAATTCGCGTCGTTATGCCAAGCGTCAATTAACTTGGTTCCGCCGCGACGAACAGGTCATTTGGCACGACCCGCGCGACGTAGAGGGCATTATTACTTGCATCGAGCAAGCAGTTCGGGATCTACCGCAGCGCGATTAACCGCGATCTCGATCACCTTACCGCGCATAAAGCTCTCCGAGATGTAGCAGTAGCCATCGAAGTTACGGCTTACACCGCCCGAATCCTTCACCTTGAAATAGCGATTACCCTGCGGATCGCAAGAGATTCCGACGATATGCATAATATGGTCATCAACCGTTGTGCGGTCGTCAAACCACTTCAAACGCAGAGCCTCATCAACAACAATCTCCTCGGCGGGAATGGTACCCTTCTCGTAGTTTTCATCAGTAGGAAGAACGCATACGCCACCACTATAACTCTCCTCCGAAATATCCGAGCCAAGACCAATGGTATAGCCCTTCTCAACAGCCGAATACATCGTAGCAAGCAACTCATCCAAAGGTAGATTGATTGCCTTTTCGCCCAACCAGTTATCGGGAATCTCAATCGAGAACTCCTCATAATAGGGGTGGTGAGCAAACGAAGTCAAATAGACAAAATCATCGCCCGACAGGCCCAACTTCTCTGCATAGCTCTTCGGGGTATATTCAACGCCATCAACCTCGAAAGTTTCGGGGCGCACGCCCAGATACTCATCCAGAATCTTGTCGAACTCATCCTGCCAACCATCGTTCTTATAGGCCTTCTCCTCGACGATCTTCTTTGCGCAATCAACCATCGCGTTGCACAGCTCGCGGTGATCATACTGACCGTCTGACGAATTTCCCTCATAAACCTCCTGCGGGACAATACCGTAACGATCAACGATATAGAGCACATCGTGCAACTCGCCGCCCTGCCAGAGATTCATACGACCATTCAGACGAACATACTTTACAGCCTTCTCCTTCCACGCATTGCGAGCTACCCACATTTCCGAGAGATTCAGCTCTTCGCCACCACGGCGCATCACTTCGCTTTCGAGCATCGATACGCCGCCATAAGCCCAGCAAGTGCCCGTACGAGCCTGATCCTTAACGGGAGTCGCAGCCCACGACACTTCATCAACCATAGGATTTTCGATCTTTTGAGGTTCAGCTGCGGGTTCCTGTTCTTGCACCTTTGCTGCCTCCTGACCGCAACCGCAACATACGGCTACGACAGCTAATTGTAAGAGTATCTTTTTCATAATAGGATAGAATTTTGACAAATATAACAAAAAAAGCTGATGAATCCCAACACTCGGCCGAGAATCACCAGCTTTTTATAAATTTATTTTTCTCTATTTAGAAGTCGTAGCCCTTAATTGCCGATGCATATTTACTCCAACTTGCGTCTGCTTTATAAGCATCAACTGACTCGGTGGGAACATAGATTACACGCGCGGGTGAGTTCTTACTAAACGTTACATCATCCTCCAAAATAGGTGGCGTGGTTGCAGCACAATATACCTTCTCTAAAACCTCACAACCATTAAACGCGCCATAACCAATACTCCTAATACCCGCCGGAATACGCACCTCGATCAGCTCTTTGCAATCTCGGAATACATTATGACCAATCGCTGTCAAACTTTGAGGAAGAACAATCTTGGTCATCGAAGCCTCCGAGAAGGCAATGGTACCGATTGTGGTCGGACCTTCCGGCACCGTATAAGAGCCCAATCCTGTCATTGCCGATGATACAATAGTATTATTGCATATAATCAAGCGACCGTCTGCCGAAGCAAACTTACCCTTGAATGAAGAAAGACTATCACAATAGGCCCAAGGATTGGTATGAATCCTATTAACGCTTTCGGGAATGGTAACTGAACGCACCTTGCTTTTCAAAAATGCATAATAGCCGATATACTCCACATTACTACCAATCTCTACATTCTCCAACTCCTCGCAATAATAGAAGGCACAATCGCCAATAGTATAACAACTTTCAGGGATTTTCACATTCTCAAAACCGCAATTACGAAAAGCGTAGTAACCAATAGTCGAAAGATTGCTGCCCCAATTGACCTTCTTCAAATCGGTACAATTAGCAAAAGCATACTCGCCAATTGCCGTTATATTATCCGAGAAGGCAACCTCCTTCAACGCATAGCTGGCATAGAACGCAGAGTCGGGAATCTCTTGCAACTTCGTAAAATACTGTAACTCGTTGAACTTTGTAATATTAATATTTCGCATAAACGTATTGCGAATATCTTCAACTGCCTCAGCCTCCGAATACGAAACATAGCCATCACCATTGCTATCCCACTTTTTCTCGCAGATCATCTCGACATAATTATCGGCAAAACGAATCTCATCCGCCGCATACTGACGCAGATTCAGGAGAAGACCGTTAGCCAACTGATAGGTTGTTCGTTTATCACCTTGCTCGACACTCCTGAAAAAGCGAATATTCTCAACTCCCGTAACATAGCCAAGTTTCTTATACGGACCATTATTACCTGAAACATAGAGCGTATCTTTTTCGATCTTGGTCTTCAACTTGGTCGTTGATGCATCGAATTTCTTGCCATTATCGGACAAAACATTAAAATTATAGCACCAATAATAGGCATCATCCTGCTTGACTATGTGGATGATAGGACTCTTATTGGTAGTGCTCGTATAGATTTTGAAATTTCGTTTATTCGACAACGACACAGCGTAACCCACAGTAGCTTTATTCTCCTCAATCGGCGTAACACTTACGGCATAGGCCGCATCTGTCTGCGCTTCGAGGATGGCCTGCAAAGCATCGAGATTCGAGTTCAGCACTTCGCAAAACTCATCCTGATCGTACGACTCAAAGTTATTGGGTGTATGTATCTGATCGGGGGGAGTCCAGCAACCCGCAATAAACAACATTGTCGAAATTGAGAAGTAGGATAGTAATCTTGCAAAAAATCTCATAGCGATATCGATTTATATTTTGTGCAATATTAACAAATATTTCCCACAAAGCCAAAGAGCAACAAGCAAATAACATAATAGTTTGCATTTTCAAAATAAAATTGATACTTTTGCACTCGCAACATTGCACAATAAGGGTTGCTCGGATGGTGGAATAGGTAGA
>JAZUPN010000072.1:0-7454 GCA_045605245.1 Alistipes sp. | reverse complement strand
CAGTGGGCGCGTATCGTTGCTACGTCGTTCTACTGCTACGGCAGTTCGGGTATGTATCGTAACGGTGCGGCTTCAACAACCAGCTCGGCTGATTATGCCTATATGAATATGGTGAATAACGCATATTACAGCCAATACTATAATATGATGTATGGCGGCGGTTATGGCTATGGTGGTGGTTACGGCTATGGCTACGATCCTTATGATTATCAGAGCTACTATATGCAGCAGGAGATGTTGAACTATATGGAGAATGCTGAACAGAACGATGTTAAGACAACGACGATTACCACCGAGATTCAGTCATATACACCGCTCTATTTCGAGATCTACGTTGAGGAGTAGTCGGATTCGTCTATAAGAAAAATTAAGCCACGCTTTCGAGCGTGGCTTTTTTATTTGAGTCGCGGCTGTTTTCGCCTCCCAAGATTATAAAAGATTATAAAGCGTTGATAATCTTTTGTAGTAATTCGAGGAATTGCGCTGCGTGGCCGCCGTCCATCTGCACGTGGTGAAATTGGAATGAGATCGGCAGCGTAGTTTTGAACCAGTCTTTGCGATAGCGGCCCCACATCACCATCGGATTGCAGAATTTGTCGGTATATTGGTTGATGATGCTGTCAATCTCGGTGGCGGTCATAGCCGATGTGCCGACGATCATATACTCCTCATTAAAGATGCTTTTGCACGAGTTTTGTACCTCGCTTGTTAGTGTTAGGTATAAGGAATTAAACTGCTCTAAATCATCCGTATATGGAATATCGCACGAGTTTATGCCGCCTTTGATGTTATTCACTATGACATTTATCGCAATGCTGTCGTATCGGAATAGTTTTCCGCCTTCGGGTAGGGTATAGAACTCCTCGGTTTGGCTTGCCGCTTTACCGATGCACCAACATAGGAGCATATTTAGCTTTACACCTCGCTGCTTGGCGATCTTTTGCAGGCGGGTTATGTCGAATGTTTTGGTGAGAGTTACCATCGGCATCGGCGATGTGATCCAAAGTTCGTATGCCTCTTTGCGGTTGCTCTCTTGGGGTGTGATTTCGTATTTCATAGTTTTTCTAATAGCGGTAATAATGACAAAAAGATTGACAAACGAGGCAGGCTAAAAAACCATTAGCCAGCCTCGTTAATCTTATATTGAGATTTTGATTATCGCAGGAACAACAGCTCTCGATATTTGGGCAGAGTCCACATTTGATCGTCGATGATCATTTCAAGACGGTCGATGCATACGCGAATCTTCTCCAAATAGTCGGCTACGGTGTCGTGGTAGGCGATCGCTTTGGCGCGCTCGCAGACGATGCGGTTGGCAACCTTGCGAGCCTCGATCATCTCATTGACCATCTGCTGGATGTCGGCCGTAAGGGTCGAAATCTCCTTGATCAGCGCGATGTCCTGCGTAGTGTCAAGGTTGAGCTGCGACATCTTATAGACCTTATCGAGCAACATAGCCTCATATTGCGAAGCAATGGGAACAATCTGATTCAGAGCTAAATCACCCATCACGCGAGCCTCGATCTGAATCTTCTTGGTGTACATATCCCAATTTACATCGGTGCGCGCTTTAAGCTCGATGTCGTTCAAAACGCCTGTTCGGTTGAACATCTTGCGAGTCGAATCCGAAAGCAGTCGATCGAAGATCAGGGGCACCGAAGTTTCGCAATCCAGACCACGACGTGCAGCCTCCGCCTTCCACTCGTCAGAGTAGCCGTTGCCGTCGAAGAGAATCGGGCGGCTCTCGTTGATCAATATCTTAACCTCTTCAAAGATAGCCTTTTCGGTCGAGAATCCGTCTGCGATGCGAGCATCAACGCGCTCCTTGAAAATAGCGAGCTGCTCGGCTACGGCGGCATTAAGTGTAATCATTGCCGAGGCGCAGTTGGTAAGCGAGCCCACAGCGCGGAACTCGAAACGATTACCCGTAAATGCAAAGGGCGACGTACGGTTGCGGTCGGTGTTGTCCATCAACAATTCGGGAATCGAAGGGATGCCCTGCATCTTGAAACCGGTCTTCGAGTCGAAGACAATCGCATCCTCGCTCTGGCTCTCGGCGATCTTTTCGAATGTGGCCGAAACCTGCTTGCCGAGGAATACCGAGATAATTGCCGGAGGTGCCTCATTTGCGCCCAGACGATGTACGTTCGTAGCGGTCGAAACCGACGCTTTGAGTGCACCATTGTGGCGATATACGGCTGCGATAATATTGGCAACGAAGGTTACAAATTGGAGATTTGCCTGCGGTGTTTTACCGGGCGAAAGCAGATTTACTCCCGTATCCGTGCCGAGCGACCAGTTGTTGTGCTTACCCGATCCGTTGATGCCTTTGAAGGGCTTTTCGTGCAACAGAACGCGGAACGAGTGGCGACGTGCTACCTTCTCCATCAGGATCAGCAACAGCTGGTTATGGTCGTTGGCGAGGTTCATCTCCTCGTATATCGGCGCAACCTCGAACTGGTTGGGTGCAGCCTCATTGTGGCGAGTCTTAACGGGGATTCCGAGCTGCAACGACTCGCGCTCCAAATCCTTCATAAACTCGATTACGCGATCGGGAATAGCTCCGAAATAGTGGTCCTCCAACTGCTGATTCTTCGCGCTCTCGTGGCCCATCAGCGTACGGCCCGTCAGTACGAGGTCGGGACGTGCAGCCCACAGACCCTCATCGACCAAGAAGTACTCCTGCTCCCAGCCCAAGAAGGTTGTTACGCGCTTCACTTCGGGGTCGAAATAGTGGCATACGTCAAGTGCCGCCTGACCGACAGCCGAGATTGAACGCAACAGAGGGAGCTTATAGTCGAGAGCCTCGCCCGTGTAGGCGATGAAAATTGTCGGGATACAGAGCGTCGTATCGACAATAAATGCGGGCGACGTAGCATCCCAAGCCGAGTAACCGCGAGCCTCGAAGGTGTTGCGGATGCCGCCATTGGGGAACGACGATGCATCGGGCTCCTGCTGAATGAGCAATTTGCCGGAGAACTCTTCGAGCATACCGCCTACGCCGTCGTGTTCGAGGAAGGCATCGTGTTTCTCGGCCGTACCACCTGTCAGCGGCTGGAACCAGTGGGTGTAGTGCGTAGCACCTTGATCCATCGCCCATTGCTTCATACCCGATGCAACCTCGGCAGCGATCTCGCGCGAGAGGGGAGTGCCGTTGTCCATCGTGTCGAGCATAGCCTCGTAGGTCTTTTTGTGGAGATAACGGCGCATTGCAGCGCGGTTAAACACCTTCTTGCCGAAGTATTCCGACGGGCGGCCTTCGGGAACTTTTGCGGCGAAGGGCTTGCGATTGATAGCCGCTTCGACCATTCTGAATCTGAGCGATGACATTGTGTAGTGTAATGCTTGAAAAGTTTGGGGTGGCGCGATTGTAAAATGTTACCCTCGGCCATCGAGCGACAAAATTACGAAAAAATATGTTTAGGGTAGATAATTTCGAAGGACTAAATTTGATATTTCAATAAAAATTTCTAAATTTGTAGGTCGCATAGTGCGTATGCGCGCGTGATTTGGCGCGAAAAGAATGTTATAATGCAACTAAAAAATTAAAACCTAAATAACTATGATTAAAAAAATTACCACGTTGTTTTTTGCTCTGGTAGCCACTTGCGGTATGCTTGCAGCACAGCCTACGGGCGACATCCTTAAAGAGATCAAAGCTAAATATGCGCCTGATAAGCGCACGGTGCTCTACGACATTCAAGTCGATGAGTATCCGAGCGTTGCAGTTGTAACGGGCCGCACCACATCGAAAGAGGCTCTCGACGAGACCATCGCAAAACTCAACGATAAGTTTGAGGGTAAGAAGTTGGTGAATGATGTTCGCCTGCTGCCTGCCGAGAAGTTGAAGGGTGAGGTTTATGGCGTAATCGATATCGCGGTTGCAACCGTTCGCCGCGAGGGTAACTACTCGTCGGAGCAGCTGACGCAGTTGCTGATGGGTATGCCCGTACGCGTTTTGGATGACAATGGCTGGTTCTATGTTCAGACTCCCGAAGGCTATCTGGGTTGGGTTGCAAAGCGCGGCGTGAAGACTATGACCCGCGAGGAGTACAACGCTTGGGTTGAGGCTGATAAGGTTGTCTATATGCCCACGACTGGTTGGATCTTCGAGGAGCCCGATGTTAAATCGGCTCACGTTACCGATATCACCGCAGGCTCGATCGTTCTGAACAAGGGCAAGAAGGGTAAGTTTATCGCCGTTGAGTTGCCGAAGGGTCGCAAGGGTTACCTGCTGCGCTCGGATGTCGTTGATTTCGAGGTTTGGAAGAAGCGTCGCCCGACTGCTGATGCAGTTATCGCCGAGGCGAAGAATCTGCTCGGTACTTCGTACCTCTGGGCAGGTACCTCGACCAAGATGCTCGATTGCAGCGGTATGGCAAAGACGGTATATCTGCTCAATGGTCTGGTATTGGCACGCGACGCATCGCAGCAGTGCCTGACGGGCGACAATATCGACGTGTCGGACAAGGATTGGACAAAGTTGCAGAAGGGTGATCTGGTATTCTTCGGCAGCCGTCGCGTAACCCACGTAGGCGTATATATCGGCGAGGGTAAGTTTATCCACGAGGCAGGTTTGATCCATATTTCGAGCTTCAATCCCGAACACGAGGATATCTATTCGAAGTATTGGCTCGATCAGCTGATCCGCGCAACCCGCATCATCGGCACCGAGGATAGCGACAAGGGCGTTTGGTCGGTTGAGAACTGCCCGCTCTACAACAAGCAGTAATCCGTACCGAAAAGCTTAAACGCAAAGTTCATACGAGGTTCTCAATTACCAATAACTAACTACGAAACAAACAACTTAAAACATACAGAACAATGAAAAGAAGAGATTTTATCAAGAAGGCATTGGCAACAGGTGTTGTCGCAACCGTAGCTCCTTCGTTGGCAGCATCGGCATTCCCCTCGGTAGCTGCTGCGGTAGGTAAGGGCAAGAAGTCGTCGATTGGCAGCGAGAAGATGAAGCTAACGTTCTGGCGTGCTGACGCTGCGCTGGCTCACCCCTTCACCGTTTCGGGCTACACTCGTACTCACACCCCCATCGTGCTGACCAAGATCGAATATGGTGGCTTTGAGGGTTACGGTGAGGCTGCTATGCCTCCCTATCTGGGTGAGACATCGGAGTCGGCAATGGCATTTTTGAGCCGTATTCAGCCTATTCTGGATAAGTATCCTTCGCCCTTCCTGCTCGAAGATATTCTGTTCGAGGTTGATAATCTGACCACCTTCAACACCGCAGCAAAGGCTTCGGTCGATATCGCTCTGCACGACCTGGTTGGTAAGTTGATCGGCCAGCCGTGGTACAATATCTGGGGCTACGACCGGATGAAGGCTCCCGATACCTCGTTTACGATCGGTATTGATACTCCGGAGGTTGTTCGCGAGAAGACCAAGGAGGCTGCTCCTTACAATCTGATTAAGGTTAAGTTGGGTACTCCGCAGGACGAGGAGCTGGTTGGTGCTATCCGTTCGGTTGAGCCTAACAAGCCTCTGTGCGTTGATGCAAACCAGGGCTGGAAGGACAAGCATCACGCTTTGGAGATGATCCATTGGTGCAAGGAGCACGGCTTTATCTTCATCGAGCAGCCTATCGGCAAGTACAATCTCGACGATATGGCGTGGATCACTCAGAACTCGCCGCTGCCCACCATCGCTGATGAGTCGTGCCAGCGTCTGATCGACATTCCGAAGTTGAAGGGCGTATTCTCAGGTATCAACATCAAGCTGATGAAGTGTACCGGTATGCGCGAGGCTAACAAGATGGTTTCGTTGGCTCGTACGCTCAATATGAAGGTTATGATCGGCTGTATGACCGAGACTTCGTGTGCAATTTCGGCTGCATCGCACGTGGCTTGTGCTTGCGATTGGGCTGACTTGGACGGTAACGTGCTGATTGCTCACTCGTCGGATCCCTACGATGGTATGAAGGTGGTTGATGGTAAGGTTATCCCCAGCGATCGTCCCGGTATCGGTATCGTAAAGCGCACCGATCTGTAATCGAATAAAGAGAACTAAACTGACTGAATAAGAAGATGAAATTGAGAAATATTTTTGCTCTTTTGGGCGTTGCCGCTTTGGTGGCATCGTGCGCACCGAAGGCTGCTCCCGATCCGCTTGCAGAGGCTTTGTCGGCAGGTGAATTGACCGCAGCAGAGCAGATGATCGACGAGCGTCTGGCTACGGCTACCGACCAGGCGGAGATCGCTCAACTGACTTGGACTCGCGACTCGATTAAACTCGTTCGCCGCGATTTCCGCCGTGATAGCGCATACGTTATCGAATATATTAAGAAGTATATCCCCGAACTGTCGGTCGAGCAGATCGAAGAGTGGGAGGCTTCGGGTGTGATCGAGTATAAGGTTATCGATGGCAAGAAGTGCTACTTCCGCAATGCAGGACCCAACGTATTCCGCGTTGATGAGTGGGCAATGGAGTACAAGAAGGAGCTTTCGGATGAGAGTTCACTGGACTATGTGCTGTTGAAGCAGATTCCAGAGATCGTAGCAGCAGGCAGCGGCGAGTTGGCTGCACCTGTTCGTATGAAGGTTCGCCACTCGATCTCGCTCAACGAGACCGGCGCAGTTGTACCGGGTGATACGGTTCGTGTATGGATTCCCATTCCGCGTATGGATGTTCCTCGTCAGGCTGATTTCGTTGCACTTGAAACCAGCGAGGAGTACTTCAATGATCCTACGGCACTGCATAATACCGCCTATTTCGAGCGCGTTATCAACTCGGCAGAGGATGCTGCAAAGCCCTTCTTTATCGAGTATGAATACACCTCGTATGGTCAGTGGTACGATATGAGCAAGATGGAGATCGAGCCCTACGATACCGAGTCGGCTCTCTATAAGGAGTACACCGCCGAGCGTTTCCCGCACGTGATGTTCTCGGATCGCATCAAGCAGATTACCAAAGAGGTTGTCGGCGACGAGCAGGATCCCGTTAAGAAGGCAGGTCTGATCTTCGACTATATCACCGCGAAGTTCCCCTGGGCATCGGCGGTTAACTACTCGTTGATTCCGAATATCCCCGAATACGTTATCGACAACTCGAAGGGTGATTGCGGTCAGGTAGGTCTGTTGATGATCACGATGTCGCGCTGCGCAGGTATCCCCGCACGTTGGCAAAGCGGTCTGATGTTCCATCCCGACAACTGCAATCTGCACGATTGGTGCGAGCTCTATTTCGAGGGTATTGGTTGGGTTCCTTGTGATCCTTCGTTTGGTCGTCCCAGCCCCATTTTGGAGGCTACGGGCATTGGCGACAAGTTCTTCAATACGGGTATCGATTCGTACCGTATGATTGCAAACCTCGACTACACTCGCGACTTCTCGCCCAAACGTAATTTCGGCCGTTGCGATATGGTTGATTCGCAGACCGGCGAGGTTGAGACCCAGCGTGGTATGTTGTTCGTAAATGTTGATTTCGATTATAGCTTCCGCGTT
>JAZUPN010000071.1:0-2954 GCA_045605245.1 Alistipes sp. | reverse complement strand
GGCAAGAAGATGACGATGATGCTCGCCCCCAAACCCAAGAAGGGTTAATCGGAGTCGCACAGAGGGTTAGCGATTTGGTTCGCAGGCCGACCGCAAGGTCGATGGCACAGACCGTGCAAATTGGTCGGTGCAGGGTGGTATTTGTTTAGCAATGCCACTTTGATAGCTGCAAAGAGAACAAATAGCTATGCCTATTTATGTGCCAAAATGGTTTGCACGACCGCTCATCGGCACGATTCGTTCCGCCGATATAATACAAAAAATGCCCGCACAACTGAATGTGCGGGCATTTTTATTTAAGGCAAATAGTTGGTCCGGAGCTATCCGTTACAATCGCACACCAAATTCTATTCATGATCTATTCGCACAAAAAAGCCTCCCAACCTTTTCGGGTGGGAGGCTTGATTATGCGAGCAGTAAGCGGTGCGACTACTTCGCGTAGCTTACAGAACGAGTTTCGCGGATGACGGTGATCTTCACCTGACCGGGATAGGTCATCTCGTCCTGAATCTTCTTTGCGATATCGTGCGAGAGTTGGTCCGACTCCTGATCCGACAGCTTGTCGGCACCAACAATCACGCGCAACTCACGACCTGCCTGAATTGCGTAGGTCTTCATCACGCCGGGGTACGACAGAGCGATATCCTCCATCTCCTTCAAACGCTTGATATACGACTCTACGACCTCGCGGCGAGCACCGGGACGAGCACCCGAAATAGCGTCGCAAACCTGCACAATCGGAGCGTAGAGCGAGGTCATCTCTGCCTCGTCGTGGTGCGCACCGATAGCGTTGCAAACATCGGGTTTCTCCTTATATTTCTCGGCCAATTTCATACCGATAATTGCGTGCGGCAGTTCGGGCTCATCGACGGGCACCTTACCGATATCGTGCAACAGACCTGCGCGGCGAGCCAGCTTGGGATTCAGGCCCAACTCGGCAGCCATAATACCTGCCATATTTGCAGTCTCGCGCGAGTGCTGCAACAGATTCTGACCATACGACGAACGATATTTCATCTTACCGATCAAGCGGATCAGTTCGGGATGCAGGCCGTGGATACCCAGATCGATCGTGGTGCGCTTACCAACCTCGATGATCTCCTCCTCGATTTGCTTTTGAACTTTTGCCACAACCTCCTCGATACGTGCGGGGTGGATACGGCCGTCGGTAACCAACTGATGCAGAGCCAATCGCGCGATCTCGCGACGAACGGGATCGAAGCCCGAAAGGATGATTGCCTCCGGGGTATCATCGACAATGATCTCGATGCCCGTAGCGGCCTCCAAAGCGCGGATATTGCGGCCCTCACGACCAATGATGCGACCCTTAACCTCGTCGCTATCGATATTGAAAACGGTTACCGAATTCTCAATCGCGGTCTCGGTTGCCACACGCTGAATCGTCTGAACGACAATGCGTTTAGCCTCCTTATTCGCACTCATCTTTGCCTCTTCGATGGTCTCGTTGATGTAGGTCATCGCATCGGCTTTTGCCTCGGCCTTCATATTCTCGATGAGAATATTCTTTGCCTCCTCGCTGCTCATACCGCTGATCTGCTCCAAACGAGCATTCTGCTCGCGCATCATACGCTCTACCTCCTCCTTCTTGCGGTCGAGTGTAGAGAGTTGATTTTCAAGCTGTTCTTTCAGGCGGTTAGCCTCTGTATGTTTGCGATCGAGATCCTTCTGCTGATCTTTGATCGCGTTCTCATTCTGGCGGATAGCCTGCTCACGCTCTTTGAGTTTAGCGTTGCGGTCATTGACCTGGCGGTCGTAGTCGCTTTTGAGCTGAATGAATTTCTCTTTTGCTTGGAGGATCTTCTCCTTCTTTATCATCTCACCCTCTGCTTCTGCCTCTTTGATAGCGGCCTCGCGGCGCGCGCGGATTGTATTCTTGGTAACGAAGTTGGTTACCAGAATATAACAACCTACGGCAGCCACAGCAGCCAGAGCGGCGATCAGTATTACGATACTTGTGCTCATTGTTATTTTGTCTGTTTTGTGGTTTAAGTATTTGTTTTATAGTTTGTTGTCAAAATTATCAAATAAAAAACCCGCATAGAGATTCCTAATCTTGTTTGACGAATCTGCTGTAGATAAGTCAGGTGTGAGGGCTCCGACATTGTCGATCGCAAACGTCCAACGGTATCCTCGGATACACCACCGAAGGTGGTTAAGGCCTGTTTTTGAAGGGTCGAGTTATCCTCAATGTAAAAAGTGTTCAGTTTCGCAAAGCTTATAAGGAATCTATGCGGGATAATTCCAAGTCTGTATGTTCAAAGAACGTTCGGGCTTTTAGTGTTTATTCTCAACACATTACGCCCTAAAATATATAACCTCAACTCTCTTGCCGCAACTATGCACGCTTCGAGCGCGCACAACTTATCGGCATCGGATTCGTTAGTCGAGTTGATTCAAATATTGATCCAACTTTGTATCAAGTTCGGCCAACTGCTCCACCTGCTCATCTCCGAGCGAGCGGCTGAGGCGGGTCTCAATAAAGTCGAAACTGATCTGCAAAGCAGCCAGAGCCAAGCAGTCTTCGCGCTTGAAATCCTTGAATTTAGCCTTCTCAATGCGGCTAAATCGATCATTGAGTTCGCGCTCGGCCAAACGATACAACTCCTCCTTGCGGCTATCGACGCTCAGGGGGTACTGCTTACCGGCGATTTTCAGCGTTATCGATTGTTTCGACATCTTCGTTTAAGTCTCTTCGTTATTTATTCAGCAAGGCGATGCAGCGATCAATCTCCCGCATAAGACGATTGACACGCGCTTTTGCCTGTTTTCTATCTGCCGAATTACCGGCCAGACCCTCACTCAATTCGAGCGACGAGATGCGGCGTTCAGCCTCGGCAAGTTTATTGGTCAGCTCCCTATTCTGTGCTTGAAGTTTATCACGCTGGGTCTGCAACTCTGCGGCCTGCACTTTCAGTCGATCGTGCTGCTCGATG
>JAZUPN010000070.1:0-3220 GCA_045605245.1 Alistipes sp. | reverse complement strand
GGGGTTGCAAATGGTTTCGATCGCGTGATTACGGTCGAGGATGGCGTTATTCGCGGTGGCGCAGGCAGTGCGGTTGAGAATTGGCTCACCGAGCACGGCCATTTGACGAAGGTGCGCCGATTAGGTATCGGGGATCAATTTGTCGAGCACGGCACCCCTGCTCAACTCTACGCCCTCTGCGGCTACGACACCGAGGGCATCTATCAAGCTATAAAGAAGATCGTTAAATAGTACACAAAAAAGGCGTTGCCGCAAGCAACGCCTTTTTCATCATCCCGCTACCGAGCACTCGATACCGAGTTTTTCAACCCTCGCTGCAATCTCTCGCAACTCCTCCACCGACACCTTTTCGAGTGTTTCAAGCGGAGTATCGCGGTCGATCGTATAGACCATAACTCGCTGTGGCCTAATACGCTCAACCAACGCAAGCCACGCCGACACCTCTTGCTCGGTGGTATTGTCGATTAGTCGCTCCCCCACTCTGCCGCGCAGGAACATAGTCTGCAAAATCATTCGCCCCTCGAAACGCTCCATATCGCGCACCGTACGCTCAACCGTATAATCGGCCTGCTGGGGGTTATTCATCAACTGAACGGTCGCATCAAAGGCCGAATCGAGTTTCAGGATATTGTTATCGACACGCAACAGCGCACGACGCACCGACTCACGACCGATCATCGTAGCATTGCTCAACACCGACACTCGCGCCGAAGGACAAAGTTCGTCGCGCAGAGCAATCGTATCGTCGATAATCGCCTCAAATTCGGGGTGCATCGTCGGCTCACCATTACCCGCAAATGTAATCACATCGGGCGGTGTGCCCTCGGCTGCCATCTTTTTGAGCTGCGCCGCAAGCAGTTCGCGCACACTCTCGCGGTCGTTGAAACGGCGCAGACCGCGATGGCCGCTATTCCATCCGCATTCGCAATAGATGCAGTCGAAATTGCACAATTTTGACTCCGTCGGCAACAGATTGACACCGAGCGAAAGCCCCAAACGTCGCGAACGTATCGGGCCGAAAATCACATCCGAAAAGAGCGATGTAGCCATAATATCTTATCTCAATTTATTCTTATTAAAGTGCGGCGTTACACGCGCCACGAACCATATCAACGCCAGCGTAACCAGCACAACACCAACGGCATAGCAGAGCGCAAAGCTACTCTCCGAGAGCCATCCGCCGAGCAACATTCCGCAACCGATACCCACATCCCAACCCGTCAGGTAGGTGGCATTGGCCGTAGCGCGACGCGAATTGGGCGCGAGGTTGATAAAGAGCGTATTATATGCCGGGAACATAGTTCCATAGCCATATCCGATCAGCAACGCCGACGCAAAATATAGCACATATCCCGCCGTCTGATTCCACGCCGCAACCGTCGAAAGTACCGACTCGCCAAAAACACCAAAGAGTGCAACGATAATGCCCGCACGAATGGTCTGTGTAACCAGACCGCGATCGACACGCTTACCCGAATTCAGACGCGACGAGACCAAGCCGAGAGCCATAACCGTAAAGAAAAGACCCGAACTCGACGTAATACCCGACTGCTCGGCATAGAGAGCCACATACGACGAGGTCATACCATAGGGAATAGCCAACATAAAGAAGGCTATGCAGGCAGGAATACCCTCCACCAAGAAGAATCGATCGATCGACACCGCAGGATTGGGTTGCAGAGCAGGTGCCTTACGCGGCGCACGCACCAACGAGCCAAACAACAATCCCAAACTGCCCGAAGCGATCGAGCTCCAAAAGAGCAGATCGTAGTTGCCCGACGAGATGATGAACAGACCCGCCATCGGGCCAAATGCCATCGCCATATTGCCCATCACACCATAATATCCCAAACCCTCACCTCGACGCGACGAGGGCATAATATCGATCACCAACGTATTTCCCGTCGTGGTAAGCGCACCAAACGTAAAACCGTGAAAAATGCGCAGCGCGACAAACAAAGCCAGCGAAGTTGCAATAGTCAGATAGCCGAAGAAGGTCGCCACGAACAACGAATAAGCGATCACATAGACCCTCTTGCGAGGGAACGTATCGGCAATAAATCCCGAAAACGGTCGCACACAAAGCACCGCAATCGTGTAGCACGACAACACCACGCCCACCATCGACTGCCCGATTGCGAACGTATCGCGCAGATAAAACGGCAGCGTCGGCACCAGCAAGAAGAACGAAAACGACAACAAAAAGGCCGCCGAACATATAAAAATATAGTCGCGTGTCCAAAGTTTGTCCTTTTTTGTAGCCCTATTATCTAATTTTTCCATTGTAAAATCAATTTCTCTCGACACAAAGTTACATCAAAAGTGCTATGAATCGACATCCGCGACACACTTTTTACCGACAAAATCACTCCGAAAACGGCTTCACAAGGGAGAAAAACAGGTTTTATGCAGAAAAAATGCATTTTTTTGTATTTTTTTTGCAAAAAGTTTTGGAGAATGAAAAAAAGCTACTACCTTTGCACTCGCAAAACCGATAAAGGTGATGCGGTTCAAAACATAATGCGGAAATAGCTCAGTTGGTAGAGCACAACCTTGCCAAGGTTGGGGTCGCGAGTTCGAGTCTCGTTTTCCGCTCCAAGTCCAAAAGTTTTAAGGACAAAATCAAGCAAAACCCTTTGAAACATCGTTTCAGAGGGTTTTTCATTTGTTGTCGGTCGGTATCGCTCCGACTTCGTGGAGCCCCTACCCGACATAGCCAGAACCTCGAAGTGTCCCTCCGAATATCGACCGTGAAAATAAGGGACACTTACTCCGAAATGAGGGGACACTTTGATAATTTGGGGCAGAAAAATCAACTTCTTGCAAACTTCTCAACTGACAGTTGCCTACACTTTCTAAAAAACAGTCAGATGAAAAGTACATTCAGAATCCTATTCTACGCAAAGTGGGAGGCAAGCGACGAGGCAAAGATGCTCCCACTCTATGTTCGCATTACAATCAACGGCACCAAGGCTCGTTTCAGCCTTAAAATACGCGTGTCAGAGAAAATCTGGGACGCCAAGAGTGGTCGTGCCATCGGGCATAGCCACGAGGCCCTGCAAGCCAACCGCTACCTCGACAGCGTCGTTACACGCATCAATACCATATATTATCGCCTATGCGAGCAGAGTGAGGCTGTAACGGCACAGATGGTGCGTGATGAGTTCCTCGGCGTGAAAGCACCAAGCAAGACGCTCCTTTCGGTATTTGCCGAGTTCAA
>JAZUPN010000069.1:0-3860 GCA_045605245.1 Alistipes sp. | reverse complement strand
AAGAAGTGGTCGCAAGCAGCGCGGAAACGCTTCCATACAGCATCCGAATGGCGACGCGATACGGTACCGATCTCCTTCCAACGCTTCTGTAAAGCGATCAGTTCGTCAGAGGTCTTCTTCCAATCCTCGCTATCCATAATCGCCTCGGCAGCCTCGCAAATCTCATTTTTGAGTTGGAGGTTGTGATCCATCTCGGTTTTCAGCTGTGCATAGTAATCGCGCTTCAATGCGAAGAAACGATCGCAAGCGTTGCGGAAACGCTCATAGATGCGGGTATTATCCTTCTTCGGAGCAAAACCGATAGTCTTCCAAACCTTCTGAATCTCCAACAAACGATCATTAGCCTTGTTCCACTCCTTACGCGAAGTGAGCATCTGCTCGGCCAACTCTTCGGCCTTAACGCAGAGTTCCGTTTTCATTTCGAGATTCTTCTGCTGCTCGCCTTTCAAAGTCTCGAAATACTCCTGGTGCTGCTTATTGATACGCGAACTTGCCTGCTTGAAACGCTCCCACAGCGGCTCCTTGTATTCGTTTGCTACGGGGCCTGTCTCGCGCCACTCGTCGTGCAGTTTCTGCAACTTGCGGAAAGCCGACACTACCGAAGGCTCCAAAACCAGCGATTCGGCCTGCTCGCAGAGCGAAATCTTTGCCTCATAATTCTTCTTCAAATCCAGATCACGCAACTCCTTATTGATCTTGATGAAGTTGTAGAAATTCTCAACGTGAAGATTGTAGGTCTCCCACGTATCCTTCACATTGGCCTGCGGAACGGGGCCCGTCTCCTTCCAACGCTGCTGCAGTTCGCGGAATTTGTTGAACGTATGGTTCAGCGTTTCATCGCTATTAACCAACTCCTTCAACTCCTCGATAATTGTCAGCTTAATCTTCAAATTCTCCTCTTTGGCCTGCTCCAAGCCTGCAACAAACTCATCACGCATTTTGCGATAACGAGCGAACAGCTCTTTGAGTGTTACCTCATCGCCATCGACCGCAGGGGTAAATTCTTCCTCCTTACCGCCCGCTTCGATAAACTCCTTACGCTGTGCATCAACCTCTGCACGACGAAGTTTATAGAATGATATTTTGATAGCCTCGGCATCGCCACGAAGGCTCTGCACAGGCTTTGTTTCCAACAATTGTGCGAACAACTCGACGAGCTCTGCCTTGCTCTTGCTTGCCAACGACTGCTCATCGGTGGCTATACAAACCTCGGTCTGCACCGCGGCTGCCTCCTCTTCGGGAGTGGCTTCACCCAAATCGATACCGGCATTATCGGCAGCGAGTTGAGCCTCCTCGTCTGAAAAATCTACGCTCTCGGCCACAGCGGGCTCCTCTGCGTCATTACTTACGGCAACCTCAACGGGCTGCTGGGTGGTAGTTACATTCTGCACATCTTCAGCATTGCTGACTTGTTCCACGGGAACAGACTGGTTGGAAACTTTGGTATCCATACTTCAATAAAGGTTTAAGTGTGATCAGGTTACATCGGTTAGACAATGTCTAAATATAGTTTAACAGGCAAAGGTAAAACTTTTTATTCGTTCGTGCAAGAACTTTTCGACAAAAATCGACCGACAGTCCAACACGCGCACACATTACGCGCGGTCGCGCCACCCTGCTCACGACGACATTCCACAACCCTATCTGCTCAAAAAAGCGCGATCATAACTCAAAAAAATATTCGAAAGGGGTGAAATTATTACCGAATCTTCCGAAATCGGATGTTTTTCTTAATCACAAGTGGCATAAAGATCGAAAAATTGTTTATATTTGTGTGCCGAATAATGGACTCAAAAAATTAACAAAATAAAATCTCAAAAAAACAATGAACATTCTCGTATTGAATTGCGGTAGTTCGTCGATCAAATATCAGGTGATCGATATGAACGATGCAAATCACAAATTGTTGGCCAAAGGTCTGGTCGATCGTATCGGTCAGGCAGAAGGCGACCTGAAACACAAACCCGTAGGCAAAGAGCCCCTCGAACTCCACCAGCCCATCGCTGACCACAACGTAGGTATCGACCTGATCCTCAAAGCGTTGATTGATCCCGTTCACGGCGTTATCAGTTCATACGATGAGATCAACGCCGTTGGTCATCGCGTAGCTCACGGTGGCGAGCACTTCAACGGTAGCGCATTGGTTACTCCCGATGCAATCGAAAAGGTACGCGACTGTATCAAGATGGCTCCGCTGCACAACCCCGCAAACTTGCAGGGTGCGCTGTCGATGGCCGAGATTCTGCCCAATGTTCCGCAGGTCTTCACTTTCGACACCGCTTTCCACCAGACTATTCCCGCACACAACTATCTCTACGCTATTCCCTATAAGTACTACACCGAGGAGAAGATCCGCAAGTATGGCTTCCACGGCACCAGCCACAAGTACGTTGCAAAGATTGCAGCCGAAATGGTTGGTCTTGACGTTGAGAAATCGCGTATCGTAACCTGCCACGTTGGCAACGGTGCTTCGATTACTGCCGTTAAGTTCGGTAAGTCATTCAATACATCGATGGGCTTCACCCCCGCAGACGGTCTGTGTATGGGTACCCGTTCGGGTCAGATTGACCCCTGCGCGTTGATTCACATCGCTCGTAACGAGAATATGACCTACGATGAGATGGATGCATTCATCAACAAGAAGTCGGGTATTCAGGGTCTGACCGGAATTTCGAGCGATATGCGCGATATCGATCAGGCTTATGAGGCAGGCGTACAAATCGCTATCGACGGCCGTGATCTCTATTACAACCGTGTAAGGAGCTATGTAGGTGCATACGCTGCCGAGATGGGCGGTTTGGATCTGGTAGTATTCACGGGCGGTGTCGGCGAGAACTCGGACGACCTGCGCGAGTACGTTTGCAAGGATATGGAGTTCCTTGGCTTGGAGTTTGATTACGAAGCAAACAAGGGCGTTCGTGGCCAGAGCAAGGTGCTTTCGAAACCCAATTCGCGTGTGAAGGCTGTTGTTGCCGAGACCAACGAGGAGTTGGTAATCGCTTCGGATACTTATTCGATCGTTAAGAATTTGTAAAACATTAGTAAAATCTATTGAATACTATGGAAATTAGACATTTGGAAGATGTCGTAACCGCTGCCAAAGCGCGCGGTCGCAAACGTTTGATCGTAGCTTACGGTCAGGATTCGCACACTATCGAGGCTGTAAACGACGCTATCGAAAATGAATTGGTAGATGCAACTCTCGTAGGTAGCCGCGAGGAGATCGAGAAGGTATGCGCTGCCGAGGGTATTGACGTAAACAAGTTCACCATTATTGACGAAGGCAACGACGTAAAAGCGGCTAACATCGCAGTAAAGATGATTGCCGAGGGCGAAGGCGACGTACTGATGAAGGGTCTGCTTTCGACCGATAAGTATATGAAAGCTATTCTCAACAAGGAGTACGGTTTGGTTCCCCCCAAGGGCATTTTGACCCACGTAACCGTTGTTGATCTGCCGAACTATCCTCGTCTGCTCACCATCTCGGACGTTGCAATTATTCCCCTGCCCGACTTCAAGCAGAAGCAGCAGCAGATTAAGTTTATGGCACAGGTTGCTAATGCAATCGGCATCAAATGCCCGAAGGTAGCCGTTATTTCGGCAAGCGAGCAGTTGCTGCCTACCGTAATCTCATCAACCGAGGCTGCATTGTTGGCAAAGATGGGCGATCGCGGTCAGTTGGGCAACATTCAGGTTGACGGTCCTCTGTCGCTGGACGTTGCAATGTACAAGCACATCGCTGAGCACAAGAAGGTTAAGGGCTCGGCAATCGCTGGTGAGGTTGACTGTATGCTCTTCCCCAACATCGAGTCGGGTAACGTATTCTTCAAGATGGCAACCAACGTCGGTGGTGGCGAGTT
>JAZUPN010000068.1:0-4224 GCA_045605245.1 Alistipes sp. | reverse complement strand
GCAAACCTCGACTACACTCGCGACTTCTCGCCCAAACGTAATTTCGGCCGTTGCGATATGGTTGATTCGCAGACCGGCGAGGTTGAGACCCAGCGTGGTATGTTGTTCGTAAATGTTGATTTCGATTATAGCTTCCGCGTTCTGGAGTATAAATAATCGACAACAACGAAAAAGCTAAATAAGCGAGGCCGCCCCGATAAAGGGCGGCCTCGCTCGTTATGATGGGGCGAGTGTTATCGCTTTTTATTGGTCGAATCTTTTGTCGAACATTGACCTTTGCAACAGACCTCGGCCGAATGTTTGTAGCGTTTGTCGTGGCGGGCATTCTTGCCGCGAGGCATTACTGCGCTATTGTATTCGGCCTGCCATTGCTCATATTGTTGCGGTGTGAGGATGCTCTTCAATTTTGTGCGATAGAGCGAATCGACCTCGTCGAATTGAGCTTGTCGCTGGGCTGCATTGAGCGAAGAGTCGTGGCGGGCAAGGTGGAAGGCCTCGGCGCGCTGCTTGTTCAGCTCGTGCAGAGCTTTGCGCTGAACATCGGTCAGGGAGAGACGTTTAGCCATCTCGTCGCCTCGTTTTTCGAGGTGCTCGGTGTGGCGTTCGCGGTGCATCGAGTCGTGGCGATGGTGTGTGTCGCTTTTGTGGGCGTAAGATGAATTGACACCAATGGTCAAGAGTGCTGCTGCGAGCAGCGAAATAGGGCAAAATAATCTCATAAAGCGTTTAATTGTTAAAGGTAAATCCGTTGTAACATTGAACGCTTCGACACGTAGAATCGCAAATTTTGCAGCAGTGAGAGGGAGGTGCGGATTGTCGTCAGACGGCTACTCGCCTCCGGTGAGCCACTTTTTGAATTTCGGCACTCGCGCTTTCGAGATGACGATGCGTTCGGGGGTGCTGACACTCAAATTGAGTGCCAAACGACTGCCGAACCACACCGAAATATCGTTCAGCGCTTTGCGCGAGATGATAAATTGACGATTGGCTCGATAGAAATCTGCTTCGGGGAGCGAATTCGAGAGAGCCTCCAATGTGCGGTCTATCGTTAAAACTTCGCCCGCAAAGGTGTGAGCCGTAACGCGCTCATCAGCAGTATAGAAGAAGGCTACCTCCTCGGCATTCAGAGGGCGTATGCGGTCGCGGACCTGCACCAAGAATATATTCTGCTGTGCTTGATGTTGCTCGGCAACCATTGCGCTCGTGCGCTCGATCATCGAGCTGCGTTCGGGGGCAGACAGGCGGTGCAACTTGTCCATTGCGCGATGCAGATCGTCAGGCGAAATGGGCTTCAAGAGGTAGTCGATACTATTGACCTTGAAGGCTTCGAGGGCGTATTGATCGTATGCTGTCGTGAAGATAATCGGGCAGGTGATATCGACGTGGTTGAAGATGCGAAACGACTCTCCGTCGGCCAGATGTATATCCATAAAGATCAACTCAGGCATCGGATTCGATTGCAGATAATCGACGCTCTCGCCAATACTTTCGAGTACCTCAATAACCTCGATCGAGGAATCAACCTCGCTTAAAAGTGCGCGTAGATTGACCGCAGCAGCGGTCTCGTCCTCTATAATCAGTGTCTTCATTTGGTTGGGCGATGTTTGGTTTTACTCGATGCTATTCTCGTCTGAAAGGGGCAGGCGCACGATAAACTCTTTTTCGGTGCGGATCACCTCGATATTCTGTCCGGTAATCATCTGCCAGCGCGAAGAGAGATTCTGCAAGCCGATACCGGTGCTTACCTCTGATTCGATCTTCGGAATAATGGGATTTGAAATGACGATGGTCCCCTTCTCGGTGCGAATCGTGATGGTCAGAGGATTCGAGCGAGTTATCGAGTTGTGTTTAACTGCATTTTCAATCAGCGGCTGCAATGCCAGCGAGGGTATTTTACGCTCTTGGTATGCGGGATCGATGTCGATCTCGAAGAAGAGTTTATCGGCATAGCGCACCTCCAAAAGGTAGCGATAGGCATCGATAAACTGCAACTCGTCGGATACGGTCGAGAGGGTATTCTGCCCATTCTGGATGATATATCGGAAGACATACGATAGACGCTCGATATAGGTCAGAGCCTTATCGTTGAGCTTCTCGCGTACCAACATCGAGAGCGAATTGAGCGAATTGAACAAGAAGTGCGGGCTGATCTGGCTCATCAACGCGCTATAACGTGTCGAGAGGTTCTCGGTTTTGAGCTGTGCGTTTTTGATCTCCATACGCTGACGCTGGTAGAGCAGGTCGTAGATGCGGGCATAGAGAGCCGCAACGACATAGACGAACAGACATTTAAGCATCAATACAATATCCATCGCACCGCGCGGAACGTCGGCCTTAATGCCGAGTACGGGAGCCGCAAAGAAGAATGCCACTACAATCAGCAGGCTGAGCGAATAGGGTACAAAATATCGACGCCACAGCGAGCCTTTGCGGGTGGTGCTGCGTGTTACGATCGAGAGCACGACGAACATAAGCAGTGCATAGCAGATAATTTGCAGAGCCGTTCGAGAATCGGTTTTGGGCTTGTCGAAACGCGAGGTGTAGTCGAACTCCTGACCGTTGAGCTTCGAGATTGTAAATAGTGAGTAGTGTGCCCCTTCAACTTCGGGTTCGAGTGCCGTAACCTTCATACGGTCGCCCTCATTGAGTTTGTATCGCCAAATGCGGCCCGAATTGACATATATCGAGTCAATCGGACTCCCCTCGTCCATAATCAAATAGGCGTAGCCATCGGGCATAATATGCAGTGTGCCTTCGGTCGGCAGTTCAACGGTGCGTGCATCATACTCTTCGACCCATTGAGGGCGATCCTTATCGCTTGAATGCGACTCGAAAAGCACCAGCAGATACGAGAAGTTGATCAACAGACTGACGGCTATCGAGAGCAAAATATTGCTCCATATAATGCGGCTTTTGGGCGTATATTTGATCATAGCGTTTCGGTTTTGTTGATTTGGATTCGGCTCGCTCTATTTTGGGTATATATCACTCTCTATGAGAGTATCCCGTATAGTAGCAAACCCGTACAGAGTGCCATCATCATTACGGCAATCGTAATGATATACGTTTCGATGAACGATGGCTTTTTCTCCTGCATAGCGCGGTTACTCTTCGGTGTACCAGCTTGCGTAGAGCATATAGTCGCGTGCGGTGCGCTCGACAATCTCTTTACGCTGTTCGGGGGTGATCTCCTTTACCTTCTTTGCGGGTACGCCTGCATAGACACTGTTGGGTTCGAGCTTCGAGTTCGAGAGCACCAGCGCATTTGCGGCGATGATACAACCCGACGGAACTACGGCATTGTCCAAAACGGTTGCGCCCATACCGATCAGACAGCTGTCGCCGATGGTCGCGCCGTGAATCGTTGCGTTGTGGCCCACCGATACGTCGTTGCCGATGTGTGCCTGCGAGGGGTTCTTCGAGCCGTCGAAGAGGGTGTGGATCACTGCGCCGTCCTGAATATTTGTGCGGTCGCCGATGGTAATAGCGTTCACGTCGCCGCGCAGCACTGCGCCATACCAGATCGAGCAACCCTTGCCAATTTTGCAGTTGCCGATGATCGTAGCGGTCTCCGCCAAGAATGTATTTTCGCCAATTTCGGGCTCGTAGCCACGAACTTTTCTAATGATTGCCATATTATAATTGTGATTATAAAATTTATTTCAACTAAACCAATTTACAAATATAGTGAAAAATGCGATAAAAAGCCCTCGCTGTGGCTAAAATTATCGTTTCAAGCGGAAGGGTGTGGTGGTGCGTTTCTCGAAACCGCACGCAAGGTAGAGCTTATGTGCAGCTCGGCGCGAGGGGTTCGACGTGAGGTCGATTGTCGCGGCTCCGCGTGCCGAAGCCTCCGAAATGGCCCTCTCGACAAGTGCGCGACCGATGCCCGTACCGCGCTCCGAACTATCTACAACCACATCCTCAATCCACGCTTTGCGACCCGTCAGGGTGGGGTAGAGTGCCAAGACCAACACCCCAACGATACGACCTTCGCGGCGAGCCGCAAAGAGCGTTGCATCGGTCGAGCGAGCCACCTCCGAGAAGCGCGACGGAACGACCTCTTTTGTGGTCAGTTGAGCCACCAATGCGGCTATCTGCTCGGTGTCGGCATCTGATACCGAACGCAAAATTTCGATAGTTATCTCGCTCATAATCAACGTGCAAAATTAATGATTGTATCGGCGCACAATTGTGCCTCCTCGATGAATCCCATATGTCCCG
>JAZUPN010000067.1:0-44278 GCA_045605245.1 Alistipes sp. | reverse complement strand
GGTGTGATGAATGTGCTGGCGGCAGACAAACTTATGCTCAACCCCAAACTCTATTCGACCTTCCTGCTGTGGTTGCTGTCGGAGTTGTATGAGAATCTGCCTGAGGTGGGTGATGCCGAACTGCCGAAGTTGGTATTCTTCTTCGATGAGGCGCATATGTTGTTCGACGGCACGTCGAAGGCACTGGTCGATAAGATCGAGCAGGTGGTTCGTTTGATCCGTTCGAAGGGTGTGGGTGTCTATTTCGTAACCCAGTCGCCGACCGATATTCCAGAGGAGATTCTCGGTCAGTTGGGTAACCGTATCCAGCACGCTCTGCGAGCATTTACGCCGAAGGATCAGAAGGCTGTTCGCTCGGCTGCACAGACCTTCCGCGCCAATCCGTCGTTCTCGACCGAGCAGGCGATTATGGAGCTCGGTACGGGCGAGGCGTTGGTTTCGTTCCTCGATACGAAGGGTGCGCCCTCGATGGTCGAGCGTGCAAAGATACTCTTCCCGTTGAGCCAGATCGGTGCTATTACCGACGATCAGCGTCGCGTGTTGATGGCGTCGGCACCTGTCGGAATCCGTGCCTACGATATGGCGGTTGATCGTGTGAGTGCCTATGAGGTGCTGAATGAGCAGAATGTAGCTGCCGAGAAAGCAGCGGCAGAGGCTGCGGCGGCCGAAGAGGAGGCAAAACGTGCGGCATTGGAGGAGAAGGAGCGTGCCAAGAAGGAGCGTAGCGGCGTAGGTCGCGGACTGCTCGGCACGTTGGTTGGTGCTGCGGCGACGAGCTTTATTCGTAGCGTGAGCACCTCGCTGGCAAAGTCGATTACGGGCGGCTCGAAGTCGAGTGGTAAGTCGATTTTGGGCAAGGCTGCTCAATCGGCAACCACCACTGCCACCCGCCAAATCGTCAACCAGACTTTGAAGAAAATTTTGAAGTAACTATTTGAAACGTATATGATTAAGGTCGCCTTTCAGGGCGACCTTTTTGTTTGCAATTATTGACTTTACTGACAATGAAGGCGCACCTTTGCGGGCTGGGGCGGTCGCCCAAAGGGCGAGCCCGCAAAGGTGTGGCGAAAACAAAGTTTTTGCCAATAATTTTGAATCTTGAATTTTGCTTTTTGAATAATAAAAAACCGCACCCCAAATTGAGGTGCGGCGTTCATTGTCAGGCGAACCTAAAATTACTTCTCTGCGTTGTAAGCAGCCAAAGCCTCCTTTACCGAGCCGTGCTTTTCGAGCAATGCGTGTGCATCGTCGTACGACAGATCGGTCGAGTTCATAATCATACGGGTACCGCGATCCCACAACTTTGCGTTGGTGAGCTGCATATTAACCATACGATTGCCCTTAACGCGCCCCATACGGATCATAATCGAAGTACTCAACATATTGAGCATCAGTTTCTGTGCCGTACCCGACTTCATACGGGTCGAACCGGTTACGAACTCAGGACCTACAACAGCCTCCATTGCATACTCTGCCTCTGCGGCAACGGGCGAGCCGGGGTTGCAGGTGATTGAGCCGGTCAGCAGACCATTCTCGCGAGCGTCGCGCAGACCACCGATAACATAGGGAGTAGTACCCGAAGCAGCGATACCGATCAGGGTGTCGAGCTCATTAACGCCAAACTCCTTCAACTCATTCCAAGCCTTGTGAGCATCGTCCTCAGCCGACTCAACTGCGCTGCGCAGAGCCTTGTCGCCACCAGCGATCAGACCGATAACCAGGTCGGGCGAAACGCCATAGGTGGGAGGCAGCTCCGATGCATCGAGCACGCCCAGACGACCGCTGGTACCTGCGCCGATGTAGAATACGCGACCGCCCTTCTCCATACGCTCGACGATCTTCTCGACCAACTCGGCCATTACGGGGATCGACTCGCGAACGGCAACAGCCACTTTCTGGTCTTCGTTGTTAAGGTTGGTGAGCAGGTCGGTAACGCTCATCTGTTCGAGGTTGTCGTAGAGCGACGACTGCTCGGTAACTTTGATAAATTCTGCCATAATTTTGTTCTATTGTTTTTTTGATGATTATTTAGCGTTCTTGTGGTACTCAACCAGACCCTCCATAGGAACCTGCGAGATGTTGCCGATCTTCAAACCGTAAGCGTTCAGCACCTTCTCCAACTGAGGACGGAAGTAGTAAGCGATGCTACCTACGAACGAAACGGGACACTCCTTTGCCTGCTCGTACTGCAATACGTTACGCTCAACGAACTCGGTGAACGACTGCTCAACGATCTTCACGCACTCAGGACGATCGATGTGCTTCGAGAGGAAGCGTGTCATACTTGCCATAAAGCGGTTGGGCTGGGGCATAGGCTTACGATATACGTTGGTAATGAAGTCGATATACTCGTAAGGATAGTCCTCGTAGAAGAGCTTTGTGAGGTCTTCGGGGAAGAGACCTTTGAGTACGTCGGCGAGCAGTTTCTTGCCCATTACGGCACCACTGCCTTCGTCGCCGAGGATGAAGCCGAGGGGACGAACGTTCTTCACGATCTCCTTACCGTCGTAGTAGCACGAGTTAGCACCTGTACCGAGGATACAAGCGATACCGGGCTCGTGGCCGCATACGGCGCGAGCCGAAGCAACGAGGTCGCTGGTTGCCTCGATCTTGTCGCAGCCGAAGAATTCGGTTACGGCAGCCGAGAGGGTAGCGGTAGCTTCGGGGAACGAAGGACCACAACCTGCGCCATAGAAATAGACTGCCTCTACACCCTCTTTGGGACCGGTGTATTCGTCGGTGAGGACTGCTTTAATCTGTTCGCTGGTCATCATTACAGAGTTGATACCAGAGGTATAGTAGGAGGTTGCTCCTCCCTGTGCATCGACAACACACCATTGGGTTTTGGTCGAGCCGCTATCAGCAATAATGTACATAATTGCAATGGTAGTTTTTGAAGGTTATTATTTTGATTGTAATTTCTTTCGAATGACAAATATAATCAATTTTGCTGAAAATCACACAAAATTTATTATTTATTTAATTTATTTGTAGAACTCATTGATATTTGGGGAAAAAGTTATATATTTGAATTGTCAAATTGTGCCTTTACGCGACCTATTTGATGACTAACTTGATGATAACCAATAGAAACCGATAAACACAATGAGAAAAACACTCCTGCTGTTGTCGGCGGCTTTTGTTATGCAACTCGCTGCCGCACAACCAAATCAACCTGCAACCGATAAGGTGTTGCAAAATGCAAAGTTCTCAACTTTCAGCGTTGATGAGGCCTCGGTCGTTGATGGCCGTCTGGTCGTAGAGCTCAATCAAGGCGTACAGAAAGCACCCGTTTTCGCGGAGACCATCACCGCTATCGAGACCGAATTGCGCGATTCGTTAGGCGCGGATTACGCACAGATGCCGATGGATCTGACCGTTTTCGAGCGTCCGCTGGCCGATTTCATTACCGACGTTACTCGCGGTAAGGTCGAGGCACACGATCAGATCATTCGCAAACTCGATCGCCCCACCTATGAGAAGGGTTTGAGCGGTCGTTCGATCGCAACTTGGGCAAGCCACGGCTGGTTCTATGAGCCGAGCCTGAACCGCTGGGAGTTCCAGCGTGCTCGTTGCCACTCGACCGTTGAGGATATCTCTTCGACCGGCTATATCAACGCTTACCTCGCTCCGATGTTGGAGAATGCAGGTGCAGAGGTTTATATGCCTCGTGAGCGTGATCCTTATGGTCTGTTCGCAGTTGTTGATAACGATAATGCCAATAGTAAGCTCTTGCGCCGTAAGGGTAAGTGGGAGGCTGTTGAGAATGGCTATCTGCACAAGACTATCATCTATAACGATGAGAACCCCTTCCGTATGGGTACCTATCTGCGTTTCAAGGCCGATAACCGCAGTGCGAAGAACTCGGCTGTTTATACTCCCGTATTCCAGCAGGCAGGCGACTATCCCGTATATGTATCGTGGGGCAATGAGGGCGAGAAGGCCGGTAAGGCTATCTACGAAGTTCGCCATACGGGCGGTGTAACCCGCTTCGAGGTGGATCAGAAGGCCGACGGTCGCACTTGGTACTATCTGGGCACCTTCAAATTCGCAAAGGGCCAGAATGCTGAACTCGGCTCGGTGACCGTTCGCGCATCGGAGAACTGCCCCGCAGGTGCAATTGTTTCGACCGACGCAGTTCGTTTCGGTGGCGGCTGGGGTCGCGTAGCACGTGGTAAGGACAATATGTTGAGCGGAGCAGTTGCATTCGCCGAGGGTTCGCGCTACTACTTGCAGGCAGCAGGTCTTCCCGACAGCATCTATTCGCCTTCGGGCTTTAAGAATGACTATAACGACGACTATCGTTCGCGTTCGTTCTGGGTAAATCATATGAAGGACCAGATGAATATTCCGATTGATCTGTCGTTCGCTTTCCATACCGATGCAGGTACTACGAAGGACTCGACCATCGTTGGTACCTTGATGATTTACAGCACCTACACCGAGGCGCAGAACCGTATGAGCAACTTCACCGACGGTCGTCCGAAAATGTTGAGCCGCGATTTGGCAGATGCTGTTCAGACCCAGATTTGCGATGACGTTCGCGCTCTGCACGAGCCCAATTGGCCTCGCCGCGAGCTGCGCGACGCTGCATACCACGAGGCTTGGAAGCCCGATGTTCCCTGTATGTTGTTGGAGTTGTTGTCGCACCAGAATCTGGCCGATAACCGCTACCACCTCGATCCTCGCTTCCGCTTCACCGTAAGCCGTGCGATCTACAAGGGTATGGTGCGTTTCCTCAATGGTGGCGATTGCGTTATCCAGCCTTTGGCTCCCGTTGAGTTTGCTGTAACTCCCGTTAGCGGCCGCAAGGTACGCCTTACTTGGGCCGAGCAGGTTGATCCTCTGGAACCGACCGCAGTGGCGAAATCGTATCGCGTATATACCCGTCGTGGTGATGCAGGTTTCGACAATGGCGTGGTTGTAAATGGCACTTCGTACGATTTCGAACTTCCTGAGTGGGGCGTTCAGTACTCGTTCCGTGTAGCAGCAGTGAATGAGGGTGGCGAGAGCTTCCCCTCGGAGGAGATGACCGCGTGCCTCTATGAGGGTCAGCGTCCCGTGCTGATTGTCAATGGCTTTACCCGCGTTGCTGCTCCCTTGTTCTTCGACGCAGGCGAGATGGCAGGTGTTGCTTGGTGGGAAGACGAAGGTGTTGCCGACAATATCAATACTTATTGGGTAGGTAAGCCTTACGACTACTACCGCGCAAACGATTGGCTCGATGACGACTGTCCGGGTTGGGGTGCAAGTGGCTCGGAGGGCTTCAATGTGGTTGTTGCCGGTAACAAGTTCAACTTTACAACCGTTCACGGTGAGGCTCTGGCCGGTGCCGGTCGCGGTTTCGTTTCGGCAAGCCGCGCAGCATTTGAGAATCCCAACTTCAATGCAGCACCCTATGCAGCAGTCGATCTGATTATGGGTGAGCAGAAGACTTCACACCTTTATAATAAGGAGTTGAAGCCTGACTTCGCGGTATATACCCCTGAAATGATGGCTGCATTGCGCACTTTGCAGGATCTGCGTGTTCCTCTGATGATCACCGGCGCATACGTTGGTAGCGACGCTGTGATTGAGAACGATAAGGAGGTACAGAAGTTTATGAAGGAGGTTCTGCACTATCAGCAGCGCAACAACCATTCGAGCCAGACGGGCGTTGTAATGTCGGTTGATGCCGATCGCAACGGCTTCGCTCTGCCTTCGTGTAGCTTTATGACACAGGAGGGCCGTGCGCAGTATCGTGTTGAGGCTCCCGATGCATTGGAGCCCACCGATAAGAAGGGTATGCGTCTGTATCGCTACTCGGATACCAGTATGAATGCTGGTGTCGCTTACGAGGGTGATCAGCGTATTCTGGTTCTGGGCTTCCCCTTCGAGTCGATCATTGGCGAGCAGGATCGTGTTCGTGTAATGGACGGCATTATGAAGTTCCTCGTTAAGTAGTAACTCGAAACAAATTCGAAATAATTGATAGACTAATTAAATATTAACCAACGGGGGCGAGTCAATAAAGCCCGCCCCCAACAAAACCATTAAAAACATTATGGAAAAATTGATTACCTGCTTTATCGCCAACGGTCCTGAGGCCGAGCTGGCAAAGACCAAGGGCCAGTTGGCTGAGAACGCAATCGTTGCAGAGGTGTGTGTTGCCGGCGATTTGAACAAGACCGAGACCCTGCGCAAGATCGCAGCCGAGGTTAAGACCGCTTACACTATGTTCTACACCAAGCCGTTGGCATTGCAGATGGGTTACTACTCGTTGGATCGTTTCGTAGAGGTTGCAGAGGATACCGATGCAGCTATGCTCTACTCGAACTACTACGAGTGCAAGGAGGGTAAGACTACTGCTCACCCCGTTATCGATTATCAGGCAGGTTCGCTGCGTAACGACTTCAACTTCGGTTCGGTATTGGTTGTTAAGAGCGACAAACTGCGCAAGGCTGTTGAGGCTATGGACGTTGATTACGAGTTCGCTGCAATGTACGACCTTCGTTTGAAGCTGTCGTTGCAGGGCGAGATTATGCGTCTGGCAGAGTTCCTCTACACCGAGGTTGAGATGGATACCCGCGCATCGGGCGACAAGATGTTCGACTACGTGAACCCCGCTAACCGCGCAGTTCAGATTGAGATGGAGAAGGCTTGTACCCAGTACTTGAAGGATGCAGGTGCTTACTTGGAGCCCAAGTTCGAGGATATCGATTTCACCGAGTGCGACTTCCCCGTTGAGGCTTCGGTTATTATCCCCGTTCGCAACCGTGTTCGCACCATCGCTGACGCTGTTAAGTCGGTTTTGATGCAGAAGACTTCGTTCCCCTTCAACCTGATCGTTGTTGATAACCTTTCGACTGACGGTACTACCGAGATTTTGAAGGAGTTGGCAACTGCTGACGATCGTCTGGTACACATCATCCCCGAACGTGAGGATTTGGGTATCGGTGGTTGCTGGAACCGCGCTATTATGGATGCTCGTTGCGGTAAGTTCGCAGTGCAGCTCGATAGCGACGACCTCTACATCGACGAGAACACCTTGCAGAAGGTTGTAGATGCATTCTACGAGCAGAAGTGTGGTGCAGTTATCGGTTCGTACAAGATCGTTAACTTCCAGCTCGAAATGCTGCCCCCGGGCATCATCGATCACCGCGAGTGGACTCCCGACAATGGTCGCAACAATGGTCTGCGTATCAACGGTTTCGGTGCTCCCCGTGCATTCTATACTCCTATGCTTCGTTCGATCAAGTTGCCTAACACCAGCTACGGTGAGGATTACGCAGTTGTTCTGTCGATCTCGCGTAAGTACCAGATCGGCCGTATCTACGAGCCTCTGTACCTGTGCCGCCGTTGGGAGGACAACTCGGACGGTAACCTCTCGATCGAGAAGGAGAACAGCAATAACCTCTTCAAGGATCGCGTACGTACCATCGAGTTCTTGGCACGTCAGCGTATGAACAAAAAGAACTAATAGACTATGTTGCAGCAGAAGGTAAAAGAACTTTTCGCTTCGCAGTTGGAACAGTGGCCTATGGCACGCCGTAACTTCGACGACCTGAATTCGGTTCAGGTCGCCGAAGTGCGTTTTGATGCTTGCCGTATGCCTATCACCTTCAATGCAGGTCGTATCCGCTCGACCGCAGCGAAGGTTGATAAGAAAACCATCGCCGAGCGTCGCTGTTTCTTGTGCGGCGAAAATCGCCCCGCAGAGCAGGAGGGTATCGAGTATGGTCGTTATACGATCTTGATCAACCCCTTCCCCATCTTCAAGAAGCACTTGACTATTCCCGATAGCAGCCATACCGATCAGATGATGAACGCCGAGCGTATGGGTGAGATGTTGGATCTGGCTCACGATCTGTCGGATTGGGCAATCTTCTACAATGGTCCCAAGTGCGGTGCATCGGCTCCTGACCACTTCCATTTCCAGGCAGGTGATCGCGGTGTAATGCCCGTTGAGGAGGAGATTAAGAAGGCTGACAAGGTTCTCTACAAGTCGGAGAAGCTGACTATCAAGACCATCGACAACTACGTTCGCAAGGTTGTGATCCTCGAAGGTAAGGAGCGCGACGTGCTGACCGAGGCCGTCGAGAAGGTTATGAAAGCAGTAGGTGAGGTTGTCGTTCGCGAGCCCGAACCTATGGTAAATATTATTACGGTATGGGACGAGAACGAGTGGCGCGTTGCGGTATTCCCGCGTCGTGAGCATCGTCCTTCGCAGTTCTTCTTGGAGGACGAGGCCGAAAAGATCGTGTTCAGCCCCGGTGCTGTCGATTTTGGCGGTATTATGATCCTGCCGCGTAAGGAGGATTTCGATCGTCTGCAAGTCGAGAAGGAGACAATCGCCGATATGTTCGGTCAGTTGTCGTTCACCGATGAGCAGTTTGCCGAATTAACTAACAAAATAGCAGAGTTTTAGCCTATGAAACTTTCAGTAGGTATTATGTTTTCGCCCACCATCAGCTTCTGCTTGAAGGGTGCATTTGAGTGCGCGGGCGAGCGTTTCGAGGGTCAGGGTACCGTGAAACTTGCCGAGGGTGGCGCAGTATTGACTACCGCAGCAGGTGAGCGTAAGGTATCGTTGCCGTTGGAATTTACTCCCGTTGATTATGAGACGGCAGAGTTTGAGTTGCAGGATGTAGTTATCGGTATCAACTTCCACTGGGAGCGTAAGGAGAATCAGTCGTTCCGTGGCGCATTGCGCTTCATCGAGGAGGACGAGAAGCTGACCGCTATCAATGTGTTGGATATCGAGGACTATCTGCTCAGCGTAATCTCGTCGGAGATGAGCGCAACTTCGTCGTTGCAGCTGTTGAAGGCTCACGCGGTTATTTCGCGTAGCTGGTTGATCGCACAGATCGAGAAGTCGGCAGAGTTGGAGCAGGCAAAGGCCGATTATAAGACCGAGACCCGCACCGATGATGAGTATGTTCGTTGGTTCGACCGCGAGGATCACACCAACTTCGACGTGTGCGCCGATGACCACTGCCAGCGTTATCAGGGTATCAACCGCGCATCGACCGAGGTCGTTCGTCAGGCTATTGCCGAGACTCGCGGTGAGGTTGTTGCTTATAATGGTAAGACCTGCGACGCACGTTTCTCGAAGTGCTGCGGCGGTGTAGCCGAGCGTTTTGAGAATGTTTGGGAGCCGGTTGTTCATCCCTATTTGACAAAGGTTTATGACGCAGCAGTTGAGGATCCTTCGTGGGATCTGACCGTTGAGGAGCAGGCTCGCAAGTGGATCACAACGTCGCCTGAGGCATTCTGCAACACAACCGATGCAAAGGTTCTCTCGGAGGTGCTCAACTCGTACGACCAGGAGACTCAGAACTTCTATCGTTGGACCGAGGAGTTTACACAGGAGGGTCTGTCGGATCTGATCCGTGAGCGTTTGGGTATCGACTTCGGTACGGTAACCGATCTGATCCCCGTTGAGCGTGGTGTTTCGGGCCGCTTGATCAAGTTGAAGGTTGTAGGTACCAAGCGTACGATGACCATCGGTAAGGAGTTGATCATTCGTAAGGCCTTCTCGCGTTCGCACCTCTACTCGTCGGCATTCGTAGTTGATCGCCGCGAGGATGGCGGTTTCATCTTGCGTGGTGCAGGTTGGGGCCACGGTGTAGGTCTGTGCCAGATTGGTGCCGCAGTGATGGGTGCCAAGGGTTACAACTATCGCGAGATTTTGGAGCACTATTTCCGTGGTGCAAAGATCGAGAAGAAGTATTAATCGAAACTGTAAACTTAATTTATAGAAATGAACGAAACAAAGAAATTTTGGGGTAGCCCGATGACGTGGATCCCTACCTTGTATTTCGCACAGGGTATTCCCTACTTCATCGTTAATAACATCTCGGTAATGATGTTTACCAAGATGGGTGTGCCCAATGGCGAGATGGCTCTGTTCACCTCGTTGCTCTATCTGCCCTGGTCGCTCAAACCTTTTTGGAGCCCCTTTGTAGATATTTTCAAGACCAAGCGTTGGTGGACTATCTCGATGCAGATTCTGATGTCGTTGGCATTCATTCTGCTTACGCTGACCATTCCTCGTCCTGAGGTTGAGATGATTGCATCGGGTCAGACTCCGATCAGTATGTTTACCATTACGCTGTTGCTGTTCGTGATTACGGCATTTGCGTCGGCAACGCACGATATCGCAGCTGACGGCTTCTATATGTTGGCACTCTCGTCGGGTGATCAGGCGCAGTTCGTTGGTATCCGTTCGACCTTCTATCGTCTGGCATCGATCTTCGGTCAGGGCGTATTGGTATGGTTGGCAGGTGTTATCGAGACCAATACCGGCGATATTCCTAACTCGTGGAGAATAACGATGCTCGTTACGGCTGTTATTTTCAGCTTGGTAACTCTGTATCACACCTTCGTTGTGCCTCGTCCTACTTCGGATACTTCGTCGCTCAAAGGCGAGAAGGCAACAGTTGGCGCGATCTTCAAGGAGTTCGGTCGTACTTTCAAGACCTACTTTATGAAGCCCGGTGTAGTGCTGGCAATCGTATTTATGTTGCTCTATCGTCTGCCTGAGGCATTCTTGTTGAAGCTCTGTATGCCCTTCCTGGTAGCATCGCGTGATCTGGGTGGTCTGGGTATGTCGACTGCTAACGTAGGTTTGGCTTATGGTACTATCGGCGTGATCTTCCTGACTGTTGGTGGTATCTTGGGCGGTATCTTCGCATCGCGTCTGGGCTTGAAGAAGTCGTTGTGGGTGATGGCTGCTTGTATGACTCTGCCTTGCTTGACCTTCGTTTATCTGTCGATGGCTCAGCCGACTAACCTGGTGGCTATCTCGACTGCAATCGCAATCGAGCAGTTCGGTTACGGTTTCGGTTTCACGGCATATATGCTCTATATGATGTACTTCTCGGAGGGCGAGTTCAAGACTTCGCACTACGCAATCTGTACAGCATTTATGGCACTCAGTATGTTGTTGCCCGGTGCAGTTGCAGGTTACATTCAGGAGGCTATCGGTTACGTTAACTTCTTCTGGATGGTAATGGTTTGCTGCATTGGTACGTTGTTCGTATCGGTTTTGGCTTATCGCAAGATCGATCCTACCTACGGCAAGAAATAGTCGAAAATGTGATTTTTCGATAACAATATTTAGATAGTTAAGGTTAATGACAGCTCCGCCTGATCCGCAAGGATCGGGCGGACTTTTTTTATTAAGGGCATCGGTGCGCTTTTTAATAAATAGGTGTAATATTTCGGCGGTGAGATTCGTTTTTGTTGTGGCGAATTATTATCTTTGTAAGATTAAAAGACAAAAAAGAACTATGACCGAGCTATTCGAAAAATACAAGAAATATCTGCCTGCGGCGATTGGCGTCGTGGCAGTTGTGCTCATTATTGTAACGTGGATTTTGTGTCCGAGTGGTGTTGTGGAGGAACAACCCGCAGAGCCTGAACACAAGATCGTTATCTACGGCATTGTGGCTGATAGCCTGACGCTCGAAACGGGCGAGATTGGCGACGGTCAGACGATGGGTGCTCTGTTGGGTGGCTATGGTGTGAGTGCGCAGATGGTCGATAAACTCAATACCGCCTCGAAGGATATTATGCCGCTGAATAAGGTGCGTGCAGGTCGTCCCTATACCGCCTTTATCGAGGAGGATACAACGGCAGGAGTGCGTACACTGCGCCATTTAGCATACGAGAAGAATGCGATTGACTATATCGTCTTTAACTTTATGCAGGACTCGGTGTCGGTTGTCGAGGGCGCAAAGGAGGTTACAACGATCCGCGAGCGCGATACGGTAACGATCACCTCGTCGCTGTGGGGCGCAATTATGGCGGCAAATCTGCCCTATGAGTTGGCTGCCGAGATGGAGGACATTTATCAGTGGTCGATCGATTTCTTCTCGATTCAGCCGGGCGATCGCTTTACGGTGATCTATGATCGACAGATGGTCGATACGGTTGATGTCGGTTTAGGTCGTGTTTGGGGTGCCGAGTTTGTTCAAGGCGGAAAGTCATACTATGCAATCCCCTTCAAGCAGGGCGAGAAGATTCAATATTGGGATGAGCAGGGCAACTCGTTGCGCAAAGCTCTGTTGAAGGCACCGTTGAAATATTCGCGTATCTCGTCGCGTTTCACATATCGCCGTCTGCATCCCGTTCATCGCGTCTATCGTGCCCATACGGGCGTTGATTATGCTGCGCCGTCGGGCACGCCCGTAATGGCGGTGGCCGATGGTGTCGTGGTCTTCAAAGGTTGGGGCGGCGGTGGCGGCAATACGCTGAAAATTAAGCACGCCGGTAATTTGCAGTCGGGCTACCTGCATCTGCGCGGATATGCAAAGGGTATCAAGCAGGGTAGTCGCGTGAGTCAGGGTGATGTGATCGGCTATGTCGGTTCGACAGGTACATCGACGGGCCCGCATCTCGATTTCCGCCTGTGGCGCAATGGCACGCCGATTGACCCATTGAAGGTGCCCTCGGAGCCCTCGGAACCGATCAAGAAGGAGAATATCGAGCCGTTTGAGTATGTTCGTGAGCGAATTATGGCCGAGTTGCGAGGTGATTCGATTGCGGTAGAGGATATGATTGTTCAGCTCGATTCGATCCCCGTACAGCCCGTTGCACCGACCGAAGAGTCGATTGCCGAGGTGGCAAAAGAGGAGAAAAAGTAAGTCTATGGAGCGTGTAGGAGTAGTCGTGGTTGCAGGTGGTAGCGGCAGCCGTATGGGTGCTGCGTTGCCAAAGCAGTTTTTGAATATTGCTGATCGACCCGTTTTGGTGCGTACGGTAGAGCGTATGCGCGAGGCATTGCCCGAAGCCGAGATAGTTGTGGTGTTGCCCAAGGTGCACGTAGAGCTGTGGCAGGAGTGTTGCCGAAGGGCGGCGTGCAAGGTGGAACATAGCGTTGCATTTGGCGGTGCGACCCGTTTTGATTCGGTTGCATCGGGCATTGCGGCTTTGAGCGACGATTGTGAGCTGATAGCCATTCACGATGGAGTGCGACCGTTGCTGTCGTGCGAGATGATTCTTCGAGGTGTGAAGTGTGCTGCGGAGTGCGGATCGGCAATTCCCGTAATTCCCGTTGTCGATTCGATTCGTGCGGTGGATGCTGAGGGTTCGCACGTGGTAGATCGTAGTCTGTTGCGCGCGGTGCAGACTCCGCAGATATTCCGTTCGGACCTGCTTAAAAGGGCTTATGCGGCCATCGGAGCGCGTTTGGAGGATCGCTCGAAGGCAACAGATGATGCATCGGTGGTCGAAATGTATGGCGAGAAGGTTGCACTTTACGAGGGCGAGCCGAATAATCTGAAACTTACAACGCCGACCGATTTGAGTATTGCGGAGGTGCTTCTGCAAAAGCGATAAACATTAGCAGGGACGAAAAATAATTATCTAAATAGACGAATAATGGAGCAGATATTCAAATACTCGTTTGGTCGCAGAATACGCTGGATCTCGACACTGCTTTTGGCGTTGATCGTGGCGATGGTCTTTGCGCTCTATCTGCTCTATGACGGCGGCTATATCTCGGCGTGGTTTTTGAGTATTACGGTGGCCATTGTTGCGCTCTGCGTTTTGTCGATACCGCGCCATATACGCATCGATGATGCACGAATCGAGATACATTGTATCCTTGAACTGACCGAGATCGAACTGATCGATGTCGTCTCGGCCGAGCGCGTTGAACGCCGCGAAATGAGATGGACGCTGCCCGTTATGGCGAGTTTCGGTCTGTTCGGCTATTATGGTTACTATCTAAATCTGCGCACGCTCGATTGGGTGCGCGTATATGCTTCGCAGTGGTCAAATTTGGTGATGATTGTCGATAATTGCGAACAACATTATCTGGTCTCGACCGATGATCCCGATCGCCTGATCGCGGCTATCGAGCAGGCTCGTGCCAACGCTTTGGAGGCCCTGCGAGTGGCCGAGCAAGAGGGTGCAGAGTAGTCGTTAAGTCGCTATTAAGGGTTGATAGTGCGCCTTCGTAGTCAATTAACCGCCTTATTTTTTGGATTCTATTGCATAATTTGCTATCTTTGGACAATTTGTGAATCGTATGGCAAAGTCGAATCCTTGGTTTGCGCCTTTGGCGTGGCTTTATAAGATGGCAATCACGTTGCGCCATCGTCTTTTCGATTGGGGTATTCTCCCGACCGTACGATTCGATATACCCATTGTCTGCATAGGCAACATAACCGTCGGCGGTACGGGCAAAACGCCTATGGCCGAGATGGTTGTGGGCCATTTGAGCCAGACGCACAAGGTGGCTCTCATCTCGCGCGGATATGGCCGCAAGACCAAAGGATATATCGAGGTGCAGCCCGATATGCACTATATCGAGGTGGGCGACGAGCCGAAGATGATCAAACTGAAATTCCCCGATGTCCCGATCGTGGTTTGCGAGGATCGTGTTGCCGGTATTAAGCGTCTGCGCGAGGAGCATCCCGATGTGGAGGTGGTGATTATGGACGATGGTTTCCAGCATCGTTACGTCGAGGCGCAGATCAATATCATTATGGTCGATTATACGCGACCGATTTATGAGGATAAATTCCTTCCCGAAGGTCAGTTGCGCGATCTCCCTTCGCAGCTCTATCGTGCTCAATACTTCATCGTAACCAAGTGTAATGACGACCTTACGCCGATCGAGCGCCGACTGCTTAAAAAGGACTTCCTGAAATATCCCTACCAGAGCCTCTATATGACAGGTATCGAGAGTGGTGCGCCCGTGCCTCTCTTTCCGGCAGATGCTCCCGCGTCGGTCGAATATGGCGCAGATGTTGTGGCTATGGCAGGCGTGGGCAATCCCAACCCGTTCCTTGCAGGTCTGCGTAAGCATTACAACGTAATCGAGGAGTTGGTCTATGATGACCATCACGTCTATCGTCGTAGCGATCTGCAAACGATGCTCAATGCGGCGGGCGAGAGGGGTGTAATCGTTACCACCGAGAAGGATGCAGTGAAGTTGGTCAATCCCGATAAGATTCCCCCACAGTTACGAGCAAAACTATACTACATTCCTATAAGTATCACATTCATAGGTAGTTCGCCTGCGGACTTCCTCTTAAACCTTGAAAAAGATGTTAGAACAAATTAAAGCTACTGCCGAATTCATTCGCTCGCAGATCGATGAGTTCGTTCCCGAAGTGGGTATTATCCTTGGTACAGGTCTGGGCGGCCTGGCCGATAGCATTGATGTTAAGTATTCGATCGAATATTCGACCATTCCGAACTTCCCCGTTTCGACCGTTGAGGGTCATAAGGGCCGTTTGATCTTTGGCCTGCTGGGCGGTAAGCGCGTGGTGGCTATGCAGGGCCGTTTCCACTACTACGAGGGCTATACAATGCAGCAGGTAACATTCCCCGTTCGCGTGATGAAGTTGCTCGGTATCGGTACGCTGTTCGTGTCGAATGCCAGCGGTGGTGTCAATACCTCGTTCCGTACGGGCGATTTGATGATCATTACCGACCATATCAATCTTATGCCTAATCCTCTGATTGGTAAGAATATGGCCGAGCTCGGTCCCCGCTTCCCCGATATGCACAACTGCTACGATAAGGATCTGATTGCAAAGGCAACCAATATTGCAGCCGAGCACAATATCAAATTGCAATATGGTGTCTATGTAGGCGGTACCGGCCCGACCTTCGAGACGCAGGCAGAGTATCGCTATTTCAAGGCAATTGGTGGCGATACGGCAGGTATGTCAACCGTTCCCGAAGTGATTGTTGCACGCCATATGTCGATCCCCGTTTTCGGAGTGTCGGTAATCACCAACTGCGGTCTTTCGGACGAGCTGGGCGACCACGAAGATGTGCAGCGTCAGGGCGCAAAGGCAGCCGAGAAGATGACTACGCTCTTTATCGAGATGATTCGTCAGTTGTAAGAGGTGAGTCAATTGTAAAACGCAAGTTTATTAAATTGTAAGCATATGATTAACAAAGTTATATTAGTTGGAAATGTAGGCGCGGATCCCGAAGTTCGCACCCTCGAAAGTGGTGTTAAAACTGCACGTGTTCGTCTGGCTACTACCGAGCGTATTTTCAATCGTCAGACGCAGGAGAGCACCGAGCATACCGAGTGGCATACGATCACTTTGTGGCGAGGTTTGGCCGAGGTTGTCGATAAGTATGTCCGCAAGGGCTCGCAAATCTATGTCGAGGGTTCGTTGCGTACGCGCGAGTGGCAGGATCAGCAGGGTAATCGCCGTTTTTCGACCGAGATTCAGGCCGCAGATTTGAAGTTGCTGGGTCGTAAGGGCGAGGGTCAGCAGACCGCGCCGCAGGGTGGCTATCAGAGTCAGCCGCAGGCTACATATGCACCCCAGGTAGCCTACACTCCGCAGCCTGCACCGCAGCCGGCTCCTGCTCCCGCAATGCCTGCGGATGATGCAGATGATCTGCCGTTCTAAATTGCTTGAACGAAGATTGTTACACGATAGAGAGTCGCTCCGTTTGGGGCGACTTTTTTTGTGTGAAATAGGGTAGTGGAGATCAATATCGCATAGTTGATTTCGAATTGTCGGGCGAATATTCGGTCGTTTGGCAAAATTTTCGTTACTTTGCAGATTCTTACGCGCGTAACGCGCGCGTTGATGGGTGTGGTATGCAATTTGTGCTACTATATAAGTGAAGAATGAATTAAAATAAAAACGAAATATACTATGAGCAAGCAAGAGGTTTATAACGAGGAAGTTAAGCCCGATGAGGGCTTTGCAGAGGGCGATGTAGAGCCCAATTGCGAGGGTGCGTCGTGTGCCAATATGGCAGATGATGACACCTCGACAATTGACGAAATGGCAGATGAAAGCGGCGAGGAGTCGGCTGAAACCGAGCAGGTAGATGCTGCGGCAGAGGCGTTGGCAAAGGCCGAGGCCGAGGCGGCCGATTGGCACGATAAGTACCTGCGTTTGCAGGCCGAATTCGATAACTATCGCAAGCGCACGCTCAAAGAGAAGATGTCGCTCGTGGAGTCGGGTGGCGAGAATGTGATTAAGGCTCTGCTGCCTGTTGTCGATGATGTCGATCGTGCGCTGGCAGCAATGGAGAAGAGCGACGACGTGGAGGCACTGCGTGGTGGTGTTCGCCTGATCGCCCAGAAGTTTAACGAGGTTATGCGCCAGCAGGGCGTGAGTGAGATAGAAGCTGTCGGTAAGGAGTTCGACGTTGATCTGCACGAGGCCGTTGCCCGATTTCCCATTGAGGGTAAAAGTTCTGGCGAGATTATCGACGTTGTTCAGAAGGGTTACAAGCTGGGCGAGAAGGTTGTTCGCTATGCGAAAGTAGTTGTAGCCGAGTAAGCAAGAAAATGAAAATTTAGTGCCGCGCCCATTTGTGGGGTGGCTGATGAGATACAATGGAAAAACGAGATTACTACGAAGTGTTGGGTGTCGAGCGTAATGCCAACGCCGACGAGATCAAGAAGGCCTATCGTAAGGCCGCGATCAAATATCATCCCGACAAGAACCCGGGCGATAAGGAGGCCGAAGAGAAATTTAAGGAGGCTGCCGAGGCATACGATGTGCTGTCGAATCCCGATAAACGTGCGCGCTACGACCAGTTCGGCCACGCGGGTATGAATGGCTCGGCTGCTGGCGGTGGCTTTGGCGGTGGCTTTGGCGGCGGCTTCTCGATGGAGGATATCTTCTCGCAGTTTGGCGATATCTTTGGCGGCCATTTTGGCGGTGGTTTCGGTGGCTTTGGTGGCGGTGGTCGCGGCCATTCGGTCAATCGCGGAACAGATCTGCGTGTGAAGGTTAAGCTGACGCTGGCCGAGATTGCATCGGGTACGACCAAAAAACTCAAAATCAATAAGACGATCGCTTGCGATGCGTGCGGTGGTTCGGGTGCGAAAACGGCTAACGACTATAAGACCTGTACCACGTGTAACGGTGCGGGCTATGTAACGCGCGTAGAAAACACCTTCTTCGGCCGTATGCAGACACAGGGTGTCTGTCCTACGTGTGGCGGTGAGGGTAAGGTTATTTCGGATCCTTGTACCAAGTGTAGCGGCGAGGGTACCGTTCGTGGCGAGGAGGTTGTCGAGATCCGCATCCCTGCGGGTGTGGGCGAGGGTATGCGCCTCAATGTTTCGGGCAAGGGTAATGCAGCACGCCACGGTGGCGTGAATGGCGACTTGCAGGTGATCATCGAGGAGATTCCGTCGGAGGATTTTGTGCGCGATGGCAACGACCTGATTCATAACCTCAATATCCCCGTTACGATGGCTCTGTTGGGTGGTAATGTCGAGGTGCCGACCATCGATTCGCGCGTGAAGATCAAGATCGAGCCGGGTACGCACGCGGGTAAGGTGTTGCGTCTGCGCGGTAAGGGTCTGCCCGATGTGAATGGTTATGGACACGGCGATATTCTGATTGTTGTCGATTTGACAATCCCCTCGAAGCTCTCGAAGGAGGAGCGTTCGCTTGTTGAGAAGTTGGCCGAGCAGCCTTCGTTCCAGCGCGGTGAGCCGGTTAAGAATCAGAATATCTTCGAAAGAATGAAGAATTTCTTCCAATAGCGGAGTAAATGTTGTTCGGTGCATAGTGCAGAGCAGCGTAAAATTTCGTATATTTGGCAAAAAGTAATAAAGGCTAAATGTTATGTTAGGATTTTCACCATTTAAGAAACACTCCAATAAGTTCAACTACACTCCTCGCTACTACGATCCCGATTTGGAGGCGTTCCGTGAGCGTCGCGCCGAGAAGGGCGAGCAGGCAGCGGAGGGTAAAGGCGAGAATGTATATGTGGCAGGCGAGTATATCCGCCGTCGCCGCGAGGCTCGTAACGAGCAACGTCGTCAGGAGGCCGCTGAACGTAAGACACGTGGTATGATCCGTATGTTGATTGTTATTGCTGTTGTGGCGATTGTGATCTTTGTCGTTGTTCCGCGTGTAGCCCAGATGTTCGATCTGGCGAAGCAGAATACCCCTGTTCAGAGCACTCCGACCGAGGAGGAGTTCGATCCCTATCGTCCGATTCGCGTGGTGCCTAACGACTATCAAGGCGAGTAAATTGACAAAATAAGCGCACAAAAAGAGAGCTATGGCTGATCGAATTAAACTGCTACCCGAAGTCGTTGCCAATCAGATCGCAGCGGGCGAGGTCGTCAATCGACCCTCGTCGATCGTTAAGGAGATGATGGAGAACGCAATCGACGCAGGTGCAAGCACCGTAACGGTTAATTGTTGCGATGCGGGCCGCGATCTTATTCAAGTCGTGGATGACGGTTGCGGAATGTCGCCCAACGATGCCCGAATGGCTTTCGATCGCCACGCAACGAGCAAAATCTCTTCGGTCGATGATATCTATCGTCTGCGTACGTTCGGTTTTCGCGGTGAGGCGTTGGCATCGATCGCTGCGGTAGCGCAGGTCGAGTTGCGCACTCGTCAGGCAGATGACGAGCTCGGTTCGCAGACGATGATCGACGGTGGTCAGTTCCGTTCGCAGGAGCCTATAATGTGTCCCGTCGGATCGCAGTTCTATGTTCGCAACCTCTTCTACAATGTGCCTGCGCGTCGTCGCTTTTTGGAGAAGAGCAGCTCGGCGGTGAAGCAGATACGCGATGAGTTTGAGCGTGTTGCGCTCTGTAATCCGCAGATCGCTTTCCGTCTGTTCAATAACAATGCACCCGTCTATGATTTGGCGGCAACCAATTTGCGAGGCCGAATTGTCGATGTGGTGGGTAAAAATAGTAAAAACAATCTTTTGGAGGTCTCGGCCGAGACATCGGTGGTGCGTGTTGAGGGCTTTGTGGGTCGTCCTGCAAGTGCCAAGAAGCACGCCAAGCAGTTTTTGTTTGTCAATGGCCGCTATTTCAAGTCGGCATACTTCTATAAGGCGATCATTAAGGCCTATGAGAAGTTGATTCCGCCGAGCTTTCAACCCGATATTTTCCTCTATCTAACGATCGATCCCGAACATATCGACGTGAATGTCCATCCTCAAAAGACCGAGGTGAAGTTCGCCGAGTCGGAGGCGGTATGGCAGATTATCAATGCTGCTGTGCGAGAGACACTTGCCAAGACGGGTGCAGTGCCTTTGATGGACTTTGACGATGAGGGTGCGATCGATATTCCCGTTGCGGGCTCTTCGCGTACCGGGCGCATTTATAGCGAGCCGCGAGCCGCGAGTGTCGAGGGGTATAACCCTTTCCGTGAGGGATACACCTCGCAAAATAGTGATGCAGGCACCCGTTCGCAGAGCAATCTGTCGGACTTCGCGGGCGAATATCGCGCCACTGCTTCGCGCCCGCACTCTTCGTTTGCCGAGGAGTATGATATGTGGCCGTCGGATTCGTTTGTGAATTCGGATGGTGGTGAGTTCGCTGTTGAGAGCGAGGGCGAGAGCTTCCGAGATCTGATGTCGGTCGGATTTGAAGCGGCCGATTCGGAGGAGTACGATATGAGCGACTCGATGACGGATGCTATGCCCGCGGCAGACGATAGCGAATTTGAATTCGTTGAGAGTGCCGATGCTGTGCAGCAGCAGTTTGCCGTTGGTGAGCCTTCGCGCTTTGAAGATGTTATCGCTCTGCCGGAGGCATTGGCCGCAGCGCGTTATCGTGGCCGTTTGGTGGTGGTCGATCTGCGTCGCGCACGCGAACGAGTTAGTTATGAGGACTATATAGCGATGATGAGTAATGGCTCGTCGGCCAGCCAGCAACTGCTCTTTCCCGAACGTCTGGTGCTGTCGAACGATGAGGCAGAACTTTTGAAGGGGTGTCAGAGCGATCTGATCGCTATCGGTTTTGATCTTCGATTGGTCGATGACTGCACCGTTGAATTGAGAGGTCTGCCTGCCGATATGGACGGTGTCGAGATCGATCGATTGCTCTATGATGTGCTGCACGATGTAGCCGAGGGCGACTCGCCGACGGCTGTCCGTCGTCAGCGTTTGGCTGCAATGGTCGCCCAGCGACGTGCGGCGGCGATGCGAGGTGTGATCGGCACGGAGCAGGCGATAGCACTGCTGGATCGATTGTCGGCGTGTGATAACGTGAGTTTTGCCCCGTCGGGCAAGGCGATTATGGTCGAGATCTCATCGGGTGAAATTCGTACTCGATTGGGATAGCGATCGATTTAATGTGTTGAAAAAGTAAGCAATAGATAATGAACGGTCAATTTGGCGGAGGCTATTTGGGTACGCCTCCCATTACGAAGAATCTGATTATCGCCAACTTTATTGTCTGGTTGGCGTGTGCGATACTGCCCATTGGCGACGCGATTCGCGAGTATGGAATGTTGTATTGGATTGGTAGCGAGAAGTTTCACGCCTATCAATTCTTTACGCATATGTTTATGCACGCCGATTTCTCGCATATGTTCTTCAATATGTTCTCGCTGTGGATGTTCGGTCGTATGTTGGAGATCGATCTGGGCCCGAAACGATATATCATCTTCTATTTGGTTAGTGCCCTCGGCGCGTCGATGATGCAGATGGGTGTGGCCTATATTGAGTGGCTGTCGGTTAAGGCTCGTTTGGCAGAGACGGCTGCGGCTTACGGTGTATCTGCTGCGCAGTTGGCAAATCAGGTATTTACTAACTATGCAATGCTCGGTGCGTCGGGTGCGGTTATGGCCGTTATGATGTCGTTCGGTGTGATGCATCCGAACAGTATGGTGATGTTGATGTTCCCGCCGATTCCGATGAAGGCCAAATGGTTGGTTGTGATCTTCATTGTTATCGAATTTTTGGCCGGTGTTCAGGGTTCGACAGATGGCGTTGCCCATTTTGCCCATTTGAGCGGTATGTTGTGGGGCTGGCTCCTGCTCCGATATTGGAAGAAGACCCACCAAATCTATTACTAATCAATCAAAGCGCACAAGATGTCTGATTACTATTACTCTTCACCTCACGAAAGTAGCACGGGTCGTAAAAGTCGCCGTCGCTCGCTGTCGGGCCGTCTGTTTGACTTTGTGATGGTGATTATCTCGATTGTGGTTTCGATTTTGGTGCTTTTGACGCTGTTGGCACCTGTGGTTAATCCGCATCGAATGTGGATTCTCTCGTTGCTCGGTCTTGGCGCACCGCTGATCTATGCTACGTTGATAATTCTGATACTCTATTGGATCATCCGTTGGCGTTGGAAATATATCGTGCCGATGGCCTTGGTGGCGTTGTTGGGCGTGGGTAAGGTGTCGCGTTACTATCGCATTACGCCCGTGCAGGACCACTCCGCACAGCAGACACCCGCCGAGCGACAGCGTGCCGAGCGAGGAACATTCTCGGTGATGACCTATAACATCGGCAATTTCAAACCCTACTTCGGTATAGATAAAGATCCCGTTCGCGCGGTAGCAACGGGGGCAGAGGTGATCGATTCGCTTGCGCCCGATATCATCTGCTTGCAGGAGTTTCAGAGTACGCCTGCCTGCCCGCGCGAGATGTTTGATACGATGCTCACAAGTCGTAAATATCGAGGCGTGGTGTCGTTGCGACTGACGACACACCCCAAGCAGGGGCACGGCGTTGGTAATGCGATCTATACCCGTTACAAGATTATCCGTTCGGGCGTTATCGATAATGCGACCGAACTCGATTCGACAGCCTGCATTGCGCAGTGGGCTGATTTGATGATTGGCGACGATACGGTGCGCGTGGTGAATAACCATCTGCGAACGACGATGATTACGCAGAACGATCAGGAGTATCTGGTCAGTGGCGACTTTATCGAAGATGGCTCGATGGAGCGCGAGGATAAGTTGCGTTCGATTGCCGATCGTTTTCAACTTAATTCGCAAATACGTGCCGATCAGGCCGATACGATCTCTCGCTTTGTCGCTGCATCGCCCTATCGAGTGATTGTTTGTGGCGATTTCAACGATGGCGCGATGTCGTATGCTTATCGTAAGATTGGTCGCAAGATGGACGATACGTTTGTTGAGGCGGCACGCGGTAAAACCAATACCTATCGCGGATTTTTTAACCTGCTGCGCATCGATTTCATCTTTGTCGATCGCCGTTTCGAGGTGCTGTCGTACTCGTCGCCACGATTGGGTGTGTCGGACCACTATCCCGTCGTTTCGCGCTTGAAGATTCGCCGCGATTGATCGTAGAGTGTAAAAACGGGCCAAGAGTTTGGTTATTCGGCTGAAAAGCATTATCTTTGATAAATTATATAAAACTATACTAACACTATGCTTGTCAAGATCTATCCCGTAAATCCGAGCGAAAAGGAGCTGGATAAGGTGGTTGATGTGCTGCGTCGCGGCGGCGTGATCATCTATCCGACCGATTCGATCTATGCCTTCGGCTGTTCGCTGCAATCTCCCAAAGCAATCGAGCGTCTGCGCACGATTAAAGCCAAGAGTGAAGATGCGCTGTCGGTTATCTTCGACAGCATTTCGAGCGTTTCGGAGTATTGCCGCGTGGATAATCTCACCTTCAAACTGATGAAACGCAATCTGCCTGGTGCCTTCACATTTATCCTCAATACTTCGTCGAAGATGCCCGATCGCGCGTTGGAGAAGCGTAAGTGTGTCGGTGTGCGTATTCCGGCCAACCCCATTGCGCGAGCAATTGTTGAGCGTCTGGGGTGCCCGATGATTACTTCGTCGGTTAAGCGTCGTCCGGAGGATGATGGCGACGAATATACGACCAATCCTGAACTGATCGAGGAGCGTTATGAGAATATTGTCGATCTGGTTGTCGATGGCGGTATCGGTGATAATGTGCCGACGACGCTGGTCGATCTGACCTCTGATGAGCAGGAGATTTTGCGTGAGGGTCGCGGCGAGTTACGATAGCGGGGTAGCGCAGTGTAAGATGATGAAGAAATTATAGAACGGAAAACTATGAATAACAACTATTTACTTCGTGCGTCGATCGCAGGTGCAGTTATCGGCCTTGTTGCGGTCGTGGTGGATATGATGCAGATATGCTGCCCATTTACGGGGCTCGGTTTGATTGGATTCTGTGCGCAGGTGGGTCTGATTTGGTACTACTCGCGTAAGTATGCATTTTCGTGTGGTTCAAAGGGTTGCTCGTATGGCCAGGTGCTGGGTTATATCGCTGTGATGATGATCTTCGCGGGTATCCTCTACGGTGCCGTTAAGGCCGTAGCGGTGAATACCTTTGCCGAGGAGCAGTATCGCGCTCTGCTTGGTCAGTCGATGGATATGATCAAAGAGATGGGCGTCTATTCAAAGTCGCAGATCAAGCAGATGAGCGGTATGATGGACGCCGTGCAGTTTAATCCGATCTTCGTGCTCATTTCGAGCATCTTCTCGATGCTTTTCGGTGGAGTTTTTTACGGCTTGATCATCGCGGCAATCAATCGACGTGAGGCCGATCCTTTTGCCGAGGAGTCGCAGGAGAGTGAAAATGGCGCAAACGAGTAGTACATAGAGCAGTATGATGTTAACAGATAGAATGCCTTGCCAGATATCGGTTGTCGTTCCGGTTTACAACGAGTATGAGTCGCTGCCCGAATTGGAACAGTGGGTTGATCGCGTTATGCGTGAGAACCATTTTGCTTACCAGCTGATTTTTATTGATGATGGAAGCAATGATGATTCGTGGAGTGTAATCGAACAGCTGTCGGATAAGAATGAGTCGGTGAGCGGTATTCGTTTCCGCCGCAATTATGGCAAGTCGGCCGCGCTCTATTGCGGTTTTGATATTGCCGAGGGCGATGTCGTGATTACGATGGATGCCGATTTGCAGGACTCGCCCGATGAGATTCCTGCCCTGTATAAGATGATCGTGGAGGAGGGTTATGATCTGGTTTCGGGTTGGAAGAAGGAACGCCACGATCCTGCCGGCAAGCGTTGGCCGAGCAAGTTCTTCAATGCAACGGCACGTGTGGTATCGGGTATCAAGTTGCACGATTTCAACTGCGGTTTGAAGGCCTATCGCAGAAAGGTAATCAAGAGTATCGAGGTCTATGGCGAGATGCACCGCTATATCCCTATTTTGGCAAAACAGGCTGGTTTTAAGCGCATTGGCGAGAAGGTAGTTTGCCATCGCGCACGTAAGTATGGCGTGTCGAAATTTGGCTGGGAGCGAATGATTAAGGGCTATCTGGACCTGCTCTCGGTGATGTTTATGTCGAAGTTCGGCCGCAGTCCGATGTATTTCTTTGGCTCGCTCGGTACGCTGATGTTCCTCTTTGGTGGCGGCGCAGCGATCTGGATCGTGCTGCAAAAGGTTATCCGTCAGGCCAATGGCCTTGTTTGGCGCAGTGCTACGGATCAACCTCTGTTCTACCTCTCGCTGGTGGCGGTTGTGTTGGGCGTTATGCTCTTTTTGGCGGGATTTTTGGGCGAGCTTATCAATCGCAACTCGTCGGATCGCAACAGCTACTTGATTGACGATGTGGTCGGAGGAATTGACGAGATTGGCGACGACGATGACGACGTTTATATTGATTAATCGAAAACTGATAAATAATGATTCAACGAATTCAAACACTCTATCTACTCGGTATCGTGGTGCTCACGACACTGATGATCTGTCTGCCGTTGGCCTATTTTGTGGGTGGCGAGGAGACCTTCAACCTCTATGGCTATGGTCTGCGCTCGGTGGCTACGGGCGAAATGTATAAGCCTACAATCTTTTTGGCAATAATGTTGGGCGTGGCGGCTCTGTTACCGTTGGTAAATATCTTTTTGTATAAGCGTCGTATGACCCAGATTCGCTATTGCATTGTCGAGTTTGTGCTGTTGGTCGGCTCGGTGATTATGCTTGCGGTGCACTACTTCTTGTTCTATCGTGCCTTTGCCGATTTCGATTTCCACGCACAGGGTATGAAGGTAACGATGTTGTTGCCTATCGCGGCTCTCTTCTTGAACTATCTGGCAATTAAGGCGATAGCTGCTGACGAGATGTTGGTTCGCTCGGTCGATCGAATCCGATAGATACCTAATTATTAATATAGAAAAGCCACTCCGCTGCGGGGTGGCTTTTTAGTAATTCAAGATTCAAGATTCAAAATTGATTCACTTTGCTTGCGACTATTCCAAGTTATGTGGTTACGGGGGCGCGACTGAAAGTCGCGGGTGCCGCCACGTATGTCGATCTCAAAGAAATCGCGTGTTGTTATTCAGAATGCAATCGAAGATTCTAATCTTGAATTTTGCTTTTTGAATTTTGAATAAAAAAGCCGCGCCTAAACGAGCGCGGCATAATTGTGAATCAGGCTTTTACTGCTCAACTACCGTAGCAAAGAAGTGCAGGTCGGCATCGCTGTTGTTGATCAAGCTGTGCGAGTGGCCTTTGGGGCAGTAGTGGCACTGACCGGCCTCGACATCCTCATACACACCATCCATCAAAACGGTTCCTCGACCTTCGAGGATATGTATAAATTCGCAGTTTGTGGTGTGGGTATGTACGCCGATTGATGCGCCGCTATGAAGCAAACCCTTCATAATCTTGCACTTGTCGTCCATATAGCGACGTACGATAAACTCTTTTTCGCCGCCGTTGAAATGTTCGAGCACCTCTTCTGCGCGCTCTTTGAAATCGATAACCATAGTATTAGTCTGTTTTAAGTTTCTCAATCTTTGATTACAAATTTACGAAAAAGTTTCATTCGGCAACTCTTCGCACGATAAATTTTACCGATAAACGATAGCTTTTGGCTCTAAAATTGGATAGCGAAGTGTATAAACCAACTCGTTTGTGATTATGAAAAAGTTTATTGCTTATCCCATCGCCATTGCTGTCTGTCTTGGAGTGGGTTATCTGTCGAGTCTGTTGCAGGTTGAGGCGTTGCGAGATTGGTATCCGACACTCATTAAGTCGCCTGCAACACCTCCGGATATGGTCTTCCCGATTGTCTGGACAATTCTCTATATATTTATGGGATTGTCGCTCGGCGAGTGCTTCCGAACGGATAATATGCGTGCGATTCTGCCTTGGATATTGCAGTTGGCGGTCAATTTTTTATGGACATTGCTCTTCTTCCGCTTGCGCGATCCGATGCTCGGAATGGTCGCTCTGGTGCTGCTGATAATCCTTACAATATGGTATATATCGGCGGCCTCGCGCACCTCGACTTGGGCGGGATGGATTATGATCCCCTATCTGTTGTGGCTGCTCTTTGCGACCTATCTTAATTGGTACGTCTATACGCACAATTAACACAAACGAGCCTCACTCCGCAATGGGGTGAGGCTCATTCGTTTTCTGTGCGCAAACGTCGCTACATCAGCAATATAAGACTTACGGCCATCAATGCCATACCGCAGATCATACCCACAATCGAGGTGTGGTTCTCGCCATATTGGTGTGCAGCGGGTAGCAATTCGTCGAGCGAGATAAAGACCATAATGCCCGCCACGGCCGCGAAGGTGCAGTTCAAGAGCATCGGTCCCATCAGCGGCATAAGCAACAGATAGGCCGCCACGGCACCCAGAGGCTCCGACAATCCAGATAGGAACGAGTACCAAAATGCGCGCTTGCGACTACCCGTAGCGGCATAGATCGGCACCGAAACGGCGATACCCTCCGGAATGTTGTGAATCGCAACGGCAACGGCAATCGCGGCTCCCGTCTCGATCGAACTGATACCCGACATAAATGTGGCAATACCTTCGGGGAAGTTGTGGATTGTGATTGCCAACGCTGTCAGCAGGCCCATACGGTGCAGTCGGTGGTTGTGTCGCGAATCATCTTCGAGCTCCTCGAACGAGTGCAACTCGTGCGGGTTCTCCGCCTCTGGCACAGCGCGGTCGATGAGGTAGGCGATCAGCATACCTCCAAAAAATGCCGCCGCCGCTATCAGTGCGCCCTGTTGCTCACCACGCATCGCCTCCAACTCGATACGAGCCGAGTAGAGCATCTCCATAAACGAGACGTAGATCATCACACCCGCCGAAAGACCGAGCGAAAAGGCCAAAAAACGGCGATTAGTGTGCTTGGTCAGAAAGGCGATAATGCTGCCGATGCCGGTCGCAAGGCCGGCAAAGAGCGTGATGACGAACGCAAATATAACCTGATGAGCCATTTTGTATGCGGTCTGTTAGTTCACTTTGAAGGGCATCTTGATTGCCGCGAGGTCGCGGTTCGCCTTGTCGATCTTCTCGGCCAGCTCATCCTTGAAAGCCACCACCTTAGCCATCATTGCGGGGTCGCCAGCGGCCAAAATCTGGGTGGCAAAGATAGCTGCGTTCTTTGCGTTGTCGAGAGCCATCGTCGCAACGGGAATACCTGCGGGCATCTGCAAAATCGAGAGTACCGAGTCCCAACCATCCATCGAGTTGCTCGACTTAATGGGCACACCGATAACGGGCAGGGGAGTCATCGCTGCGATAACGCCGGGGAGGTGAGCTGCACCGCCTGCGCCTGCGATGATAACCTTCACACCGCGCTCGGCTGCGCCACGTGCGAACTGCTCGACCAAAGCGGGGGTGCGATGAGCCGAAAGAGCGAGAATCTCGTAGGGAATCTCCATCGCGTCAAGATGTTTGGCAGCGGCCTCCATCACTTTCAGATCAGAGGTGCTACCCATAATAATACTAACGATTGGTGTCATATTGCACTTTTTTGTTTGAAATTTAGACGAAAATTTGTAACTTCGCAAAGTTAATTGATTTTTTACGAAAACTCAAACGTATAGTCTAACTCTTATCAATAAAAATATATGAGTTGCAATAATAAAAAACGAGTAACTCTTCTCGACAAGACTTTCGAGGTGATGATCTCGGAGGAGCAGATCGATAACGCTGTAAGCCGCGTAGCCGAGCAGATCAATACCGATTATGCTGATCGTGAAACGCCTCTGTTTCTGGGTGTTCTGAACGGATCGTTTATGTTTATGTCGGACCTGATGAAGAAGGTCGAGTTCAACTGCGAACTCTCGTTCGTTAAGTTGGCCTCGTATGTCGGCACCTCGACTACGGGCAAGGTGCAGGAGCTTATCGGTCTGAAAAACAATATCGAAGGTCGCCACGTAATCGTTGTCGAAGATATTGTCGATACGGGTGAGAGCATCGAGCATCTGATGCGTTCGTTGGAGGGTCATCGCCCTGCAAGTGTCGAAGTTGTAACCCTCTTCTACAAGCCTGCATCATATTCGAAGCAGATTCCCATCAAGTATCGTGCAATGGAGATCGGTAACGAATTTATTGTTGGTTACGGTTTGGATTACGATCAGCTCGGTCGCAACCTTAAAGATGTATATGTAGTTGTCAATGAGTAATAAACGTACCGAAACAGATTTCTGCGGCGGTCGTCGCCTGCCGTTGGTCGAAGATTTCTACACCATTCAGGGTGAGGGATTTCATTCGGGCAAGCCTGCATATTTCATCCGCTTGGGTGGTTGCGATGTGGGTTGTAGCTGGTGCGATGCCAAATATACGTGGAATCCGTTGAGCCACCCGCTGGTGGATACCGATGAGATCGTCGAGCGTGCTGCTTCGTTCGAGGCGCAGGCTATCGTTATTACGGGTGGCGAGCCGCTGATCTATCCGCTCGATTACTTGACCGAGCGTCTGCACGCACACGGCTTGGAGATTTTTCTCGAAACATCGGGCTCACACTCGTTGAGTGGCAACTTCGATTGGATATGTCTTTCGCCGAAACGTAAGCAACCGCCTCTGCCCGAAGCATTTGCTGCGGCAAGCGAGTTGAAGGTGATTATCGAGACCGAGGAGGATCTGCGCTGGGCGGAGGAGTGCGCCGCAAAGGTTGGTGAGAAGTGTATGCTCTTTATGCAGCCTGAGTGGAGCCGTTCGGAGCAGATGACACCGACAATTGTCGAATATGTCAAGGCGCATCCGAAGTGGAACATCTCGATCCAGATTCACAAATTTATGCATATTCCTTAATCGATTATGAGTAAGTGGTATCGCACAAAACGCTTTTGGGTCATAGCGGTTTTGATCGCTGTGATTGTGATGATCTTCCTGTCGGGTAGCTATATCATCGAGTGTTTCCGTCTGCGCCGCGAGATTTCGGCATTGGAGGATCAGGTCGAGATGTATCGCGCGAAGATTGCCGAAGATAGCATTATGATTGAAAATTTGAGGTATGACGACTATATCGAGGCCTATGCCCGCGAGCATTACAATCTGCAAAAAAAGAGCGAAATGGTCTATATCATCAAGGATTAAAGAGCGCAAACGTGCTGCCTTATAATATGGCGCACCTTCCTTTGGGAGGGTGCGTTTTTTTTGTGCTTGCCGGTGTTGAAGATCCCTATTAATAGGTCTTGACGTGATACAAAATTTAGTGTAAAAGGGTGTCGAAATTCCTCAAATTGTTGAAAAACATCTGTTGAAATGTTGATAACTTCGCTAAAACACCGCTCTTTGGATGGCTAACTATCTGTAAAACATCGATGTCGCTTATCTGCTCCGATTGTTAAAAAAAATAGCCTCCGATGTTGATTATTTTTTAGCAATGCGGCGTGTCAATTCGTTGTATTTTTCTTGCTTTTTATTACATTTGTGAGTTATATTACCTGAAAATCCACTTTTTCGTAACGAGAGGTTGTGAATGGCGACTTTTCGACGAATGGGACTGATACAGAAAAGCTAACAAACAATTAATACAAAAACTTAAACTTAAAAACTTAAACATCTATGAAACATTTGAAGCATTTGCTTTTTGCTCTGCCGATGATGCTCCTCGCATTGTCGTTTGCAGGGTGTAACACCGAAGATGTTGATCCGGTAGTTCCCCATTTGGAGATTGCCGAGGAGATCACAGGTGAGGCTCTCGAATCGCTCACATTGCAGTTCGATGCAGCCGAGAGTAGCAAGACCTTCGCTGTGCGTTGCAATCGCGCTTGGACAGCCGTTTCGAGCAACGCCGATTGGGCAGTTGTAACTCCCGAAGAGGGCGAGGGCGACAACACTTTGACCGTTACGGTAAGCCGCAACACCGGCACTACCCGTAAGGCCGAGATTATCGTTTCGACGATCCTCTTCAAGCGTTCGATCTATATCGAGCAGGCGGGAGAGGTAGCCGACGCAAAGGTTATCTTCTTCGATAACCTCGATGGCGAGGCTGCATCGCAGGATTCGAACAACAAGTGGCCCTACGCTAACGAGTTCCAGAACTACAACAAGAAGGGTACTGGTGCTGCCGAGGTTACCTACGACTCGAAGAGCGTAACCGTTCGTAGCAACTCGCCTTCGAATGATCTGAAATACAACGATTCGGACTACTCGAAGAACGAGGCATCGGGTATCAACAACCTCTACTTCTCGGCAGGTGGTACCTTCACCGTTAAGAAGATCGCTCTGGGCGGCGAGCAAAAGCTGCATATGGAGTGGGGTGTTGAGCGTAACGAGTATGGCAACTATGATGCTCCGTTCAACCCCACAGAGTTTATCGTATCGCTCAGTGCTGACGGTGTTAAGTGGTCGCAGTTGACTTACAACCGATCGGACTATAAGGCGTGGGATAAGGCTTCGGCCGACTTCCAGCTCAAAGAGGCTGCCGAGTACCTCTATATCAAGATGGAGGCAAGCGTAGCTTCGCGTGTTGATGATATTAAGCTGACAACCGGTGCAGGTGGTCAGGAGATTGACCTGGCAGCAGGTGAGGGCGAGCAGGAGCCCGGCGACGAGCCGAGCACCGATGGCACCAAACTCTACTACGAGTCGTTTGATGGTGTAACTCTGACTGCTAATACCAATCTCGATGCATTCGACGCTGCTGGCGGTTTTGTTCGTCAGGGCTTGGGTGGTGCTGCGGCTAACTATGCCGGCACGACCTTCGACTTCCGCAAGTCGCACGCTTCGGATAGCTATACCGGCGCTTCGGGTGGCAACAACGCATTCGGTAACAAGGCCGATGTTGTATTCGTTGTGAATAACATCAACGTTGGTACGGCACAGAATATCGACCTGTCGATGGGTCTGCGTGTTTACAGCGCATATAACGCTTCGGAGTTCGAGGCATACTATACCACCGATGGCGGTGCAAGCTACAAGCCGCTGACGCTGACTCGCGATGCGGCTGATGGTTGGAAGATGACCACTGCGTCGTTCACCGTAGCTGAGACTGAGAGCATTGTAGGCTTGAAGTTCGTTTCGAAGGTGGCTGACCAGCAGTTCCGTATCGACGACCTAACCCTCTCGACCAAAGATGAGAATGTGAAGATCGAGGCTGTTCCCGTAGTTAAGACTGCCGACGCGACCGATATCACTATGAGTGGCGCAACTCTGGGCGGTAGCTACGAGTTCGACGGCACTATCTCGGAGGTAGGTGTAGCTTACAAGGTCGAGGGCGCAGCGGATTACACCGTTGAGCAGGCATTGGCTATCCAGTCGCCCTTCTCGGTAACACTCAACACCTTGAACGACGGCACCAACTACGAGTACTACGCTTACGTAGTGGTTGATGGCAAGGAGTACAAGGGTGAGGTTAAGACCTTTGCAACCGAGAAGGATGCAAGTGCTGTTGTAACCTACTTTGCTGACGATTTCGAAACCGTTGTTAATAATACGGTTTATACCAGCGGCAAGTGGACCTTCACTTCGACCGATGCAGGCTGGCCCGCAAATGCATATCTGGGCTGGTTCGGTAAGACTTTCAGCGATGGCTCGAAATATATCAATGTTGCTCCTTACAGCTCGTCGTTGTCGGAGGTTGTGGCTTACGCCGTGATGACCAAGTTCAATGTAGCTGATGCCGAGGGCAAGAAGCTGACCTTCGATCTGGCTTGGTATTTCAAGGATAGTAAGGACAACTCGAAGTTCGAGGTTGTAGCGTCGAAGGACTATGCTGGCGATGTTGCAACGGCAACTTGGGAGGTTGTTGAGGCTTATACCTATACCGACGAGGATGTTAATCCTATCAACACTTGGACCTCGTACTCGCTCGATCTCTCGACCAAGTACGCTGCGGAGAAGGCTCTGGCAGTAGCATTCCGCTACACCGGTAAGTCGAATACCTACCGTCTGGACAATGTTGAGTTTGGTGCAGCCGAGGCTCCCGTTGAGGTGCTGACCGTTACTACGGGTGAGGCTACCAATGTAACTACCACCACTGCAACTCTTGCAGGTTCGTACGCAGGCGTAACCGAGGCACCCGCCGAGGTTGGTGTTGAGTATCGAATGAGTGGTGCAGCCGACTACACGAAGGTTGCAGCAGCGGCTGTTGCCGAGTCGTTCTCGGTAGAGGTTGCCGATCTGATCGAGGAGAGCACCTACGAGTACCGCGCTTACGCAGTAGCAGGCGAGGCAACCACCTATGGCGAGGTTAAGACCTTCACCACCGCAGCTCCCGCAACCATTACTCCTATTTCGGAGGTTGTTGATGGTCAGACCTATACGATGGAGGGTACCGTAACGGCACTCTGCACTCGCGGTTTCATCTTCACCGACGCAACGGGCTCGATTCTTTACTACGACAAGAATTATAGCGCAGGTTATGCCGTAGGTCAGAAGCTGACTATTGCTGCTAAAATTGGCAACTATGGCAAGGCATTGCAGATCGACGGCACAACGGCAACCATCACCGAGGGTGAGGCAGGCACTTACACCTATCCCACTCCGGCGTATGCAGACGCAACGGTTATCGACGCATTTATCGCTAACACCGAGAACCGTCTGGCAAGCTACGTAGCGCTGGCAGGTACGCTGTCGGTTAACGGCTCTTATTACAATGTTACGGTTGATGGCACGACCAATCAGGGTAGCTTCTACTACGCAACCGATGAAATCAAGGCTAAGGCTGCAAATGGCGACAAGATTGTTCTTTATGGTTATGCAGTTTCGATCAGCAGCGGCCGTTACTACAATATGGTTGTAACCGACGTTGTTAAGATCACCGATATCGCCAATGTTGAGTTGGACGGTGAGTACACGATGATGGGTCAGGTTACGGCACTCACCTCTAATGGTTTTGTGCTGACCGACGCAACGGGCTCGATTTTCAGCTACGGCAAGAAGAGCTACGAGATCGGTCAGGAGTTGGTCGCTACGGGCGCAATCGGCGCATATAACAGGGGCTTCCAGCTGACCACGAACAAGGCCACCTTCCTCGAAGGCGCGGTTAAGGCATACACCTATCCTGAGGCCGCAACGGCTGACGCAGCAGCTATCGACGCATTTATCGCTAACACCGATAACCGTCTGGCTACCTACGTAACTTTGACGGGTGATCTGGCAATCAGCGGTAACTACTATAATATGACTATCGAGGGTACTACCAATATGGGTAGTATCTACTATCCCAACGACGCAATTAAGGCGGCACTTTCGACCGGTACCAATATCACGGTTAAGGGTTATGCAATGGCAGTCAGCGGTGGCAAGTACTATAATGTAATTGCTACGGAGGCTGTTACCAATTACGTTATTCCGAAGATCACTCCCGCAGCGACTTCGATGTCGTTTGTGGCAGAGGGTGAGGAGAAGACCAACGAGCTGACCGTAGCAGGTCAGGATGAGTTGTCGCTCTTTGCAAAGAGTAGCGATGAGCACTTCACCGCAGCTATCGAGGGTACTACGCTGACCGTAACGGCAGCAGCTAACACCACCACCGAGGCCAAGTCGGCAACCGTAACGGTTTATATGGCCGAGAGCGCAGACGCCGAGGCAGTTGCATCGGTTGAGATTGCTTGCTCGCAGGCAGCTCCTTCGAGTGGCGAGGACGGTGGCGAGACCACCGAGCAGGTAGTTTATACTACGGGCTTTGAGTCGGGCGAGGGCTTTACGGCAAGTACTACATATAACAATCCAACTGCGGTTGCCTTTGGTCCTGCTGGCTCGCAGTGGAAGACTGTTTATGGTACAGCTTCGACAACAAGTGCAATTACTGGTAGCCAATCAATGCAGATGCGTTGGTACACATCGGCAGCAAGTACATTGGGTTATACTTATACTGATTTCGATATTGCAAACGTAACTAAGGTAGAGTTTACTGCAAAGAACTCAAATAATATGAAAGTTGCAGTTTCGTATTCGACGGACGCTGGCGCAACTTGGCAGAATGCTCAAACCTTTGATTTGACTTCGTCGAAAGCAACGTACACTTATACCGTAAGTGCTACGGGTGTAAGCAATGTACGTTTGAGATTTGATGTAGTTCTTCCTGCAACAGCTCCGACTTCAACATCGCGTGTATATATCGACGATGTTAAGGTATCGGGTATGAAATAATTTCAACACGATCCGTAGCGGGTGGAGAGCGTTGGCTCTCTGCCCGCCGAAGGTCGGTTAATGAATTTTTAGATGGCTAATTTCAAGAAAATACTCGGAGTTTTGATCGCTGTTGCGGCGGCTGTGATTGGTACGTGCTGCGGCGAGAAAAATCCCGTAAATGGCCCCGAAACCAACTGCAAGGCAAAACTGTCGGTCGGCGAACAGATCGAGTGGAATACCGCAAGTCAGTTCGTGATGATCACTGCCCCTGCCGATCAGAAGTGGACCGCGACCATCGAAGACGATTGGGCGTGGTTTGACTATGAGGATTACCACTACTACACCAAAGGTCAGGGTAATGGTGCGGTCGCTCTCTATATCGCCTCGAATGGTGCATCGAGCTCGCGCTCGACAACCATCAAGGTCGAGTTCGAGGGCACGACGACCATTACGCTCAATATGACCCAGGGTGCATTTGTGCAGGCCGAGGCTCCCGAAATCGACTACGACAAGACCACTTGGCCCGAAATGCCGCAGGTGAAGGAGAACGATGGCAATCTGTATGTTACGCATATGACAAAGGACAAGAACAATAAGACTTTGCGTAACTACTCGATGTGTTACGATCCCGATGTGATGGCGGCGTTGTGGATTGCCTATCCTCTGCACGAGTGCTACACGCGCAAGTCGGTTGATCGCACCGATGCGTGGGGCTACGATCCTCTGATCCCCGCAAAGTACCAGCCCAATATGGAGAAGGGTATGAGTAACGGCTATGATCGTGGTCATCAGGTAGCATCGGCCGATCGTTTGGCTTCGCGTGATATGAATGTGCAGACATTCTACTATACCAATATGACGGCGCAGGTGGGTGCTGGTATGAATCAAGGCGTTTGGAACAATTTGGAGAACTTGATTCGTAACGAGTACATCTGCAAGGATACGTTGTACGTGGTTACGGGTTGTGTGATGACCACCGAGGATGATCCGCAGGTGCAGTGGGTCAATAATCGCAATGGCGGTAAGGTGGCAGTTCCGAAGGCGTACTTCAAGGTGTTGCTGCGTACCAAGTCGGGCAACACGGGCAAGGCGGTCGATAACTCGAACGCGATGACCATCGGCTTTTGGTATGAGAACCGCTATTATAGCCACTCAAATCCTCGTGCCAGCGATGTGAAGAGTGTCGATGAGATTGAGCGACTGACGGGCTTCACCTTCTTCCCGCAGATTTCGGACGAGATCAAGGAGCAGAAGGATCTTGCACGCTGGGATTTCTAATAAATTGATCAAACAAGAACGAAAATGAAGAGAGTATTAACCATTTCAATCGTTGCTCTGTTTGCATTTGCAGCATTTGCGGCATCGGCACAGAAACCTCATACAGTGATGTTCTACAACGTGGAGAATCTGTTCGATACGTTGAACGATCCCGATATCAACGATGAGGAGTTCCTGCCCGGCGCAGCAAAGGATTGGAATACGTCGAAATATACTCGCAAATTGGCGAATATCGAGCAGGTGCTGATGGGTCTTTCGTCGAGCATCCGCGATTTTCCCGTTGTGATTGGTCTTTCGGAGATTGAGAATCGCAATGTGTTGGAGGATATCATCGTGCAGGGTAAGCTGATCAACGGTAACTACCGTATCTGCCACCACGATTCACCCGATCGTCGCGGTGTCGATGTGGCATTCTTGTATCGTCCCGACCGCTTTGTGTTTGAGGGACAGTCGGCTCTGCCGGTGCAGATGGAGGAGTTTCCTGCGATGCGTACGCGCGATGTAGTGCTGATGTGGGGTAAGATCGATGGCGAGCAGTTCTGCTTTATGGTTGCCCATTGGCCTTCGCGTAGCGGTGGCCAGGCGGCTTCGGATCCCAAGCGTCGTGCTGCGGCAAAGGTTATGCGCGATGCTGCCGACTCGATTTATCGAGTGAATCCTGCCTGCAAGATTGTGATGATGGGCGACTTTAACGATGACCCGATTGATCCGAGCATTGCCGAGGTGCTCAATGCCAAAGGCAAGGTGAAGGATCTCGATGAGGGCGATCTGTTCAACCCCTATTGGTCGATGTTTAAGGCTGGACACGGCACATTGGCATACCAAGATGCGTGGAACATCTTCGACAATATTGTAGTGAGCGAGAATTTGGTCAATGCCAAGGCGGGCGAATTGAAACTGCTGAAAGGCACAATGCCCAAATTCTATGGTAATATCTATCGTGCCCCGTTCCTGTTCCAGAAGGATGGACAGTATAAGGGCTACCCTCTGCGTACATTTGTAGGCAATAATTTCCAAGGCGGTTATAGCGACCACCTGCCCGTGTACATATTTATAGGCAAATAAAATATTAATGATATGAAGATTAAAAATCTCTTAATTCTACTCTTTACCCTTATCACAGTCGGTGCGTGGGCACAGGACGGTGGTGTGAAGGGTCGTGCCGTTACGCGCGTGGGTCGAACTGTGATTGACGGCGTGAAGGTTACTGTCGAGCCTACGGGTCAGGTGGTATATACCAATGCCAATGGCGATTTCGAGGTTAAGGGCTTGCCGGCAGGCGAATATCGAGTGATGTTCGAAGCCTCGGATTTTGAGACGGTTACGCTGATGGTTAAGGTCGGCGAATCGGTTAAGGATATGAGCCTTGTGCCGATGTCGAACACGATGATCATAGCCGGTATGGGCGACGATTTCTTCGCGGAGTTCGATACCGAAACGGCCAACGATGCACAGGTAATGCCTTCGTCGCTGTCGGCATCGAAGGATGTGTTTAACAACATTGCAGGCTATCAGTTCAGCCAGATGCGTTTCCGCCCGCGTGGCTATGAGTCGCAGATGGAGGGTACCTACCTGAATGGTGTCTATTTCAACGACGCGCTGACGGGTAATGGTCCCTGGTCGCTGTGGTCGGGTCTGAACGATGCAACCCGCAATCAGGAGGTGTCGTCGGCTCTGGGCGTTTCGGACTATGGCGTTGGCGGTATTGGTGGCGTTACCAATATCAACGCTCGCGCTTCGCAGATGCGCAAGGGCTTCCGTGCAAGTGTTGTTAATGCCAACAATAACTATCGTTTCCGCGTAATGTTGTCGTATGCATCGGGTATGCTCGACAATGGTTGGTCGTATGCATTCTCGTTCTCGACCCGTCAGGGCGGTAACGATTGGATCAACGGCACCTATTACAACGCTTTCGGCTATTTCGGATCGGTTGAAAAGCAGTTTAATCGATGCCACCGTTTGGCATTGACCGTATTGGGTGCTCCGACGCAGCGCGGCGTGCAAAACGCTTCGACGCAGGAGGTTTACGATATGGTCGGTAGCAACTACTACAACTCGAATTGGGGTTATCAGGTGGATAAGAAGCGTAATGCTCGTATCCGTAACTTCCACGAGCCTATCGTGATGCTCAACTACTACTTCGAGCCGAGCACCTCGACCAAGTTTATGGTTACGGGTGCATATCGTTTCGGCCGTAATGGTTATTCTGCACTCGATTGGTACGATGGCGCAGATCCGCGTCCCGATTACTATCGCAACCTGCCCAGCTATTTCGAGCGTCAGGGCGACTACGAGAAGGCCGATATCGTTCGTTGGGCGTGGGGTGCAGATTGGGGTACCCGCCAGATCAATTGGGATCGCCTCTATAATAACAACTACGGTAATGTTACCGAGGGCTCGAATGTGGCAAGCCTGAATGGCCAGCGTCGTTCGAACTACGTTATCGAGGAGCGTCATACCGATCAGCAGGATGTGAATCTGAAATTGCAGTTGATGCAGTATCTGCGTGGTGGTCATCGCCTGAATGTGGGTATCGACCTGCGCTACAACCGCACCGAGTACTACAAGAAGATGAAGGACCTGCTGGGTGGCGACTATTGGCTCGATGTCGATAAGTATGCCGAGCGTGATTTCGTTGGTGAGCGCGTGATGCAGAACAACCTCGATTTCTATGAGGCTAACGGCCACGCTCCGATTGTTAAGGAGGGCGATAAGTATGGCTACGACTACTACGCTCACGTTCGCAATGCCAAGTTATGGACCATCTGGAACTATAATACGGGTCGCGTTGAGGGCTTTGTTGCCGGTGAGGTAGGTTATGCAGGCCAGTGGCGCGAGGGTATCTACCGCAAGGGTAGCTTCGAGGATAACTCGCAGGGTGCAAGCCAGAAGCTCAACTTCCTCGAATATAAGGCAAAGGGTGCTCTGACCTACAAAATTTCGGGTGCTAACTCGCTGACCGCATCGGTTGCATATATGCAGCAGGCTCCGTCGTTCCAGTCGTCGTTTGTGTCGCCGCGTACGCGCAACAGCGTAACCCCGAACCTGACCTCTGAGAAGGTATTTAGTGCCGACCTGACCTATGACCTGCACGTTGGCGGTTTCAAGGCTCGCGTTTCGGGCTTCTATACCACCATCGAGGATCGTTCGAAGGTTATCAGCTTCTACGATGACCTGCAATCGACATTTACCAACTTCGCGATGAGCAATATCGATAGCCGCTATGCGGGTGTCGAGGTTGGTTTCTCGATTCCTCTGTTCAAGGTGTTGAGCCTGAATGGTGCTGTAAGCTATGGCGACTACCGCTACACTTCGAACCCGTTGATTACCCAGACGGCTGACAACTCGGCCGAGATCGTAATGTCGGGCGAGAAGGTATATTGGAAGGGCTACCACGTTGAGAGCACGCCGCAGACCGCAGCCAACCTCGGCCTTGCACTGCGCACCTCGAACAACATCTACGCAGGTATCGACTGCAACTATTACAATGCACTCTACCTGTCGATGAACCCGTTGTATCGTACCGATAAGGCTCTGACAGGCCGCATCTTCTCGTCGAATACCGAGGAGGAGAACCTCGCAGCCGTTAAGGAGATGACTCATCAAGAGCGTTTCGACAATGCCTTTGTACTGAATGCCAATATCGGTAAGAATTGGTATATCGTCAATCGTAAGTACAACCTCGGCGTTAGTCTGCAAGTAAATAACTTGCTCAATACGAAGAACATTCGTACGGGTGGTTACGAGCAGATGCGTCTGCGCGAGGATGAGAGTGGTGCGACCGTTAAGTACGACCGCTTCGATTCGAAGTACTTCTATCTGATGGGTACGACCTACTATTTGAATGTATATTTCCGTTTCTAATCGATTAAAAAGTTAAGACTATGAGTGCAAAAAAGTATATACTTGGTTTGGCGGCTGCGCTGATGTTGGTGGGCTGCTACGAGGACTTCGACACTCCCACGATCGAGCCTACGGTTAAACTCGAACCTACGCATACCATTGCCGAGTTCAAGGCGATGTTTCAGGAGCGTGGTGGTGCTTTCGACATTACCGACGACATCATCATTGCAGGTAAGGTAACAACCAGCGACGAAACGGGAAACTTCTATAAGAATATGTATATTCAGGACGAGACTGCCGGTATCGAGCTTCGCATCGGTCGTTCGGGCCTCTATAACGACTATAAGTTAGGCCAGACGATCTACGTCAAGGCTAATGGTCTGCGTATGGGTAGCTATGGCGGTATGGTCAATCTGGGTGGCGCAATCCCCGAAAATTACGACTACGAGACCTCGTATATCGAGCCGCAGGCCGTGATTGACCTTGTAATCAAGAAGGGCGAGAAGGGCGCACGTGTGCAGCCTCTGGATTTGAGCGATGGCACGATCCCCGTTAGCAGCTATGGCAAGTGGGTACGTTTCGAGAATGCAGTCTTTGAGGGTTGTACCTACTACGACCGCGATAACACCGTTGGTGGTGGCGATATCGCTATCGACACTTGGGCAAACAAGGACTATAAGGGTGAGTCGTCGGTTGGTAAGTATGGTAATGCCATCTTCGATGTCAATGGTACCAAAATTAATGTGCGATCGAGTGGTTACTCGAAGTTCGCGGGCGAGAAGACTCCTGCAAAGGGTACCGTCTGCAACATTGAGGGTATTATGGTATATTATTCGGGTGGCAAACCCGCCTTCCAGATCTCGATTAACTCGCTTGACGACATCCAGATCGTAAAGTAATCTGCGGCGAGGTTCGGGCCGATCAGTCCGAATCTCGCTATACAAAAAACACCGTTGCGACTAAAAGCGCAACGGTGTTTTTTGTTGTGTAAGAGGAGCAATCCTCGACCTATCCCAAATACGATTTGAGAAGTTTGCTGCGCGACGAGTGGCGCAGGCGGCGGATAGCCTTCTCCTTAATCTGACGAACACGCTCGCGGGTAAGACCGAACTTCTCACCGATCTCTTCGAGGGTCATCTCCTGACAGCCGATACCGAAGAAATATTTGATGATGTCCTTCTCACGATCGGTTAGCGTCGAGAGTGCGCGCTCAACCTCGGTGCTGAGCGACTCGTTGATCAGACCGCGATCAGCATTGGGTGAATCGGTATTAACCAACACGTCGAGCAGACTGTTGTCCTCGCCATCGGCAAACGGAGCATCTACCGATACGTGGCGACCTGCAACGCGCAGTGTATCCGAAATCTTCTCTTTGGGCAACTCCAAAGCCTTTGCCAACTCTTCGGGCGAGGGAGTACGCTCGTTCTCCTGCTCGAAGCGAGCAAATGCCTTGTTGATTTTGTTAAGCGAGCCAACCTGATTCAAAGGCAGACGTACGATACGCGACTGCTCGGCCAGAGCCTGCAAGATCGACTGACGGATCCACCATACGGCATACGAAATGAACTTGAAACCACGTGTTTCGTCGAACTTCTCGGCTGCCTTGATCAGGCCCAAGTTACCCTCATTAATCAAGTCGGGAAGGCTCAAACCCTGATTCTGATATTGTTTAGCCACCGAAACCACAAAGCGGAGGTTCGCTTTGGTCAGCTTTTCGAGGGCCTCTTGATCTCCTTTTTTGATTCGTTGGGCGAGTTCCACCTCCTCTTCAACCGTGATAAGATCCTCTTTACCGATCTCCTGCAAATATTTGTCGAGCGATGCGCTCTCACGGTTGGTGATGGACTTTGTAATCTTTAATTGACGCATATTCTTCTATTTATTTCGTTTTTCTTGTTTTGCTCTTCATTTTGCGTTACTCGCCGTCTGGGTAAAAGACGGGGGTAAACTGTTTGGACAGCTCACCCCCGTATGTTGTTTATAGTGATCCGCTTGCTCGGAGTTACTCTACGAAGGTGTAGCTTGCAGAGCGTCCGTTGGGATAGATACCGTCGATCGAAGCGATCTTCTCGTTGATCTTCGACAGGTCGTTGATCGAACGAATTTGACGGTCGTTGATGTGAGTAATGATGAAGCCTTCACGTACGCGGGCCTTTGCCAGCAGGCCTCCCTGCTTGATCTGCGTAACCTGCAAACCTCCCTTGATATCCAACTCTCGCATCGCGCGCTCATTCACCGCTGCGAACTTGCCACCCAATGCTTGCTCAACATCAACATCATCCTTCGAGATGAGTTCTGCTTTACCTGCTTTATTACGTAAAGTAACCTCAAAATGTTTCACATCTTGACCTCTTTTTACCGAAATTTTTACCTTATCGTTGGGTCGATGTTTGCCAATCTGCTCGGTCAAAGTTGCTCGGTCGTTGATTTTCACGCCGTTAATCGACATTATCACATCGCCCTTGCGAATGCCTGCTGCCGACGCTGCACCTTCGGGATCGACCGATGCGACGTATGCACCACCAATCTCTGTGATTCCGGTCTCCTCGCCCTGCTCATCGATGAAGGTCTGATCAACGGGGCGATAGCTGATGCCGAGCATCGCACGCTGTACTACGCCAAACTCTTTCAGGTCGATAACAACCTTCTTAACGATCGATTCGGGAACGGCAAACGAATAACCGATGTAACTACCTGTCGAAGATTTGATTACGGTGTTGATGCCGACCAACTCGCCGCGAGTATTTACCAACGCACCGCCCGAATTGCCGGGATTAACGGCCGCATCGGTCTGAATAAACGACTCGATACTGAACTCATTGGGGATAACATTCAGCTGGCGAGCCTTCGCGCTCACAATACCTGCGGTAATGGTCGATTGCAGATCGAACGGACTGCCGATAGCCAGTACCCACTCGCCTAAACGCAAATCATCCGAGCTACCGAAGGGGATCGTAGGCAGATTCTCGCCCTCGATCTTGATCAGAGCCACGTCGGTTGTGGGGTCGGTGCCGATGATCTTTGCATCGAAGACGCGATTGTCGTTCAGCTTTACGCGCAACTTCGAAGCATTCTCGATGACGTGGTTATTGGTTACGATGAAACCATCCTCCGAGATAATCACACCCGAACCGCCCGAACGACGCTCCTGCGGCTGCATCGAACCGCCTCCCTGCGGACCGAAGAAGAAGTCGAAGAAGGGGTCTGCCGAACGGCTGTACTGTACCTCCTCGGTCTTTTCGATATTTACTACGGCCTTCACCGCATTCTCGGCGGCATAGGTCAAATCGGGATAATTCTGTGCATCATAGGCCGTAAAGTGCGACCCGACGCTCTGCGATGCGAACTCGGTGGCCACGCCCTCTTCGATCGAGTTGTCGATCTTCTGGTTTGTGATATAGTATGCCGAAGCGGCACCTGTCAGAGCAGACGCTGCCAGAGCAGCGATGAAAAACATACTCCTTTTCATAACATTAATTGATTCAAAAAATTTAACAATACAAAAAGGCGATTTGAATCATAGGCAAAATTGGTTTTTATGTTTCAGATACTAAACGCAACAAATATACAATTATTGCATACTCCGTGCAATTTTTTTCATCCAAAAGAACAATCGCTCCCGTTTTTGCACCTTAAATAATAATATAGTGGCGAAGAGTTGCGAGGAGTGAGTGTCGATTCCGTTTTGCGGAGTGCGCTTGTCGGTGCCGATTGAGGTCTGATTTCGTCGAAAGTTTTGATGAGGTATTGGTCGAAAGAGGGCAAAAAAGGTAGAGGGATAGAGAATGGTTGGAGGGAGTGAATATTGCCCAAAATGCGATTTGAGGGGCTTTGCAGGCGATTTTTTTCAGCAACGACAGTGGTCTAAAAGTTGATAATAGTTGGCAATTTGTTGTAAAATGCAGAAAAAACCTCGGAAAACAGAAAACTTTTTTGGTTTATAAAGTTTTCTGGGTATCTTTGTGCGTTGTATATTTTAGATATATAGATTAAAGAACGAAAAAATGTCGCAATCGCAAAAAGAGTACATCATCGAACAGGCTACCGAGATGTTCTGCCAACTCGGTATTAAGGCTGTGCGTATGGACGACATCGCCCAGAATCTCGGCGTGTCGAAACGTACCCTCTATGAGCTGTTCGAGGATAAGATGAAT
>JAZUPN010000066.1:0-6167 GCA_045605245.1 Alistipes sp. | reverse complement strand
ACAGATCGGTCGGAGCAACCTTAACCGCAATCTCCAAAGCGCGGTTCATTGCTTCGCTCGTGCCGATAATTCCAAAGCGTTGTTTGAGTGTCTGTAATTCCATAAGTCGTTCGATTGAATACTACCCTCGTCTATTATTTGTTGGTTTCAGCCGCTGCTTCCTCTGCCGCTTCTGTCGAGATATTTTCAGCCGCATCATCCATCATCAAGCTCTCGTCAAACTGCTCGATCGGCTCATCGTAGCCATAGATATCCTCCTGCTCGCGACTCGACAGCCAGCCATAAACAATTGCACCAATAGCCAACAAAGCAGCCACTATTGCCACAATGACAAACTTATCAACACCTCGACCAGCACTATGACCGACATAGCGGATATCATCCTTCGAGGGGCGTTGCGGCTTACCATAGCGCAGCCCCTTGACATACGACTCCGGCTCCATAATGGGTCGCTCATACTTGGGCAGAGGATCGATGTCGCCCACCACATTTGTAGCAGGTTTCTGTTCGACTTCATCCTCAACAAATGTCGCAGGCTCATCCTCCTCAACTACCGCAACCGACTCTTTTTCAGGCTCTGCCACAACGATTGGTGCAGGAACGACAACCTCTTCCGTCGCAGGAGCTGCGACCTCTTCGGAGACATTATCCTCAATAGGAGCAGTTGTTTCAGCAGGCACCGCAATCTCACGACCCACTTCGGGATCGTACTCAAAGCGATAGAGCCCATCCTCTGCCTTCGAAAGACGACCGATACCGTTCAACATCGCCACGCCACCGCTATCGACGCGATGACGCACCTCGAAGACAAAGCGATCGATAACATTTGCCGCCTCGATTGCCGACAGACCATCGGCCATCAGCTGACGCATCAAAACACCATCGTCTTGCTTCAAAAGCTCGACAAAGATCAACTCTCCGTTGGCGGGATTTACGACAAATGCGCCCAGCCCAGGGACAACCAATCGCTTGTTAAGCAACAGATATTGGGTAATATATTCACAAATCATCTTAATTCATTGTTAAATAAAGCCCTCAAAATTACGTTTTTTTTCGCAGAATACGATGTTTTTACACCTTTTTTTAATAAATATACCCAAAAGATAGTAAAAACGAAAAATATTCATTTACTTTGCATCCCAAAACAAGGCGAAAAGTAACTCGATTACTTTGGCACGAAATTAACAAAGTAACTCACTCGGATTTAATTTTTACTTACAACCCGAAATGAAAAACAAGTACATCGACCTCATCGAACAGACGTTCGACTTTCCGCAGGATGAGTTCTCAGTAGAGGACAACGAACTCCTTTTCCACGACATTCCGCTGATGGAAATCATTAAGCAGTATGGCACTCCGCTTAAAATTACCTATCTGCCCAAGATCTCATCGCAGATCAATCGCGCAAAGCGTCTTTTCAATGTTGCAATGGCAAAAGTCGATTATCAGGGCAGCTACAACTATTGCTACTGCACAAAGTCGTCGCACTTTTCGTTCGTTTTGGAGGAGGCTCTCAAAAACGATATCCACCTCGAAACATCGTCGGCGTATGACATTCACATCATCAAAGCACTCTACGACACCGGCATTATCGACAAGGATCGATACATCATCTGCAATGGTTTCAAGCGTCCTCAATATGTGGAGAATATCGCTTCGTTGATCAATTCGGGCTTTACCAATACCATTCCCGTAATCGACAACAAGGAGGAGATCGATCTGTTCACCGATGTAATCGAGAAGAGTTGCAAGGTCGGTATCCGCATCGCATCGGAGGAGGAGCCGAAGTTCGACTTCTACACCTCGCGTTTGGGCATTCGCTATAACGACATTATCGACTTCTACAAACAGAAGATCAAGAACAACAAGAAGTTCAAGTTGAAGATGTTACACTTCTTCATCAATACGGGTATTAAGGATACGGCATACTATTGGAATGAGTTGCGCAAGTGTATCAGCGTCTATTGCGAATTGAAGAAGGTGTGCCCCGACCTCGACAGTTTGAATATCGGCGGTGGTTTCCCGATCAAGAACTCGCTCAACTTCGAGTACGAGTATGAGTATCTGGCCGAGGAGATTGTTGCACAGATCAAACATAGCTGTAACGAGAACGGCGTTGAAGAGCCCAACATCTTCACCGAGTTCGGTTCGTTCACCGTTGGTGAGAGTGGCGCAGTGCTCTACTCGATCGTAAATCAGAAGCAGCAGAACGACCGCGAGTTCTGGTATATGATCGACAGCTCGTTCATCACCACCCTGCCCGACACTTGGGGTATCAAGCAGCGTTACATTATGCTCGCCATCAACAATTGGGATAAGGAGTATCAGCGTGTGCATCTCGGCGGTTTGACCTGCGATAGTGAGGACTACTACAACGGCGAGTCGCACACCAACGCGATATTCCTCCCGAAGCTCACCGACAATGAGCCGCAATATATCGGCTTCTTCCATACGGGAGCTTACCAAGAGTCGCTTGGTGGATTTGGCGGCATTCAACACTGCCTGATGCCTGCGCCGAAGCACATCATTATCGACCGCGACACCAATGGCGAGTATTACACCCGACTGTTCGCAAAGGAGCAGAGCTATCGCTCAATGATGCGAATTCTGGGGTACTAAATATCTGGCAAATCTACTTTAAGGCCGCATCTCGCAATGGAGATACGGCCTTTTTGGACATAATTATATCACTATGTAAAACCAACACAAACAATAGCGTAAAAAGCAGTGGCTAAAAAGTAAAATCGAGTTGTAAATTTTGAGAAAAACTATTTGAAATAGTCAATTAAAAACGTATTTTTGTAGCGATTTTGGCGCGATATTGTAAGCCAAGATCACCTGAGCGTAAATTTAGAAACTCACATATATTAATAATGAGCGCAATTTACACGTTTATTGTAATCGTCCTCGGCATTCTGGCCGTGGCGGGTCTATTCGTCGGCGTAACCAATGACGCCGTTAACTTCCTTAATTCAGCAATCGGCTCGAAAGCTGCTCCCAAAAAGGTGATTCTGCTCGTTGCGTCAATCGGTATCATCATCGGTGCCGTAACGTCGAGCGGTATGATGGAGGTTGCTCGAAGCGGTATGTTCGACCCTTCACTCTTCTCGTTCCACGAGGTGATGATGTTGTATCTGGGCGTGATGTTCGCTAACATCATTCTGCTCGACTTGTACAACACTTGGGGTCTGCCTACTTCAACAACCGTATCGCTGATTTTCTGCTTGTTAGGCTCAGCAATCGCCGTTTCGATCTTCAAGATCGCAAGCAATCCCGAGATCACATTGGCCAACTTGGGCGAGTATATCAACTCGGACCGCGCACTGGGTATCATCGCCGCAATTCTGTTGTCGGTTGTGTTGGCTTTCACTTGCGGTATGATTGTGATGTATATCTCGCGACTGATCTTCACATTCCGTTACCATAAGATTTTCCGCAATTGGGGCGCATTGTGGTGCGGAGTTTCACTGGCTTCGATCGTCTATTTCGCTGTATTCAAAGGTCTTAAAGCTCCGTTGGCAGGTACAGCTTTTATTGCTTACGTAACCGACAATATGGCAATCGCTCTGCTGATTACTTGGGCAGTATGCAGTGCTATTCTGTGGATATTGCAGCGTCTAAATGTAAACATTTTGAAAATCACCATCTTGGCTGGCACTTTCGCGCTTGCGTTGGCATTCGCAGGTAACGACCTTGTGAACTTTATCGGTGTACCTATCGCAGGTTACGATTCGTACCAGATGGCTCGTATTTCGGGTGATACTCAGATGCTGATGAATGGTTTGAAGGAGTCAGTTCCCGCCAATTTCAGCATATTGGTTTTCGCCGGCTTGATTATGGTCGTAACGCTCTGGACCTCGAAAAAATCGACCAATGTATCGGAAACCGAGCTTAAACTCGCAAGCCAAAATGAGGAGGAGCAGCGTTTCGGTTCATCGGCATTCTCGCGTACGATCGTCCGTACGGTACTCGGTATCAACAACTGGTATGAGCGCGTTATTCCCATTAAGATGAAGAACGGCATTGAGCACCGCTTTGCTCCGCTGACTGACGAAGAGCGCGGCAATGCGCAGTATGACCTGATCCGTGCAACGGTAAACTTGACAACCGCGGCTGCGCTGATCTCGGTTGCAACTTCGTTGAAATTGCCCCTCTCGACTACCTACGTAACATTTATGGTGGCAATGGGTTCGTCGTTAGCTGACCGCGCTTGGGGTCGCGAGAGCGCAGTATATCGCATTACGGGTGTAATGACCGTTGTCGCAGGTTGGTTCGTAACGGGTTTGGGCGCATTCCTCATCGCGTTGGTGGTTGGTTTGGCACTGATTTATGGCGGCACCGTAGCAACAATTGCCATATCGATTTTGTGCGGTTATATGCTGATTCATAGCAACATCAAGAGCAAGAAGGAAGAGAAGGCTCCCGCCGAGCAACTCAAAGAGGTTAAGGCTGACAATGTGCTGGTTCAGTGCATCGACGAGGTTTGCGGCACAATGGAGCGCATTACAAAGATCTACGACCGTACGCTGATCGCCGTATTCAAGGAGAATCGTAAGGTGTTGCGCGAAATGGTCAAGGAGTCGAACGATCTGTTCTATCTCTCGCGCGAGCGCAAATATCAAGTACTGCCCACGTTGCAGAAGTTGCAGGACAGCGATATCGACACCGCACACTACTACGTGCAGGTGGTTGATTATTTGAGCGAGGCAACCAAGGCGTTGGTACATATCACCCGTCCCTGCTTCGATCATATCGACAACAACCACGAGGGTATGACCAAAGAGCAGATCGAGGATCTGATGCACATCAACGATGAGGTTGAGTCGATCTATCGCCACATCAACCAGATGTTGAAGAACAACGATTTCAAGGATATTGATCAGGTTTTGGAGCAGCGCGACCGCCTCTTCGAGTCGATTGCCGAGGCTATCAAGCGTCAGTTGAAGCGAATCAAGAACAAGGAGACAAGCACCCGTTCGAGTATGCTCTATCTGAACATTCTGAACGAGACCAAGACCCTCGTCTTGCAATCGCGTAACCTGCTCAAATCGCAGCGTTACTTCCTCGAACACCAAGAGAACAAATAGTTCGAGAACGTTCAGCGCACGAAAAAGCGGAGTTCCAATCAATGGGACTCCGCTTTTAATTTATAGAATGTTGCGCTCTGTTTTACAAATTGGGGAGTTTGCTATCCTTCTCCGAAATAATCAGTTGCGACGGCTCGATACCCCATCGTTCCAATTGCCAATCAATTGCCAATGTCGGATCGTTCCAAACGATACCCGCCTCGTCGTACGGCGCATAGTAACGGCTACATTTATAGCTCAATCGAGCGCCATCCTCCAACGCAAGAAAGCCGTGCGCAAAGCCCTCCGGAATAAACATCTGACGATGATTTGCAGCCGAGAGCAACTCTGCGTGCCACCTTCCATACGTCGTACTACCCTCGCGCAGATCGACAGCGACATCAAGCAAAGCCCCACTCACTGCGCGTACCAACTTCGCCTGCGGCTCGGTACGCTGGAAATGCAGACCTCGCAGGACACCGCGCGCCGACATCGACTCATTCTCCTGTACAAAACGGGTCGTAATGCCCGCCTCGGCGTAGTCGCTCTCGCGAAATGTCTCCATAAAATAGCCGCGCTCGTCGCCGAATACTCGCGGCTCGATCACGACAAGCCCCTCAATCGGGGTGTATGAAAATTTGAAATTCATTACTCTTTCATTTGTAATAGCACAAAATTAATAATTTTCGCCGAAGTCGCGCACTCATTCGCGCGGAAATATGTAAATTTGTAAATTATGACTCCTATTCAGCCACCGATACTGATACAGCGCACCAACTCGCAACCAATCGAAGAGTTGGTCTATGGATTTGCGCAGACACCATTCGGGCAAGCCGTTGTAGCTCGAAATGGTGCGGCAATATGCGCACTATGGTTCTGTGATGATGACGAGCCGACAACCATAAAGAGTTTGCAAAATCAATTTGCTGCTATCAGCTACAAACGCGACGACAAGCAGGCCGAGCAGATTGTCGAGCGCGTGATTCAAGGGCGTATCAGCAATCTGATTTTAGAGGTAAAAGGGAGCGAATTTCGCTACAATATATGGCAGCGGCTACTCTATACCGAGAGAGGCATCTGCCTGACATACGGAGAATTAAC
>JAZUPN010000065.1:0-5458 GCA_045605245.1 Alistipes sp. | reverse complement strand
TGGACTACACGTCCCACGAAACTGCGCGGTTGGTACAAATATATTCCCCAGCCGATGAATATCGTCTCTGACGAACTCTCGCACCTCAACCTCAAAGGCAAGAACGACACCTGCAATATCTATATGTTGCTCGGTGATTGGGATTCGCCCGTCGAGGTGCGCACCAACCCCCGCAACCGTAACCTGATCGATTTCAACGACCCCCATATTATCGCTATGGCGCAGTTGCAGTCGGGCGATGTGGTATCGGAGTACAAGCAGTTCGAGATCGAGTTCAAGTATCGCTCGACACAGCGCAAGCCGAAGTATCTGATCAGCGTAATCGCAGCAAGTAAATATGGCGACTACTTTACCGGTGGCGACGGATCGTTGCTTGTTGTCGATGAGTTCGAATTTGATTATGACTATTAATTTACACAATTAATAACTCCCAATTGCCGAGTACCGCGAATGTGGCGTTTTCGGTTGTTCGGCAATATTTCTCACTCCCTTTTATTCTCGGACCGAGGTCGACGGATGTCGCCCTCGGTCTTTTTTTATGCGGGATTCAAATTCCCGAAGTGCATTTTTTACAATTAATACTCATCATTGGCAGGTGAATTTTAATCGCACTCTTGCGAAAATGGGATTTTTTTAGCAATTTTGTATATTCGGAGTGGAGTGCAAAGTTCCGCTCCAATACAAAATCGCAATCAATCCTACTATGAAACTTCCCAAACTTGGTCTGCTGCCAAAGATCATCGTCGCAATCCTATTGGGTATCCTCTGCGGATTCCTCTTTCCCGATGCGCTGACGCGAGTATTTCTGACCTTTAATTCGCTATTCGGCAACTTTCTTTCGTTCATCATTCCGTTGCTTATCATCGGCTTGGTAACTCCCGGCATTGCCGATCTGGGACGTAGCGCAGGCCGACTGCTGGCTATAACGGCTCTGCTGGCATACGGCTTTACCGTAATGTCGGGATATATGACCTACGGCGCGTGCGAAGCGATCTACCCTGCTCTGCTGCGTGGCGCGGAGCTACCGGAACTTGGAGAACAGAGCACCGCCCTCGCGCCCTATTTTACGGTCGAGATGCCACCGCTGATGGGCGTGATGAGTGCGCTGATTGCCGCATTTGTAATGGGTTTGGGCATCGCCTACTGCGAAGCGAAGACAATCAAGAGCGCATTTGACGAATTTAAGGCGATTATCACCACCGTTATTATGGGCGTAATCATTCCGCTGTTGCCGCTCTATATCTTCGGTATCTTCCTGCAAATCACCGTTTCGGGACAGGTGGCGGCGATTATGGGAGTGTTCCTCAAATTGATCGTACTGATCTTCGCTCTGACCGCCCTGTTGCTTGTGGTACAATTTTCGATTGCGGGCGTGGTGGCAAAGAAGAATCCATTCAAGATGTTGCGAACGATGATGACCGCCTACTTCACTGCGCTCGGCACACAGTCGTCGGCGGCAACGATCCCCGTAACGTTCGAACAGACACTCAAATTGGGAGTGCGCCCCGAATTGGCATCATTTACGGTGCCTCTGTGCGCTACGATCCATCTGTCGGGCAGCACGATGAAGATCGTCGCTTGCGCAATGGCGATTATGTTGCTCTGCGGAGAGTCAATCACATTCCTCGAAATGACCTCGTTTATACTGATGTTGGGCGTTACGATGGTGGCCGCACCGGGTGTCCCCGGCGGGGCAATTATGGCGGCTATCGGAGTGTTGCAATCGATGCTCGGATTCGACGAAATGCAGATCGGTCTGATGATCGCCCTCTATATCGCAATGGATAGTTTCGGTACCGCAACGAACGTTACGGGCGACGGTGCAGTAACCGTTATTGTAGATAAAATGTATAAAGGTGATTGATTGCGTGCGATTTTCTTTTGAGATTCGAAAGAAAACCGTAAATTTGCATCGCAAATTGTTCGATAACGAAATAAAGCACATATAAACAATAACTTTCTAAAAAGATTTAAGACTATGCAAATCATTAGTGTTCACGCACGTGAGATCCTTGACTCGCGCGGCAATCCGACCATCGAAGTTGAAGTAGCAACCGCAAGCGGCGCATTTGGCCGTGCAGCAGTTCCCAGCGGCGCATCGACCGGTGAGAACGAGGCTTTGGAGCTTCGTGATGGCGACAAGAACCGCTACCTCGGTAAGGGCGTTGAGAAGGCTGTTAAGAATGTAAACGAGATCATCGCAAAGGAGATCGTAGGTATGAACGTTACCGATCAGGTTGGTATCGACAAGACTATGATCGAGCTCGACGGCACCAAGACCAAGAGCAACCTCGGCGCAAATGCTATCCTCGGCGTATCGTTGGCAGTTGCTCGCGCTGCTGCTGACTACTTCGGTCTTCCGCTGTATCGCTACATCGGCGGTACCAACGCAAAGACTCTGCCCGTTCCTATGATGAACATCATTAACGGTGGTTCGCACTCGGATGCTCCTATCGCATTCCAGGAGTTTATGATTCGCCCCGTTGGTGCTCCCACCTTCAAGGAGGGTCTGCGTATGGGTGCTGAGGTATTCCACGCATTGAAGAAGGTTCTGCACGATCGTAACCTCTCGACCGCAGTAGGTGATGAGGGTGGTTTCGCTCCCGCATTGGACGGCACCGAGGACGCTCTGGATTCGATCATCAAGGCTATCGAGAAGGCTGGTTATGTTCCCGGTAAGGATGTTATGATCGGTATGGACTGCGCTTCGTCGGAGTTCTACAAGGATGGCATCTACGACTACACCAAGTTCGAGGGCGAGAAGGGTGCAAAGCGCACTTCGGCTGAGCAGGTAGAGTACTTGAAGGGTCTGGTAGAGAAGTATCCTATCGACTCGATCGAGGACGGTATGAGCGAGAACGACTGGGAGGGCTGGCAGCAGCTCACCGCAGCTATCGGCGATAAGTGCCAGCTGGTAGGTGATGACCTGTTCGTTACCAACGTTGAGTTCTTGAAGAAGGGTATCGAGCTGGGTTGCGGTAACTCGATTCTGATCAAGGTTAACCAGATCGGTTCGCTGACCGAGACTCTCGACGCTATCGAGATGGCTCACCGCGCAGGTTACACTTCGGTTACTTCGCACCGTTCGGGTGAGACCGAGGATTCGACCATCGCTGACATCGCAGTTGCAACCAACTCTGGTCAGATCAAGACCGGTTCGATGTCGCGTTCGGATCGTATGGCTAAGTACAACCAGCTGCTCCGTATCGAGGAGGAGCTCGGCGACGAGGCTATCTACGGTTACAAGAAGGTTTATCGCAAGTAATTCGATTTGCTTTCAAATGAGAAAAGGGCTGCGTTTCGACGCGGCCCTTTCTTCTATATATAGAAGGTATAAATATCGGCACAAACACACCTCTGCTCTGTGCAACTTTTCGAGCTGAACGTTCTATTCGGAGAGTTCTATTGCACGGAGAATACGCTCACGACCACTACGCGCCATCGGGGTACGACCAAAGCGTTCGGCAAACTCCTCATCGCTCATCGTCTGCCACTGCACGGGCGCAATCTCGCGCGGATCGAATGTAGGCGCAATTGCCGAATGGGTTGCCGTGGGCTTGGCGTGGTTGTAGGGGCAGACATTCTGACACTCCTCGCAACCGAATATCCAGCCATTGAGCCTGCAATCGGCAGGGATCGACTCCCCGCGCTCGATTGTAAGGCGCGAGATGCAGCGGCGCGAGTCGATCGTGCGATCATCGCCAATCGCACAATTCGGGCAGGCGTCAATGCAACGGCGACACTCTCCGCAACCATCACCCACAAAAGGCTCATCGTAGCTATCACACTCGTCGCACAACACCAGCTCGCCCAACAGCACCGTCGTTCCGAACTCGCGCGTAACAAGCAGCGATTGGCGACCAATCCACCCCAATCCGGCTTCAACGGCCCAACTCTTCTCGGCCAGCGGTGCCGAATCGACAAAGGCACGACCGACGAGTTGCGGACTCTCCTCACGCAGACGGGCAAACATCTCGTGCAACATCGCCTTTATGGTGTGGTGATAATCTATCGTGCAGGCATAAGAGGCAATCTTGCAATGCGCCTCGGCAGCATATCCGTTTGTAATCGGATTGCGATAGTTCAAAGCGCAGACAATGACCGTCTTTGCACCCTCAACAAGCTGCGAAGGGTCAAAACGCTTCTCGATATTGCGTTGCATATACTCCAATCCGTCGCCATCGCCACGAGTCAGCCATTGGTCAAAACGTCGATGCGAAACATCTAAATATCTGCACTTTGCGACCCCGCAAAGCGAAAATCCCACCTCACGAGCCAATGCGTATATCCTCTCTTTGTTGAGCATAAATGTAATTTTAGGCTACAAATGTAGCGTTAAAATAATAAAAATTAGTAACTTTGCGTTTTATAACCCGTATTAAAGTTGAAAAAATATGTCTTTTAGAACTCTTGCCGAGATGTTGAAGCAGAGCGTCGAGAAGTATTCCGACCTGATGTGCTCGCAGATGCTTGGCAATACCAAAATGACTTTTAAGGAGCTGGGCGAACGTGTCGAAAAGGTAAAAGAGATGCTCGTTGGCGCAGGTCTTCGTGAGGGCGACAAGGTCGCTCTGTATAGTTCAAGCCACTCAAACTGGGCCGTTTGCTATATGGCAACCGTATCGGCAGGTATGGTTATCGTTCCTATTCTGCCCGATTTCTCGGAGGTCGAACTCGAAAAAATTCTCGAACATTCGGAGGCAAAGGCACTCTGCGTTTCGGACAAACTCTACACCAAAGTCTCGAAGGAGCGCGTTGCCAAGTCGAATATCGTAATCCGTACAAAGAACCTCAGCGTATTGGCGCAGAATGTCAGCGAGCAGGGCTCGATGGCCGAGCCTAAACCGGAGGATCTGGCTGCGATTATCTACACTTCGGGAACCACCTCGTCGCCCAAGGGCGTAATGCACACTCACCAGAGCCTATGCTCGCAGTTACATCTGTTGCAGAACCTCTATCCGATCCACCGCGACGATGTGTGGCTCTCGGTGCTGCCCCTGTCGCACACCTACGAGTGCTCGCTCGGTATGCTCTTCCCGATGTCGCGTGGCTCGAATGTAACCTATCTGGATCGTCCGCCCACGGTGTCGGTACTGCTGCCCGCATTGAAGCAGGTGCGCCCGACGATTATGCTGATCGTACCGTTGATTATCGAGAAGATCTTCAAGCATCAGGTATTGGCGACCTTCAACTCGAAGGCTATCACCCGCACGCTCTATGGTTGGGCTCCTACGCGCCGTCTGCTGCACCGCGTAGCGTCGACTAAACTTGCCAAGGTCTTTGGTGGTCGCGTTCGCTTCCTCGGCATCGGTGGCGCGAAGCTCGATCCGCAGGCCGAGCAGTTCCTGCTTGATGGTAAGTTCAACTACGCGATCGGCTACGGTCTGACCGAGACTGCTCCGCTGATTGCAGGTGCGCTGCCCGGTTTGACCCGCCTCTCTTCGACCGGTCCCGTAAT
>JAZUPN010000064.1:0-1910 GCA_045605245.1 Alistipes sp. | reverse complement strand
AAGGCGATGAACCGACTGATGGATAAGATTCGCGGTAAGGTCGAGGAGAATGCCATTGCGACTTTGGCCGTTCGCACGATGTCGAAGGCGTTCTATACCACCGATAATATCGGCCACTATGGTCTGGCGTTCCCCTACTATACCCACTTCACCTCGCCCATCCGTCGCTATCCCGATATGATGGTGCATCGTCTGTTGGCGGGCTATTTGGCAGGTGCGAAGTCGCCTGACAAGCGTTCGATGGAGAGCCTTTGCGAGCGTTCGTCGGAGCGCGAGGAGATCGCAGCAGCAGCCGAGCGTTCGTCGATCAAGTATAAGATGACCGAGTTTATGGTCGATAAGGTCGGTATGGAGTTCGATGGCCATATTTCGAGCCTTACGGAGTGGGGTATCTATGTCGAATTAGACGAGACGCAGGTCGAGGGTATGGTTGCATTGAAGGATATGAACGACGATGTCTATCGTTTCGACGAGGCTCTCTATGCCGTTGTGGGACAGTCGGGTCGCAAACTGACATTGGGCGATAAGGTGCGTATCAAGGTGCTGCGTGCCGACCTGTCGAAGAAGCAGATCGACTTCGAATTGCTCTATGCAATCGACTTGAAGAGTGGCCGTCGTACCGATATGGGCCGCCCGAAGTTGATCGCGCTTGACGATCGTATCTATCGCAAGGACCCGCGCGATGAGAAACGTTCGAAACGCGGTCGCAATGGCAGAAGATAAACCGCTTAAATTCAGATGGATATGAAACGATTTATGATGATTTTGCTGACCATTGCAGCAATGTGTCTGGCGGTCGAAATGCGAGCCGAGGAGGCAACGACAACGATGTCGCAGGCCCCACTGCGCCAAGGCGAGAAGATGGCGGCATTTCAGGGCGGTAATTTGAACGATTTTAAGGTTTGGGTCGAGGCCGAGATGGCTAAACGCGCCGTTGCAACCAAATGCGAGGGGCGTGTGATTGTGGCGTTCAAGGTGATGGGCGACGGCTCGATCGAGGTCAATGATAAGCCCGCAATGAATTCGCAGGCCGATCCGGAGCTCTTCGCAGAGGTGCGACGTGTCGTTGCAAGTTCGGCGGGGATGTGGACTCCTGCTGTTCAGAATGGCAAGCAGGTCAATGTTTCGCTTGTCCTTCCCGTTAATTGCGAGAAGGTTAAGGCTCCGAAGCCTGTGAAAATAGTCAAGAAAAAGAAAAAGACCGTGAAGAAGGTACGTAAGGCACTGACTCTGGATTAGGCGATCTTTTGTCGCACGAGAATTTCCGCACTCGCCCGATTGGGTGGGTGCGGATTTTTTTATTCACAATTAATCCTGCTACGCAGGCTTTTCCTCCTTCGCGCCTCAGCCGAGTTCGAGCTATCGCTCGACTCCGCATTCGGCTTGGAGTCGGTTCACAATAACCTTCTCTATGCCCCTTTTATGCGTGCTTATATTGGGGGTAATCTACTGCAATAATGACAGGAGGAGTACGTGTGATTATTACGAAGTTATCAACAAAAATGTTCATAACTTTGTTAATAAGTGTGTAATGCAGTGTTGATACTCAAAGAGTGAGGAGTGAAATGTGGCGTGTAAATGGCTGATATATAGTGTCTAAATGGTGCTTTGTGAAAAGTTCCTCAAATGTTGATAAATCTTTATCGTTGATTGCTCAACAGCGTCAATATCATAAAAAAAGAGGGAACGACCCACTTTGGATAGCTCCCTGATAATCGGTCAGATCAATCTCTATTTCAGCATTTCGAGAAGTCTGATTCGCTCGGCCTCACTCTCGAAATTGGGGGTAAAGACTCCGCGACCGAGATTCTGCTCGATCTCCTCGCGCGACCAAAATCGCCCGTCGGCCAACTCGTCGCTGGGGCGTATTTCGCCATCGTATCGGCAGATATAGACATTGATCAGCTCGT
>JAZUPN010000063.1:0-36199 GCA_045605245.1 Alistipes sp. | reverse complement strand
TCGAAGGCGAAATCGAGCACCGTCGCCCCTTCGGGCAGCTTGCGCAGGTCGCCCTTCGGCGTGAAGACAAAGATCTCGCCCGAAGCGGGTTTGGCATCGAAACGCTGCACAAGCGAGTGGGTTGTGGTCTCCATCAACTCGCGCAAACGGCCGAGCCACTGCTCGCTGGTCTGTGCGCCCTGATTAACGCCCTTGTAACGCCAGTGGGCGGCGATACCGCGCTCGGCAACCTCGTCCATACGTTGCGAACGGATCTGCACCTCGACCCAGCGGCCCTCTTTGGTTACAACGGTCGTATGCAGCGACTCGTAACCATTTGATTTCGGGATAGATATCCAATCGCGCATACGTTCCGGATTGGGTGTATAGAAGTCCGTTACCACGGAGTAGATGTTCCAACAGAGTGTCTTTTCGATCTCGCGCGGGCAATCGACAATAATGCGCAACGCGAAGATATCGAAGACCTCCTCAAACGGGATGTGGCTCTTGCGCATCTTGGTCCAGATCGAGAAGATCGACTTTGTGCGGCTCTTGATATGGTACTCGTAGCCCATCTTGTCGATCTTCGGAATTACCGGCTCCAAGAAGCGGGCAATCAACTGCTGACGCTCCTGCGAGGTCTCCTCCAATTTCGACAGAATATGCTGATAGTCATCGGGTTCGAGGTAACTCAACGAGATATCTTCCAACTCGCTCTTAATGGCGTAAAGACCCAATTTGTGAGCAATCGGGGCATAGATATTGAGGCTCTCCCAGCTCTTTTTATGGTGTTTCGCAGCAGGGAAGATCGCCAGCGAGCGCATCACTTCGAGGCGGTCGGCCAGCTTAATCAAAATCACACGCGGGTCGGTCGAATACGATACAATCAGGTCGCGGAAATTCTCCGCCTGCTCCTTTGCCACCTTCGTTTTGACATCAGAAATATTGGCCAGAGCGCGCGTAATATCGGCAACATAGTCGCCAAATTTGGCACGCAGGTCGCCCGTTACGCGCTCCAAATCCTCCGCACCGCGCTTTGCCGCCAAACGCACAACATCGTGCAACAGTGTTGCAACGGTCGAATTGCGACCCAGACCGATCTCCGAAATAACGATCTCGGCCGTACGTACCGCGTGGTCCAACATCGGCGAGCCATCATAGCGACGCTCCTCGGCAAGTGCCTCATCGGCATATTTAAGAGCCTCATCGACAAGCTGTTGTGTCGTAGGCGAAAAGTTAGTTCGTACAAGTTCGAGCAGTCGCACATAGCGTTGCTCCAAAGCCGAAGTCTCCATAGTTCAAAGTACTTTAACCCAATCTTGGTCGCAAGATACGAATTTATTCACGATTGGGGCTGTGTTTTGAAAATATTTTTTTTCGTGTTTTCGGTAAAACCCTCGTCGTTACGATGCATCGCGACTAAATCGCCGACGAGATTAGGTCGTAATAACGTTTGGTTACGGGTACCTCGCACGGCGTTACGGTATCGAGCTCGGCGAAAATCGTTCCTTCGCGATTCTTGCGCAACACCTTCACGTGGCGCGGATTGATGTAATAGGAGCGATGACAGCGCAGCAGATTATGCGCTCCGCACAGCTCCTCGATCGACTTCATCGAGGCGCGGACCAGGTAGTTACGCATCTTCTCGCCCTCCTGATAATGTATATTTATATAGTTCTCCTCGGCCTCGATATAGAGTACCGAAGCGGTCGCCACGACAAGTTTCAGGTTATGGCGTTCGTCATAAAAACGCATCTTCGCCGACTCACTCTCGTCGATCTGCTGTCGCTCCTTATTGGCAAGGAAAAGTGCCAGAGTAACAATCACATAGGGGAATATCAGCACAGGCAAAACCCATTTGCAGGCACGTGAAACGACCAAGAAATAGGGATCGACCGCGCGCTCCATCAGCCACGCATACAGCGCGACAAAGAAGACCGCCACGACCATCTCCAAGAGCACCCAGAAGAGGTATGTCAGCGTATCGATCTGTCGGCGCAACGCATAGAAGAGCATACGCATAATGAACATCGAGCCGAAGATAATGCACGAGATCAGCGTAAGGTTGATCTCGAACGAGAATCGGCCAAGCGACAGAGCCTGCTCGACGTTAAACGGACGATAGATAAGCATAAATGCGAAAAACGACAGCGGCAACGCAAAAATGTGTATCGCTTGGGTGCGTTTTCGGCGGAAATTGATTGGCAGAGCACTCATATTTAGTCCCAATTTTATGTGTGATGAATGCACAAATATAGTGATTTTATCCCAATATAGCGTTTTTAGTAACGAAAACAGGTGAAATATCACAAATTTCACCCACAAGTCCCGACTATTTGCCAAGGCGCGATCGTGGTGTTAGTTTTGCAGTGTTCAAAGATTTGAAAACGGTGCAAACAATGAAACGTATTACAGCATTTGGAGATTCGATAATGGGTGGCATTGTTCTTGATAGAATCGACGAACAGGCTTCACCTCGATATACAATATTAAAAGATAGTTTCTCGAACCGTTGCCAATCGCAACTCGACATCGAGATCAAAAATCACGGTCGCTTCGGCAACACGACCTGTCGCGGATTGCGCGAATTGGAGCGTTGGCAGGAGCACGTGGCGGCATCGGAGTTTGTCGTATTGGAGTTTGGTGGCAACGATTGCGACCACTCGTGGCGACAGATTGCCGACAACCCCGACGGCGAGCACCATCCGATCACCTCGCTCGACCGCTTCGAGGAGCAGTATCGACAGATGATTGCGAAGGTGCGCGAACTCGGCTCAAAGCCCGTTTTGCTGTCGCTGCCGCCAATTATCGCCGATCGATATTTTGAGATGTTTACACGAGCGATGGACACGACACGACGATCGAATGTGATGCGCTGGCTCGATGGATGTGTCGAGAATATCACGCAGTGGCACGAGATGTACAACCTGCGACTGTTCAAGCTTGCCTCGTCGCTTACGGTGCCAATTATCGACATTACGACACCGTTCCTGTTCGAGCGCAACTACCGCGAGATGTTCTGCGCCGACGGCATTCACCCCAACGCGCGAGGACATCAACTGATTGCCGACACGATCTGCAACGTCGCCTGCAAGCACTTATAAATGAGTGTATTATCATCGAAGCACGAAGAGCATTGTTCGTACCGCTTCGACAACACATAGATCCGTTTCCGACAAGTCGGTCTTTGACCGTTTCTCTCCCTCCACTTGTCGGAACGGATTTTTTATTATGCAGGGAGCAATAGCGTTCAATGACACTCGACAAGTGTAAATCGCCAATTGCCTATACAAACGCAACAGCCTTATTATGCAATGTGCAATACCTTCCAATGACACTCGACAAGTGAAATATCCACCTCTCGCCGACACATACGCAACAAAAAACCGCGCCCCGAAAGAGCGCGGTTTGAATATTTGATAAGGATCGTGGATTAATCCTCGTCGGTATCGGTGTAAGCCTTCAACAGCTTGTCCTGAACATCAGCGGGAACCTGCTCGTACGAAGCGAACTTCATAGTGTACGATGCGCGGCCGTTGGTCAGCGACGACAGCGTGGTCGAATAGCGATACAGCTCTGCCAGAGGCACGCGAGCATTCAGACGATCCAGACCGTGCTCCGACGACATACCCTCGATCAGTGCGCGGCGGTTCTGCAAGTCGCTCATTACATCACCCATACGGTCGCTCGGTACCAATACCTCAACGCTGTAAATAGGCTCCATAATCTTCGGACCTGCGTTGCGGAATGCCTCCTTGAAGGCGTTACGTGCTGCCAGCTTGAACGAGATTTCATTCGAATCAACCGGATGCATCTTACCGTCGTAGATAACAACGCGGATATCGCGTGCATACGAACCGGTCAACGGACCCTCGGTCATCTTCTCCATAATACCCTTCAAGATAGCGGGCATAAAGCGTGCATCGATAGCACCACCAACGATCGAGTTGTAGTACTGCAACTTGCCGCCCCATTCGAGCTCGTACTCCTCCTTGCCCTTAACATTAACGGTGATCTCCTTGCCGCCAACCTTGTACTTGGTAGGTTCGGGCATACCCTCGTAGTAGGGCTCGATAACCATATGCACCTCACCGAACTGGCCTGCGCCACCCGACTGCTTCTTGTGGCGGTAGTCTGCCTGTGCAACTTTGGTGATGGTCTCACGGTAAGGAATACGCGGTGCCATATACTCGATCTCCATCTTGTTCTCGGTCGAGAGGCGATACTTCAAGATATTGAGGTGATGCTCACCCTGACCCTGAATGATGGTCTGCTTCAACTCCTTCGAGTACTCAACCAGAATGGTCGGATCCTCATACTTTGCCTTGTTGAGCAACTCGCCCAGCTTCTCATCGTCGCCCTGCTTTGCTGCCTTAACAGCTGCGCGGTAGCGAGGTTCAGGGAATACGATCGGCTCGATCTCAACGGGTGCCGAAGGTGCTGCCAAAGTATCGTTGGTGCGGGTAGCCTTCAACTTAACGGTGCAACCGATGTCGCCTGCAACCATCTCCGAAACCTTGATACGGTTCTTACCTGCAACGGCAAACAGCTGCGAGATCTTCTCCTTGTTACCCGTACGGCTATTCACAAGCTCCATACCCTCGGTAACCTTACCACGAACTACGCGGAAGTAGCTGATCTCGCCGAGGTGCTGCTCAACCTGGCTCTTGAATACAAACAGAACGGGCTGGCCATTCTCGTCTGCCTCGATCTCCTCGCCCTCGGTTGTGAGGAAGTTGGGAGCTGTCAGCGGACCGGGAGCTACGTTGATGATGAACTCCATAATACGCTTCGAACCTACGTCGCGTTTTGCCGACGAGCAGAATACAGGAAGGCAATCACGCTTTGCAACGCCGAGCTTCAAACCGCTACGGATGTCGTCCTGGGTCAGCGTACCCTTATCGAAGTAGAGCATCATCAGGTCCTCATCGTTCTCTGCTGCGGTCTCAACCAGAGTCTGGTGCAACTCCATTGCGCGCTCCATCTCCTCTGCGGGGATCTCCAACTCCTCACGAGTACCGTTCTCGTCGGTGAAGCGATACATCTTCATCATCAGAACGTCGATGAACGAGTCAAAACCGGGGCCCGGATTAACGGGATACTGAACGATAACGGGCTTCACACGCGACGACGCGTTGATGCTCTCGATAGTCTCCTCCCAATTTGCATTCTCGGCATCGAGTTTATTGATGATAGCGATAACGGGCTTATTGAGCTTACGAGCGTAGCGAGCCTGAATCTCGGTACCTGCCTCGAAACCCTCGACTGCGCTGATTACGCACAGACCAACGTCGGCAACCTTAAATGCCGAGAAAAGGCTACCACAGAAGTCATCCGAACCCGGAGTGTCGATGATATTGAGTTTGCGACCCATAAACTCCGAGAAGAGTGCGGTCGAATAGATCGAACGTTTGTATTCGTGCTCGATATCGGTGTTATCCGACAGAGTATTTTCACCCTCGACAGTACCACGACGGTCAATTACCTTACCTTCGTATGCCATAGCCTCGGCGAGGGTGGTTTTTCCAGAGCCGGGGGCACCGATAAGAACGACGTTCTTAATCTCTTTTGTTGAATAGTTTTTCATAGTTTTGAGGTTATTTTTGTTTTAGTTTCTAAATTCGCGACCATAAATATATGAATTTTATTTCAAAATCCAAGCGGTCGAGGCGAAAATTTTAATTTCAATAGCCGTTTTCGCCCCTTTTCGTAAAATCTCGCGCGACCTATATATAATATATAATGTCCGACGGGCGACGTTTTACGCGTTCTGGTTTCTCCGCCCACGAAGAGTTGCGGGCATAAAAAACCTGCCCAACCGTTTGGGTTGAGCAGGCAGATATTTGATTGTCGATTAATCTTTCGGCAAAGGGCTCTTACAGCTCGCTCTCCTTCAATCGCTCGGCGTTCTCGGCTACGATCAGCTGGTCGATAACCGACTGAATAACACCATCCATAAATGCCGAGAGGTTGTAAATCGTATAGTTGATACGGTGATCGGTGATACGTCCCTGCGGGTAGTTGTAGGTACGAATCTTTGCCGAACGGTCGCCCGTCGAAACCATCGTCTTACGCTTCGATGCGATCTCGTCGAGGTACTTCGAATATTCGAGGTTGAACACGCGCGTACGCAACTCCTCCAACGCCTTATCGAAGTTTTTGAGCTGCGACTTCTGATCCTGGCACTGCACGACGATACCCGTCGGGATATGTGTCAGACGGATTGCCGAGTAGGTCGTATTAACCGACTGGCCACCGGGACCCGATGCGCAGAAGATATCCTTACGAATATCGTTCATCGAGATTTCGACATCGAACTCCTCTGCCTCAGGCAGAACGGCAACCGATGCCGCCGAGGTATGAACGCGACCCTGTGTTTCGGTCTGGGGCACGCGCTGCACGCGATGCACACCCGACTCATATTTCAGAACGCCATAGACACCTGCGCCCGTAACTTTCAGCACAACCTCCTTGTAACCGCCCGCAGTACCCTCGCTGAACGAGTTGATTTCGTACTTCCAGCCGCGGCTCTCGATATATTTGGTGTACATACGCAGCAGGTCGCCCGCAAAGATTGCCGCCTCGTCGCCACCCGTACCACCACGAATTTCGACGATTGCATTCTTGTCGTCCTGCGGGTCCTTCGGGATCAGCAGGAGCTTGATCTGCTCCTCCAACTCGACGATCTTCGGTTCGAGTTCAGCCACCTCCATACGAGCCATTTCGCGGAACTCCTCGTCCTTCTCGTTAGCGAGTACATCCTTGGCTTCCTGCAAGTTAGCGATCGCAGTGCGATAGTGCTCGCTTGCCTCGATGATCGGTTCGAGTTCCTTGTACTCCTTGTTGAGCTGGATGAATCGCTTGACATCGGCGATCACTTCGGGGTCGGTCATCTGCTCGCCCATCTCCTCATATTTGAGTTTGAGGCCGTCGAGACGTATAAGTATTGAATTGTCTGCCATAGCTTTACATTTTGCGCGCAAAGATAAGGAAAATTTTTCATACCTTTGTATTTTGAAGAGATTTCGTAAGCAAATGGAGCAGAAAAAACACTTTTCACTGCGCGAGTTGCAGCTTGCTGTGCGAGAACGCCTGGCCGAGGCGTTCCCTCTGCCCGTATGGGTTGCCGCCGAAATCTCCGAAATGAAGGTCAATTATTCGGGGCACTGCTACCTCGAATTGGTCGAAAAGGGCGGTGCAAATGGCGTTCCCGCAGCAAAGGCCTCGGCCGTAATTTGGCGTTCGCACTACGGCCCGATCGCCTCCTATTTCGCCGCGAAAACGGGCGAACAGTTGGCCGTCGGGATGAAGGTATTGGTGCGTGTAACTATCACATATCACGAACTTTACGGTCTTTCGTTCCAGATTCAGGACATCGATCCGACCTACACCGTCGGCGATTGGGAGCAGCAGCGACAGCAAACCATCGCTCGCCTGCGCGAGGAGGGTGTGTGGGATATGAACCGCGAACTCGACCTGCCCCGCGTACCACAGCGTGTGGCGGTGGTTTCGAGTGCCAATGCGGCTGGTTATCAAGATTTCTGCAAAGAGATCGCTCGCTCGCCATATCGCATCGAACTCACTCTCTTCGAGGCTTTTATGCAGGGACACGCAGCCGAAGATTCGGTTATCGAGGCGTTGGAAAGTGTAGCCGAACGAGCCGACGAATTCGATATTGTGGCGGTGATTCGCGGCGGAGGTTCGCAGAGCGATTTGGCCTGCTTCAACTCCTACCGTCTGTGTGCGCACGTGGCGCAATTCCCGCTGCCCGTCGTTATGGGTATCGGGCACGACAAGGATGAGAGTGTGGCCGATATGGTCGCGGCTCTGCGACTCAAAACTCCGACGGCCGTAGCGGCGTGGGTGGTCGATTCTCTGGCCGAATTCGATGCCTCGCTCGATGCTCTCGCGCAAGCAATAGGACAACGAGCAACGGAGCTGCTAAACGCTGAACATCAACGTCTTGAACGCAACGCCGCGATGGTCGCAACGCAGGCTCTCGGAGCTACGCGCCGCCTTGAACTGACGCTCGAACGCTACTCGTCGGAGTTGCGTCGAGTGGGCGAAACGCTCATTAACGAGCAACGAAATCGCGTGGCGCGAGCCGACGAAATGTTGCGCCATACGGTTGCAAATCTCCTTCGCGCCGAGCACGAAAAGCTCTCGTCGATGGAGCAGGCCGTAGCGGCGCGAGATCCGCAACGCATTATGGCTCTGGGCTTTGCGGTGGTGAGCCTTGACGGTCGCGCTCTAAATGACGCATCGCAGGCCGAGGTCGGAGCCGAATTGTCGATACGATTGGCAAAAGGTGAATTAAAAGCAAAAATTACAGATAATGGCAAAAACAACTAAAAAACAGGAGCTTACCTACACCGAGGCGATGGCCGAAGTGGAGCAGATTCTCACTCGATTCAACAATCGACAGATGGATGTCGATACTCTGTCGGCCGAAGTGAAGCGCGCCACAGAGTTGATCGCGCAATGCAAGAAGCGTCTTGCGCGTGCCGAAAAAGAGGTTGCCGAGGTGCTTGGCAGTAACGAGGAGGGCGTGCGATGAAACGACTTATCCGCTTTATACTCAACGCTATACCGCGCCCCATCCTGCAACGTATGGCCGGCTGGGCGGTGCCTCTGCTCGGTCTGTTCTATGTGGGTCGCGGGCGCGAGTGCCCCGTTTGCGGTACGAAACGTCGCAAATTCCTGCCCTACGGATATGTTACTTCGCGCGATAATGCTCTGTGTTCCAACTGCTTATCGCTTGAACGACACCGCCTGCTCTGGCTCTGGTTGCAGCGCGAAAGCGACCTCTTTGACCGCCGTCCGCGACTGCTGCACGTGGCTCCCGAAGTCTGCTTGATGCGCCACCTGCGCAAGGCGTACAAGGGGCACGAGGAGGACTATGTAACAGCTGATTTGGAGAGCCCGTTGGCGGACTTACATTTTGATATTCAGCATATTCCATTGGCAGACGAGAGTTTCGATGTGGTCTTTTGCAACCATATTATGGAGCACGTCGAAGATGATCTGCAAGCGATGCGCGAAATCCACCGCGTGATGCGTCGCGGGGGGGGGTGGGGAGTGATCCTTTCGCCCGTCGAATTGGAGCGTGAAAAAACTTTCGAGGATGATTCGATAACCGACCCTGAGGAGCGCACCCGAATCTTCGGGCAGTATGACCACCGCCGCGTCTATGGTTGCGACTACGCCGATCGTCTGCGCGAGGTGGGTTTCGAGGTCGAGGATTTGGACTACGCTGCAATGCTAACCGCCGAAGAGCGAGAGCGTTATGCTCTGCCAAAAGATCACCTATATATCGTTCGCAAGCGATAGTTTCAATAACAAAAAACAGCTACAAACGGACAGAGATTATTGGTCGCCCGACCGATGATTTCTGTCCATTTTATGCTTTTTAATGAGCCGAAAACAGCCGCAAAATTATTACAATAAACAATTGTATTTCGGTTCCAATTCTCGCGCCCGCGCAGGCCTCCGCGCGAGCAAATTGCGGCAGAATTGCACTCTCATCGGAAAATCTGTTTGGTAGAGCGAATTATTTTTATAACTTTGTAAGTTATAAACGACAAAATAATGCTTGAAAAACTCGCCAAACAGACCGCCATTTACGGCATCAGCACCATCGTAGGTCGCTTCCTGAGCTACCTGCTCACGCCGTACTACACCCGCGTTTTCGGGCAGGCGGAATATGGCATTATCACTGATATTTACGCACTTATACCCTTCGCGCTGGTCGTTTTGACGATGGGTATGGAGTCGGGTTATTTCCGTTTTGCAGCCAAAGCCGATGCCGCAGGGGGCGATGTGCAGGCGGCAAAAAAGCGTCTCTTTGCGACCGTCTGGGGGATCACCTCGTTAGCGGCCTTCGTCTTCTTCGTGGTGGTGGCTCTGCTGCGCGAAAAAATCGCAGTGGCGATGGGCGAGGCATACGTCGCTCACCCCGAATATGTGGTGATTGTCGGAGCGATCGTGATGTTCGACGTGGCGACCTGCATCCCCTTCTCGCGCCTTCGTGAGCAGGGTCGCGCGGGCCGTTTCGTTACACTCAAAATGGTCAATATCGTCTTGCAGACGGGTCTTGCATTCGCATTTGGCGCGATGGGTCTGTTCGCTACGGAGTTCGGCGTGGGCTGGGCTTTTGTGGCCAATTTGTTGGCGAGTGTGATCACTTTTGCCGCAATGCTGCCATCGACAAATCGCACCCTGCCGAAGATCGATTGGCTGCTGTTGGCGACCGTTTTCAGCTATTCGTTGCCGCTGTTGGTGAGCGGAATTGCAGGTACGGCAAATGAGTTTATCGATCGCCAGATGATCAAGTACCTCGTGCCGGAAAACGCTATGGCACAGCTCGGTATCTATGGCGCAATCACAAAAATTGCGGTCGTAATGATGCTCTTTACGCAGATGTATCGCCTGGCTGCCGAGCCATTTTTCTTGGCTAATTATCGCAAGGATGACTTCAAGACAATGAACGCCGCCGCGCTGAAATACTATATGATCGCCTCGATGTTGATCTTCCTCGGCATCGCACTATTTAAGGATGTTTTTGCGTTGATTGTAGGCCGCGACTTCCGACAGGGAATCTTCATCCTGCCCGTTGTGCTCGGCGCAAACGTATTGAGCGGCGTGTGGCTCAACCTCTCGTTCTGGTATAAGCGCGAGGAGCGCACGCGATTGGCTATTGTGGTTACATTTATAGGCCTGATATTCACCGTATTGTGCAACTTCCTGTTAGTACCTCGATATGGCTACTACGGTGCAGCGTGGGCTCGATTGGCGAGCGAGGCGGCGATGGTCGCCGTAAGCTATTGGCTCAATCGCCGATACTACCCGACACCCTATCCGATGGGGCGCATTGCGGAGTATGTCGCTGTTGCGTTGGCGGCCTACGCGGCGAGCGTCGTTGTGGAGCGTACGGAGGTTGGCGTAGCGTTGCAATACATTGTTAATCTGGTGATTGTAGCGGGCTACGCACTCTACGTCGTGCGCCGCGAGAAGATCGATGTGAAGGCAATGTTGAGAGCGATGTTAAGACGTGGATAGAAAAAATTTTTGAAGAGATGACGACAAAAGCGAAACTAAAACTTGTGGTCTATGCCCTGAGCCTTGTGCTCTTCACGCTCGGCGTTGCGGCCCTGCGTTGGGAGGGCTCCGAGCGCACCGTAGGTCTTGCGGTGAGCTTTACCGGCTTGATTGCCGTCGCGCTGATTCAGACCCTGCGAATGAGAAAGAACAACAAAAAACGATAAACCAATGATGAAAGTAAAAGTTATCAACCGTTCGCGCTTCGATCTGCCGCGCTATGCTACGCCGCTGTCGGCGGGTATGGATGTGCGTGCCGATATTGATGAGGCGGTAGTATTGCGCCCGTTGGAGCGCGCAATGATCCCTACGGGACTCTACATCGAGTTGCCCGCAGGTTACGAAATGCAGATTCGTCCGCGTAGCGGCTTGGCTGCAAAGCACGGTATCACGGTGCTCAATTCGCCCGGTACGATCGACGCTGACTATCGTGGCGAGATTCGTGTAATATTGGTCAATTTGAGCAACGAGGAGTTCCGCATCGAGGGCGGCGAGCGTATTGCGCAGATGGTCGTAGCACGCCACGAGCAGGTCGAGTGGGAGCTCTCAGAGGAGCTTGGCGAGAGCGAGCGCGGTGCAGGCGGCTTCGGCTCGACAGGCAAGAAATAGTGATAAACCACAAAAAACGGACTGAAAATGAAAGCAAAATTGATCGGTTTTCTCATTCTCTACGTATTCGTTACGGCGATATGCGTAATGCTCATCGTCGAGGAGCTGACGGGAAATATGTGTAATTGGCTCTGGTTAGTGCTCTATGCAGCAATGGGTGTGCTGGCCGTTGTACGTTGCGTGCAGCTTATCAAGGGGCTGATTGCTGTTTGGAACGAGTAACCTCTGAACCCTATTGAAAAAGACAAACAATGAATATGAAAACAAAGATCATTCTGTTCCTGATCATCTTCATTTCGTTAGCGGTATATTTCGTAGCAGACCTTATCAACGAGTTGGAGATGAGCGAGGTGCGTTGGATGTGGGTTGTGATCTATGCCGTAATTCTCGGCATATGCGTTGCGCGTAGCGTTCAACTTGCCCGCGAGTTGCTTAAAATGATCAAAGAGACACAAGGCGAATAAAAATTCAAGATCGCAATGAGAATCAATTGGGCGAAAATATTTTTCATCATCTACCTTATGATGACAATTCACTGCGTGGTGAGCCTGATCAAGGAGTTTGAGATGGAACAACCGCGTTGGTTGATAGCTGCCATCTTCGGTGTGGTTGGACTGATTTGCCTCGTTCGCAGTCTGCAACTTGCCCGCGAAACCTTCAAAACAGCTCTAAAAGAGTGGGGCTACGGAGATGACAAAGAGTGATTGGCAGTCTGAAAATTTGACACTCACCATTCACTCGACAAAAACAGATAAACAAAACGAACAATGCGTTTTTCCGACGTTATAGGACATAGCGAGATCAAAGATCGACTGCGCCGCGCGGTCGATCAGGGACGTGTGAGCCACGCACAGCTCTTTGCGGGTGAGTGCGGCGGCGGAGCGTTGCCGTTGGCATTGGCCTATGCACAATATATCAATTGCAGCAACCGCCACGATGGCGATTCGTGTGGCGAGTGCCCCTCGTGTCGAAAGATGGAGGAGCTGATGCACCCCGATCTGCACTTCGTCTTTCCGGTCAATAAGCAGAAAAAGCGTTCGGGCGAGAAGGTGATGTGTGGCGATTTCCTGAAAGAGTGGCGCGAGCAGATCTCTTCGACAGGCGGATATTTCGACGAGTCGATGTGGAACGAACGCCTCGATTTAGGCAAGACGCTCAAACCGCTGATTTCGGTGCACGATGCGGGCGAGATCATCCGCAAGCTCTCGTTCAAGAGCTTCGAGGGCGACTATAAGATCGTACTTGTATGGATGCCCGAAAGGATGAATGTCGAGGCGGCAAATACGCTGCTCAAAATCTTGGAGGAGCCCTGGGACAAGACCCTCTTCCTGCTTGTGAGTCGCCAGCCGGCGCGACTGCTCACGACCATCATCTCGCGCACACAGGAGGTAACCGTACCCCGCATTGCGACCGAAGACCTTATGGCACAGCTTATTGCGGAGAGTAATCTGGATGAGCAACGTGCAGGGCAGCTGGCCCGTCTGGCAGGCGGAAATCTGATCGAAGGCCGACGCTTGGTTGCAGGAAGCGACGACGTGTCGGAGAGTTCGTTCGATATGTTCTGCTCGCTTATGCGATTGAGTTACAGCAACAAACACCTCGAACTGCTCGATTGGGCCGAGTCATTTGCCGCGCTGACACGCGACCGTCAGATCGACTTCTTTGGCGATGCGTTGCGACTGCTGCGCGAGAGCTATATGCTCAATGCGGGTATGGGCGAGATCAGTTACCTCTGGGATAAGGAGGCGGCCTTCTGCTCGAAGTTCGCGCCCTTTGTGGGCAACCACAACATCGAGGCTCTGGTTGCCGAGATCGAAACGGCACGCGCACAGATTGTGCAGAATGGCAACTCACTAATCGTGGCGACACACTTTGCGCTGGCAGTCAGCAAGATGATTGTCAAAGTGTAGCGCGGAGGACAAAGACTTAAAAGACGAAACACTAAAACTTAAACGAACAAAAAACAGAATTAATATGGCACGTGTAGTATTGATTACAGGCGGTAATTTGGGCGATGTTAAGTCGCGCCTACGCACCGCACAGCGAATGATTAACGACAAAGTGGGTATCGTTTTGCGCTGCTCGCACCGTTATAAGAGCCGCCCCTGGGGTTTCAAGGCTGACGATGAGTTCTCGAATCAGGTGTTGGAGGTCGATACCGATCTCTCGGCTGACGAGGTTCTGGATGCAGTGCAGGCTATCGAGCGCGAGTTGGGCCGCGACCGCGAGGAGGAGATGCGCCTCAAAGCGGAGAGTGGTGCGCCCTATTCGTCGCGTATGATCGACATCGACGTCCTCTTCTATGACGACCTGGTGATGGAGTCGCCCCGCCTGACTATTCCACATCCGCTGATCGAGCAGCGCGACTTTGTGCTTGCGCCGCTGTGCGAGCTGATGAAGAGCAAGAAGCACCCCGTTTCGGGCAAGACGATGGAGGAGCTGCGTGCAGAACTGCTCTCGAAACACGAGAGCGAAGTGATTGGCAACGAATAATTTACAGAAACTAACTTACCGTAGATGAGAAGATTGAAACGAACTATCTTCGCACTTGTGGCGGTTGCACTCGTGAGCGTGTTGGGCGGCTGCTTTAAGAAGGTGGTGCTCGATTGTCGCTACAACCTGCGCCCCTATATCCAGATGGAGTCGGGAGGCGTTGCGACATTCGCCGAGGGCGTTGTGGCATACGCATTTATGGCCGATACGGCACAATGGACCGTAGCCTCGTATGAAGACGCTCTCAACGGCGTGCTCACCTCGAAAACGACGGGCGAAAAGCGTACCGATGCGGCAGAGAGAGCCGAGCAGCAGGATTCGACCGTCATTCTGCAACTGAAAGCGACACCCGCCACGATCGTTGTGGTCGATCCCATAAACAAGCTCTACGGCTGGCGTATGACCGAGGTGGCGGAGAATCTTCCCAATCTCTATGTAAGTATCACGTTCCGTCCCTGGTCGGTCAAGAAGCAGTACATCGAGGGCCCTTGGCGTATGAACAACGAGGCATACGTAGCTCCCGACGTGCCGGCCGAGCCTGAAAATCCGACACCCGAAGAGGGCGAAGAGGGCTCGACCGAGGGCAGCAATGAGGGACAATACACGCCTGCCGATCCGATTGAATAAAGAATTTGACTATAAACCGTAACAACGTCAAGCAGTTAAGCATAAACGCCGAGAAGATGACACTTTTCAAGCATACGATCCCACTCCGAGCGATAGCCAAGACGGCAGTTCTTCTGCTGTTTCTCTCGTCGATGTTGGTGCGCTGTGCCAACACCACCACCCCGCAGGGAGGTCCGCGCGACACAATCCCGCCAAAGATGGTTGTCGCTACGCCGGAGAACTATCTCACCAACTTTACGCAGAAGCGTATCTATGTGGAATTCAATGAGTACGTACAGCTCAAAGATCAACATAAGGAGTTTTTCACCTCGCCGAAGATGAAGACCAAACCGACTCTCTCGATTCGTGGTCGCGGCGTGATGATCAACATCAAAGATACCCTGCGCGAGGATCAGACCTACGTGCTCAATTTCGGTGCCGCACTGCGCGACAACAACGAGAGCAACCCCCTGCACTCCTTCTCGTATGTCTTCTCGACAGGCTCGGAGATCGACTCGATGTGGATGTCGGGATATACGGCCGATGCCGAGAAGTCGGATAGCGTCAGCAAGAGCTACATCTATTTCTATCGCGCCGATTCGCTCGCCCTCGATACGATGGTGCGCACCGCACTCTTCGACTCGACGTTGCTGCGCCGCCAGCCCGATGCAATCGGTCGCGCCGAGACAAACGGCATCTTCCTTACTCAACATCTGAAACCGATCGACTATCGCATCTATGCCTTCGCCGATAAGAACGACAACCAGATGTATGACCCCGGTACCGATCTGGTCGGCTTTGTCGATTCGACATACAACCCCGTTAATATGCCCGAATTTGCAATCTGGTACGACTCGCTGCGCCGCTATTGGACGGGCGAGCCGCAGATCTATATGCGAATGTTCAAAGACGAAACCTTCAAACGACAGATGCTCACCTCGGCCGAGCGACCAAAGAGCAATCAGGCCATCCTGCGTTTCGGTGCGGCGCATCCGCAAATCGATAGCATTATCCTCGACAGCGTGCCGCAGGAGAATATCATCTGGGAGTATATGACCGAGGGGCGCGATACGATGTCGTTGTGGATCAAGCAGTCGCCCACAACGCTGCCCGACACACTGCGCGGCCGTATCGTCTATATGAAGCACGACACTACCAACACACTGAATATCACCACCGAGCCGTTGGCCCTCTCGTGGCAGAAGGTCGAGACCAAGGAGGATGAAGCTCGCCGTCGCCGCGAGGAGAAGGCGCGAGCACGTGCCGAGGCCGCAGGCGAGGAGTACGTTCCCGAACCGGAAAAGAATCCCTTCTCGTTCCGCTTTATGAGTTCGGGCGATCTGAATCCCGAACACGGTTTGGAGGTCGAGTTCGAATATCCGTTGATCAAACTTGATACGGCACAGCTCACGCTCATCGAAATCGATGAGAAGAAGCAGGAGAAGCCGATGCCGATAACCATCACGCGCGACACGGCAAATATGCGTCGCTGGCGATTGATGACCAAGTGGGGCGATGGCGCAAAGTACAAACTGTCGATACCTGCGGGGGCATTTACCGACGTGGCAGGCTACTCGAATGACTCTATCACAAAGGAACTTACGACGATGATGATGGAGAAGTTCGCCAAGATAATCGTCAATCTTCAAGGCAAGAGCGACTCGGCACAATACATCTTGGAGCTGCTCGACGCGAGTGGCAAGAAGGTGCTCGACCGCAAGCGCGGCGCAACGACGGGTCAGCATACGTTCAGCTATGTTCCTGAGGGCGATGTGCGCCTGCGTATCGTCGAGGATGTGAATGGCAACGGTCGTTGGGATAGCGGTAATTTGGTCGAGAGCCGCCAGCCCGAACGTGTCGAGGTCTATCGCAACGAGCGCGACGAGGAGACCATCCCGACAAAGATGAATTGGGATGTAGAGATTCGTGCCGATATGAACCGAATGTTCGCCCCGATGACAATGCAATCGCTTATCCGTCAGCTTGATGCACGCGAGAGCGCACGTCTTGTAATCTACTACGAGGAGCTGCGCAAGAAGCGCGAAGAGGAGCGTCGCCGCAAGGAGGAGGGCACACAGAATAACTCTGGCGGTGCATTTGGCGGCTTCGGAAATTTGGGCGGCCTTAACAATTTCAACTTCTAAATGAGCGAGATGATGAGAGTAATTTTCAATAGAACAATCGCCTTTGCGACGCTGATCTTTGCGTTGATGGTGGCACTGCCCGCCTCGGCGCAGCACGTCATCGGTGCCAAGGGCGGATGGGGTGCCTCGACCGCGCGCTTCTATCCCCAACGTGAGATGAGTATGATCTGGGGCGGATATACGGGCGGTCTTACCTGGCGATACTACTCGCCAGAGCGATTTGTCGGTGCAGTCGGTATGGATGTCGAATTTATGCGTCGCGGATACTCGTTTGCCCCCTATACGACGAGCGAAGAGACTCGAAATCTGCGATATACACGCCACATCAACTCGATTATGATGCCTATCGTCTGGCAGCCGCACTTCTATTTAGCCAACTTCCGCCTGCGTGCTTATGTCGATCTGGCGGTAACATTCACCTACAACATCTCATCGACATATGTCAATGAGTTGCAGAACGCAAGCGGCATCTATAACTTCAAAATCGTACGCGACAACCGTTGGAATTATGGTCTTGCGGGCGGTGGCGGCATTGCATACCTCGCAGGACGATCAGAGTTCAGCGTGGGTGCGCGTTACTACTTCGGTTATGGCGATATTCTGCGCAACAAAAACAAATATTCGGGCAACGCAACCGATGGTCCTGAGAACCCCTTCTCGACTACGCCGATACGCTCGCCGCTCGATAATATCTATATCACGATCGGTTACGGCGTGCGTTTGGGTAAGGCGAGCGAATTTGCAAGTTTCGAGCGTATGCGCAATAGCAAAGCGCAACGTGCTGCCAAGCGACGTGCAGCCGCCGAGCGAGCTGCCAACGAGGCTGCGTCAGCGGCACGCAACCCCCAGAAAGCAGCACTGCAAACTACAAATAAATAGTTGATACACAGAGAAATGCAGACAAAATAAATGGAAAGTACAAGACAAGCAAAGATGGCGCGTCAGATTCAGAAAGACGTTGCCGAGATTCTGCTCAAAGAGGCTGCGCCGCTGGTGCGCGGCGTGATGGCATCAGTTACGACGGTACGTGTTTCGCCCGATTTGAACTATGCCAAGATCTATTTCAGCATCTTCCCCTTCGAGAAGAGCGCGGAGATTATGCGCACGCTCGAAGAGAATAATTGGATGATTCGTCGCGCGTTGGGTCAGCGCATCCGCAACCAGGTGAAGAGCGTGCCCGAATTGCAGTTCTTCCTCGACGATTCGCTGGAATATATCGCAAATATCGACTCGCTGCTCAAAGAGGAGTAGCGACGAGGGCGACACAAACGGAACGAATGTAACTCGTTGCTGATGAACAAATTATCATTGCTATTTGCACGCCGATACCTCTTTTCGGCCAAGTCTCACTCGGTGATCAACGTGATCTCCGGCGTGAGCGTCGTGGCTGTGGGAGTGCCCGTTGCGGCGATGATAATTTTGATGTCGGTCTTCAACGGCTTTGCCGATCTGGTCGATGGTATGCAGTCGGCCTTCGATGCCGATCTCGAAGTGCGACCACGCGAGGGCAAAACATTCGTTATCAACGACTTAAAAACCGACTCCCTGCGCCCGATCGAGGGCGTAACGGGCTGCTCGGCGGCATTGGAACAGAGCGCGTTGGCCGAATATGGCGGTCGTCAGGTGGTCGTTACGGTGCGCGGCGTGGATGAAGATTACTGCGACGTGCTACCGATGGAGCAGTATATCAGCGCGGGCGAGATGCAGCTACGTCTGGGCGAGATCGAGCAGTCGTGCGTCGGATCGACAATCGCCTATCAGTTGGGCGTGAGGACATTCCTCGACATCCCGCTGAACCTCTATTCGCCACGCCGAGGCGAGATCTCGACACTCCTGCCGATTGATGCCTATACGCAACGTCGCACGTCGCCGTCGGGTGTCTTTTCGATTAGCGGCGAGGTCGATGAGAGCTACATCCTGACCACGATCGAGTTGGCGCAATCGCTCTTCGATTATCCCGATCGCGCATCGTCGCTGCTTATCGCGGTGGCCGACGGAGCCTCGTTAGAACGCACGCGCGAAGCTGTTCAAAAGGCTGTGGGTGAGGAGTTTCGCGTCGTAACACGTATGGAGCAACAGGCCGCACTCTACCGCATTATGAAGTACGAGAAGTGGGGCATCTTCTTCATTTCGCTCTTGGTGCTGATCATCGCCTCGTTCTCGATTGTCGGGTCGCTGGCAATGCTCATCATCGACAAACGCGACAACATCGCAACGCTACGCGCCGTAGGTGCCCGCACGGAGTTTGTGCGTTCGATATTTATGGGCGAGGGCGCACTGATCGGCACGCTGGGCGCACTGATCGGATTGGTGTTGGGCGTGGGTATCTGCGTGGCACAACAGCAGCTCGGATTGATCGAAATGCCCGGAACGACGTTTGTGGTGCAGTACTACCCCGTCAGAATGAAATTGACTGATATAGTGTTAATTATAGCTGCGATGGCAGCCGTAACGCTGGCTATTTCGCGACTTACGGTCAACACAATGATCCGCCGCGAAGCAACTGAAACGATAAAACAATGATGAGAACTTTTTTACGAACAATACTCCTTACGGCGATCGTTGCGTTGGCGGCATCGTGCAATAAACCGCGCGTCATTCCCGACCAGACGCTTGCCGACATCTTCCACGACTCCTATTTGGCCAACTCCTATGTCGATCTGCACGGTATCGAGGTCGATAGCGTGATGTTGTATGAGCCGATCTTTGCAAAGTATGGCTATACGATTGAGGATCTGCACTATACGATCAACAGCTTCTCGCGCAGAAAGAGTGCGCGCTTGTCGGATGTGGTCGATTTGGCTATTCGTCGCTTGGAGGATGAGGCAGATCATCTGAACGAGGATGTTGCCGATTTAGATACGATTGATGCCATTGCCCGCCGCCGTTTTGTGCAGCGCATCTATTTCGATTCGGTGATCCGTATGCGTTCGCTTGCCGACACCTCGCGAATGAAACTCCATATCCCGGTCTCGCGCGCAGGTGAGTATCTTGTTGAGTTCTACTACATTATCGACTCGACCGACAAGAATATGGGACACCGTACGGTCGGCTACTTCCTCGATAGCACCAATCGCCGAACGAGGTACCACTCACAGCGTTATCGCCGTCAGACACGCGACAAATATTCGCATACATTCATTGCCGACTCGACAGCGCAGGAGCTTGTTTTGGAGCTCTGCAACCTCAACGCAAAGCCTACCAAACCTCACTTTACGATCAAGGAGTTGTCGATAAAATATTACCTCCCGAAGAGCGAGGCTTTGGATTCGCTGACTGCGGCGAACTTCGGCTTTAAGTTGCTCATCGACGGGTTCTACTCTCCGGAGCCGCCTGCCGACAGCACACTCTACTTCGCCGAGCCGCCGCGAATTAAGTAACAACACCTATATATTATATTGACAAAAGGAGCCTACCGTTCGGATAGGCTCCTTTTGATTATTTTTCGTTCGTTACTCCTCGTCGCACTCGATATAGGGGCGGGCGGTGGTGTAGCCCTCCCACTTCTCGATGACCGCCTTGAAATCGGGCGGCAGTTCGCTCTCAAAATGGACATCTTTACCCGTTTTGGGATGCACGAAACCGAGCGAACGGGCGTGCAGGGCGTGGCGAGGCATCAGCGCAAAGCAGTTCTCGATAAACTGTTTATACTTCGAGAAGGTCGTACCCTTCAATATGCGGTCGCCACCATAACGCTCGTCGTTGAACAGCGGGTGGCCGATATGCTCCATATGGACACGAATCTGGTGGGTGCGACCCGTTTCGAGGCGACACTCGATCATCGTTACATAACCATAGCGACGCAGTACGCGCCAATGCGTTACGGCGTGCTTGCCCTCGCTACCGTCGGGGTAGCAGGCCATCTTCATACGATGGGTGCGGCTACGACCGATATGACCCGTAACGGTGCCCTCGTCCTCCTCGAAGTTACCCCACACCAACGCCACGTAGCGACGCGAAATCGAGTGGTCGTAGAACTGCTTGGCAAGACGCGCGGCGGCATCCTCATTCTTGGCAATTACGAGCAGACCCGATGTATTTTTGTCGATACGGTGAACCAATCCCGCGCGCATATCGTGCCCCTGAAACATCGGCAGATTGCGCAGGTGGAACGTCAGCGCATTGACCAACGTGCCCGACCAGTTGCCACAGCCGGGATGCACGACCATACCCGCGTGCTTATTGACCAGAATGATGTCGTCATCCTCATAGACGATGTCGAGCGGAATATCCTCGGCCGTAATCTCAACCTCGTGCTTCGGGTAGGGCATTACGATCGAGATGCGATCCAAAGGCTTAACCTTATAGCTCGACTTGACGGGCGAGCCATTGACCAGAATGTTGCCATTATCGGCGGCGATCTGGATGCGGTTGCGCGACACGTGCTCCATACGAATCGTCAGGAATTTGTCGATTCGCATCATCGCCTGGCCCTTATCGACCGTCAGCGCAAAGTGCTCGAAAAGCTCATCGCCCGCGCGTTCGCCCTCGACACCTTCGCCCTCCTCTTCGTCGAGCAACAGGATATCCTCGTCGTCGTTGATCATATTGATTTACAGAAATTTACTATTCAAAGAAATCGGTTTCACCCTCACCTGCGCCCTCGACAGCAGTTGCACCATCGGGAACAAAGACCTCGCCCGCTGCAACGGCCGCCAACGAGTCAGCCAGACGCTGCTCGGCGCGGTGTGCAGCCTCGATAACCATCATCGAATCGGCAATCTGTGCCTCGCGCAACTCACGCTCTGCTTCGAGCTTACGTGCCGCGCGATCCGACGCAAAGCTCTGTTTTTCAACCTTTTCGGGATCGAGTGTAAGATGCAGATCGACACGCTGGCCCAACGGCAGCACCTTATTCTGCTGGGGCGACTGGATATATACGCGCGCATTTTTGCGGTCAAGGACATCGATGCCCTCGTCAAATGTGATGCGGCCGACATTCAGACCCACCTCCCACAGGCGGCTCTTCGCCTCCTTCAACGGGAAACCGATCACCTTCGGCACACTCACCGCGCCACTCTCGGCCGAGACACCCACCACGAGCGTAATGCCCGAACCGGCCTCCGCCTCGATGTTGTCGTTACGGGTGATGACCTGATCACGGAAACGCTCCTCCAACACGTTATTTGTCGCCATATCAGACTGATAGATCAGCTCGGCGATCTCCAAACCTGCGATTTCGAGGTTATTTTTTGCTTGGCGCAACGAGTAACCCGTTACGTAGGGGATCTTTACCGACTTTTGCGCGAAAGAGTTGATCGTAACATAGACCTTGCGACCCGGTTTGACCGCAACATCGGCATTGGGATTCTGCTCCAACACGATACCTCCATCATAAACAGGCACATAGAGCGAGTCATTGACGATAATCTCCAATCCGTTTTTCTTGGCCAGATACTCCGCATCGCCAATCGAGATACCCGTAAAATCGGGCACTGCGCAACGCGCTCCGTGTCGTGTGCCGAGCTGCATCAGATAGTGTGCAGCGACCAATATTGCAGCAATTGCCAACACGATCCACACCAACGTACGCAACACTGGCGAGGTGCGGAAAGTTTCGTATGTCTTCTTAATAAAACTCATAACTATTTGGGGTTTAGTCGTTTGCTATTTAGGTGCCTTACGATAGAGGTAGATCGACACAAAGAGGAATATTATATTCGGTATCCAGACGGCCAACACAGGGTCCATCACTCCGCCCTTGGCAAACTCCTCGAAGAAGCGACCCAAGAGGATGTACGAGAAGCAGAGCGTGATACCCACGCCGATATGCAGACCCATACCTCCGCGCACCTTGCGCGACGAGAGCGAGACACCGATAAGCGTTAGAATAAATGTCGCCAACGGGTACGAATAGCGCGTATGTCGCTCCACCTCCAACAGACCAATCAGGTTCGAACCTTTGAGTTGCTGCTGGTCGATAAATTCGCTTAATTCACCGATTTTCATCGTCTTAATCAGTTCATTGACACGGCCTAACTCCGTAGCATCGAGGTTGATAAGCGTATCGAGGCGGGTATGTTGCGTGAAGGTCTCGTTGTGCAACGAGTCGAACTCGCGCGTGGTATATCGCTCGGCGGTCCAGTGGCGTGTTTCGGGATCGAACTTCGCATCTGCCGCTTCGAGCGAGGCCACCATACGGTTGCCGTCGTAGCGTTCCAAAGCGAAGAACGAGGCGCGTTGATCGCGGCCCGAATAGCCTCGGATATAGGCAAATGTGCCCGGCTCGATCTGGCGATAGATATGTCGGTCGTAACGGATATTTTGTCGTTTTTTGAGATATTTTGCCTCGAAAGCGACCTGCTTGATATTCGTTTGGGGGATCACCCACAGATTCAGTCCGAGCGAGAGCATCGCAATCACAAACGACGAGATGAAGTAGGGCCACATCAATCGTCGGAAGCTCACTCCACTCGAAAGAATCGCGGTGATCTCGGTCTGGTATGCCATTTTCGAGGTGAAGAAGATCACGGCGATAAATGTAAACAGGCCACTGAACTTATTGATAAAGAAGGGGATAAAATTGGCGTAATATTGAAAGATAATCTCATTCAGCGGAGCCTTCAACTCGAAGAAATCATCGGTCTTCTCCACCCAATCGAAGACCACCACAATCACGATGATCAGGGCAATGGAGAAGAAGTAGGTTCCGAGGAACTTACGGATGATATAGCGGTCGAGAATTTTGAGTCCGGGGTTACGCATCTGGCTTACAATCGTTTAGTAAGTTTAACAACCATCTCGCGCTTCCACGCTGCAAAGGTGCCGTCGGCAATATGGCGGCGAGCCTCGCCCACCAGCCAGAGGTAGAACGCCACGTTGTGAAGCGACGAGATTTGCGCCGCGATCATCTCGCCCGCAATGGTCATATGGCGCAGGTAGGCCTTCGAGTAGAGCGTATCGACAAAGCTCGTACCGTTGGGATCGATCGGCGAGAAGTCGTCGCGCCACTTCTGGTTGCGGATGTTGATCACGCCCTCGCTCGTAAAGAGCATACCGTTGCGGCCATTGCGCGTGGGCATAACGCAGTCGAACATATCCACACCGCGATCGATAGCCTCCAAAATATTGACGGGCGTACCCACACCCATCAGGTAGCGCGGGCGATCCTCCGGCAGAACGGCATTGACCACCTCAATCATACGGTACATCACCTCGGTAGGCTCACCAACAGCCAGACCGCCAATAGCGTAACCGTCTGCGTTATACTGCATTACATTACGTGCAGCACGCTCGCGCAGATCCTCGTAACCGCAACCCTGAACGATCGGGAAGAGCGACTGCGAGTGGCCATATTTGGGCTGGGTTTGGTTGAAACGGTTGAAACAGCGATCCAACCAACGCTCGGTCAGAGCCAACGACTTGGCAGCATAATCCCAGGGTGCATCACCCGGAGGACACTCGTCGAACGCCATCATAATATCGGCACCGATCGTGCGTTGCGTATCCATCACATTTTCGGGGGTGAAGAGGTGCTTCGAGCCGTCGATATGCGACGCAAAGCGGCAACCCTCCTCCGTCAATTTGCGGCACGCAGCGAGTGAAAAGACCTGAAAACCACCACTATCGGTAAGCATCGGGCCATCCCACGTGCTGAACTTATGCACGCCGCCTGCGGCCTCGATAACCTCCATACCGGGGCGGAGGTAGAGGTGGTATGTATTTGCCAAAATGATCTTCGCACCTGCATCATCGCGCAGGTCGCGGTGGAAGATACCCTTTACGCCGGCGGCCGTGCCGACAGGCATAAAAATCGGGGTCGGGATCACGCCGTGATCGGTAACGATCTCACCGGCGCGAGCCTTCGATTCGGGAGCTTTATGTTGTAGTGTAAACTTCATTCGGACAAAGATAGGCATTTTAATGCAAAATTCAAGATTCATAATTCAAAATTACACGCCATAGGCGTGTTTTGCTCCCTCTTGGATAGATTAACCACGATTTCGAAGAGATTGTCATACACCTCGGCACCCACAATTGAAAGTCGCACCGCCACCCCCGCCAATGACGAGAGATCTATCAGCAAAGCGATTAATTTTGAATCTTGAATCTTGAATTATGAATTTAATTTTTCGTATCTTTGTCCGAATTATTGATATTGCAAAATTGATGATGGAATTTTTCGACAAAATATATCTCGCATACGGCTGGCAGGGCATCGCTTTGATGATTGTAATCGTGGCGTTGTTCATCGTGCAAATGTACTACTACTCAATCCGTTACCGCCGTTTGCCGAAATATACCAACAACTCGTTGCCCGAACGTCTTGCGGTCGAGCCGCCCGTATCGGTGGTCATCGTTACACAGGAGGATGCCGACTTTATCGAGGAGCGTCTGCCCATCTACCTGACGCAGGATTACGAAGAGTATGAGGTGGTGCTGGTCTATGTGGGCAACAACGAGGATTTCTCGATTATGCTGACGCAGATGCAGCTCCGATATCCCCGTTTGAAGATCACGAACATCAAGCAAAACACCCGTTTCCCGATCTCGAACAAGCAGGCTCTGAATTTCGGTATCCGCGCGGCGGCTTACGACCATATTCTGCTTTCGACGAGCGACACGATTATAACCTCGGAGCGTTGGGTGCGCCTGATGGCAAAGGGCTTTACGCGTGGCGATGTGGTGCTGGGCTACTGCGGTGTGGAACTTCGTAGCGGCTTTGTGGGCCGTCTGATGCGTACGCAGCGTATGGCAGAGTCGATGGCTTGGCTCTCGGCGGCAATTCGTCGCAAACCCTATCGCGGTGTGCGTAACACGCTGGGTATCACTCGCAACCTCTATCTCGACGTGAAGGGTTTCAACCACCTCAATATGAATATGGGCGAAGATGATCTCTTCATTCAATCGCTGGCCGACAAGGCGACCGTCTCGGTGATCATTTCGCCACGCGCGACGGTGCGACAGAAGGTTTGGGGCGGTGCGTCGTGGTGGCTCGGCGCACGTAAATATTTCGGCCACACCTACCGCTTCTATCCCCTCGCGGCGCGTAACGCAATCGAGTGGGAGGGCGGCAGTCGCCTGCTCTTCTTCCTTGCGGCTACGGCGGCTCTGGTGGCTCTGCCTTTGGAGTTGAAATTGGCGACGCTGGCAATCATTCTGTTGCGCTATGCAATGGTCTATGCGACAGTCAATTCGGTACGCAAGCGTCTGGGCGAGAGAAATGTAATGGCGACATATTTCCTTTACGACATATTTGGCGTGTGGGTCGATATCGCGCTGGCCGCATCGCGCCGCATCTATAAAGACGAAACCGTATGGCGATAGAGGATTATATCGTAGCCGACGATGCGCAGTTGGTCGATTGGGTACTTGCGGGCGATAATAGCGCGTTCGAGTACCTCTTCAACCGCTATGCCGAGTCGATACGTCGCCTCTACCTGCAACGTGTGGGCAACATCAGCGATGTCGATGACCTGTTGCAGGAGACCTTTATCAAGGTCTTTATCAATCTGACCCGTTACGATCGAACTTACACCTTTGGGCAGTGGCTCTACACCATCGCCCGTAACACCTTTATCGATTTCGTGCGCAAACGCCACGAGGATCTCTCGATCGATGCACTCCCCTCGCACTCGACCGTAACCCCCGCCTCGACCGTTCCAACGCCAGAGGAGAGTGTGATCAGCCTGCAACAGAGGGTGCGCATCGAGCACCACCTCGACCGTATGACACCGCGCTACCGCGAGCTGATCGAGTTCCGCTATTTCCGTGAATACTCCTACGAGGAGATCGCCGAAAAGCTCTCGTTGCCACTCGGCACGGTCAAGACGCAGATTCATCGCGCACGCGAGCAGTTGTGCCGATTCATCATCGAAGATAAAATGTAATACCGTAGAGATATGGATTTAATTCTCAAATATTTCCCCGACCTCACCGAGGAGCAGCGCCGCCAGTTCGAGCAGCTGTTGCCGCTCTATACGGAGTGGAATGCACGTATCAACGTGATCTCGCGCAAGGATATCGACAGCCTCTATCTGCGCCACGTTTTGCACTCGTTGGCCATTGCGAAGGTGTGCCAATTCGACGATGGAGCGAGCGTGTTGGATGTGGGTTGCGGCGGTGGTTTCCCGACGGTGCCGCTGGCAATTCTCTTTCCGAATGTGCAATTTACGGCGGTCGATTCGATCGGCAAGAAGATTACCGTTGTGCGCGAGGTCTGCACAGCTTTGGGGCTGAAAAATGTTACGCCGATCAATGCGCGTGTGGAGAGTCTGCCGCAGAAATTTGACTACGTTGTGAGCCGCGCGGTAACCGATATGAAGACCTTTACGGGGTGGATTTGGAACAAAATCGCGCAAGGCCAGCGCGGCACGATGCCCAACGGAATTCTCTACTTGAAGGGTGGCGATCTTGCTGAGGAGCTGGCACTTACAGGCAAGCGTTGGAATCTCTATTCGATTTCGAATTTCTACGAAGAGGAGTTTTTCGACACAAAAAAGGTGGTCTATACACCGCGATCGGGCAAGTTCTAACGCAAAACGAAGCTGACTTCGCCCTTGGCCGTTGCAACGAGAAGTGCTCCGTCGAGCTGAAAAATTGCGCAATGCAGACGCTCGCCAAAGGCCTCAATGTCGATATACACACCCGTCGGATCGAGCGCAACGACCTGCATATCACGTCGGAAATCGACACCCTCACGACCTAAATATTTATAGACGGCCTCCTTCGCGCACCACGTCGCAGCGCGAAAATCGACCGTATCGACACCCTCGGCCAACGCTCTCTCGGCCGAGCTAATATACTTATCCTCAATTGTTTCGAACTTGCGGTCCAATCGCTCGATATCGATTCCGCAACGTCCCTCGTGCGATCGCGCCAGAGCCACATAACCTCGACAATGCGACACCGAGAGCGACCCTTCGAGTCCCTCGAAAATCGGCTCGCCCGTCGCGGCATATGCCACCTTCAACGCCTGCTCGCCAACACTCCATCGCTCGGCATTCTCGCGCAACAATGCTCGCCACGCCACCCACTCCGCGCGGCGACGGGCAGAGAGTTGCAAAGCGTAGGCACGCTCATCCTCGGCGAGCGAGTCGAACAGAGTCGAAATATCGCTCGGAATTTCGCGCACAACGATCTCTATCGTATTGGCGTTCATTGCATTATGGCTGTTATTGTGATTATTTGAGCCGATTTAGGCAACCTTCTCGACCTTAATCTTATCGATGCGGCGACCATCGACCGCCGTAACGGTCAATTGCAGGCCGTGAGTAGTTACGCGATCGCCCTTTTTGAGCAGTTCGCGCTTGATTTCGAGCATCAGACCGGCCAGCGTCTCGGCCTCGCCCTTGACATCCGAAAGCGAGTCTTCGGGCAGAGTCATCACACGCTCAAAATCGCCGATATGTGTCTTACCATCAAAGAGATACGAGCCATCGGGCAGCTTCGTGTAGAAGGTCTCGACATTGTCGCTCTCATCCGAAATTTCGCCCACAATCTCCTCCAAAATATCCTCCAACGACACTAAACCGAGCGTCGAGCCATACTCATCGACCACAATCGCCAAATGCACCTTCGTCGATTGGAACTCTTCGAGCAGGTCGTTGATCTTCTTATGCGCGGGGATATAGTATGGCTGGCGCAGCAGCGACACCCACTCAAACGAGTCGTCGTTGTGGATATAGGGGATCAAATCCTTGACGTAGAGCACGCCCTTGATATTGTCGGCACTCTCCTCATAGACCGGAATACGCGAATATCCCGACTTGATAATACACTCTTTTACAGCCGAATAGCTCTCATTGATCTCAACCGCAACGATATCGATTCGCGGTTTCATAATCTCCGACACGTCGGTATTGACGAAATTGACGATACCCGACAACATCTTGCGCTCCTCCTGCGTCTGGTCGGTCGAGGCGAGGTCGAGCGCATTCGAAAGTTCGTCCATCGAAAGGTTATCGCGGTGGCTCTCGAAGTGGTTGCTGATACCCGTTCCCGTACGCACAAGAATCGAAGCCAAAGGCTTGACAATCACGCACAACCACGAAATAGGCAGTGCCGCAAAACGGGCTATGCTCATCGGTTTCGAATTGGCTAACACCTTGGGCAGAATTTCGCCACAGAGCAACAAGAGGAATGTTACGCAGACGGTCTTGAACACGAAGGTCCAAGTGGCCGACGAGAAAACAAACATTATATCGACGATTCGCGCCGAGATAATCGTAATGCAGATATTGACCAAATTATTGACAACCAGAATGGTAGCCAGCAGCTGGTCGCTATTTGTCAGCAGTCGGATAATGGTCTCGGAGGTGGTCGAACGGCTCTCCTTCATCTCGCGGATCTGCTGCGAGGTGAGCGAGAAAAAGGCCGTTTCCGAACCCGACGCAAAGGCCGAGAACATCAATAGCAGAGCCAACACCACGAACATAAAGATCACTGATGTCGGCTCAAATTCGTTGAGTGCGATTATTGCTAATGGTATGTGTATCAATTCTTTCTGTTTTGGTTAATACTTCTTTTTAAGCGCGGTCGGCTACCCTCTATCAACTCTAAAAACTGAACAGATCGCCACTGGTCGGAGCCTTTACCTCTGCGCTCTTATCCGTTTCGTTCTCCGAGTCGTTGAGCGCGATCTTGGTGCTCACCTTCGACTCGACAATCAGATTGGCCTTGCGGCGCACGATTGCCGGAGTGCGTTTCATCTCCTCGATCTTCGAATAGCGATTCTGGCGCACACCCAGCACAACAGGCTTGATCGGGCGCGGCAACTTCGAATGCGACGGAGCATCGGCCGCAGGCGCAAGGATCGGCGGAACAGGGCGGCTCTCCTGCTGGGCGGCCTGCACCTCGAAGCCCGTAGCCACAACAATCACCTCGATATCCTCGCCGAGTTGCGGCTTGGCACTGTTACCCCAGATGATATTTGCGTCGTGCTCGATGCCATTCTCATCGGTATATTTAGCCTCGGTCTGGATCACTTCGAGAATTGTCGTAAGCTCGTGATACATCATATTTTCGCGCTGGTTACAGCTGATGTTGAGCAGGATATTCTTCGCACCGCGAATCGAATTGTGGTCGAGCAGCGGCGAGCGCAACGAGTTGCGAGCAGCTGTCTCGGCGCGATCTTCGCCCGACGCGCGACCCACGCCCATATGCGTACGACCGCTATTGGTCATAACCTTCGACACATCGGCGAAGTCGATATTTGTTCGGTGGCTCTTGATGGTGATGATCTCGGCAATACCTTTGGCTGCCGATGCCAACACATCGTCGGCCAACGAGAAGGCCTCATCGACCGTCAGGCGACCACCCATAGCCATAATATTGTCGTTGTTGATAACCAGCAACGAATCGACGCAGTTCTTCAACTCCTCGATACCGCTGATTGCCTGCTTGTAGCGGATCTGACCCTCGATCTTCAACGGCGAGGTTACGATGCCGACGGTCAAAATACCCATTTCGCGGGCGAGCTTTGCGATGATGGGCGAAGCTCCCGTACCCGTACCACCGCCCATACCGGCAGTGATAAAGATCATCTTGGTTGCAAAGTTCTCAAAGGTCTGCTTGACCATATCGAGGCTCATAATCGCCGCACGACGACCCATCGCGGGGTCGTTACCTGCGCCTAAACCATCCTCACCCAGACGAATCTTCAATTCGACGGGCGAGATGTCGAGAGCCTGCTGGTCGGTGTTGCAGACCATAAAATCGACATCCTTGATGCCGAGTCTGTACATATGATTTACGGCGTTGCCGCCTGCGCCTCCGACACCGATAACCATAATCTTCGATTTGGAAGCCTGGCTGCGCTCTGCGCACAACGAGTTCAGTATGTCGTCATTCATCTCTTTTCTCCTTTCAAATCTGTTAGATAATGTCATCATCGGACTCGCTCATCGTTCCGATCTTGTCAATCAGGTCCTGACCCATCTTCTTCAGCTTGCCAAACAGACCACCCTTCTTGCCACTTGGGAGCTCGGCAGACTGCTGCGAGGGATCCTGCGAATTATTCTGCTCATCCTCAACGGGTTGCTGCGCGGGCGCAGGAGTAGGTTGCGGTGCAGGTGCGGGTGCAGGCTTGGGCTGAACGGGCTGCGGAGCCGGTGCGGGAGCAGGGGCAGGCTTGGGCTGTACGGGCTGCGGAGCAGGGGCAGGGGCAGGCGCAGGAGTCGGCATTACGGGCTTCGGCTGTATGGGCTGCTGTGCAGGCTGTACGGGGCGGGGCGACTGCGGACGCAGATCGAAATTGCAAGCCACACCCGACTGCATACCACGCCACAACAGACCTACGACCGTTGCGAACTCAGGGCCATCGACCATATCGGCCGACTGCTCATCGACAACCACATCGGGCACACCGATACGGGTATCGATCTTGGTTTGCTCGGTGAATGCCTCGGCGATATCGGCAAGATTTGCGCCACCACCGGTCAGCACGATGCCATAGGGAAGTTTCTTCTCATAGCCGGCGAACTTGATCTCCTCGACAACCATATCGGCCATATCCTGCACGCGAGACTGAATAACCGTTGCCAAATTGCGTTGCAGAATGCCCTTCTTACCCTTGGGGGTGCGGTAGTCAATCATCACGCCCTCATCGACATTGGCAGCCACTGCGCTACCGAAGCGCACCTTGATCTTCTCGACCACCTTTTCGGGGATGCTCTGTGCGCGGATATCGAGGTTAATCGTATTTGCTCCCATCGGAATCGAAGCCACGTAGCGGATAACGTTGTTGTAGTAGATCGTTACGTCGGTAACGTTGCTACCCATATCGATTACAGCTACACCCTCCTCCTTCTCGTCTGCCGAGAGCAGAGTTTCGGCCGTAACGAGAGGGTTGATATAGATACCGAGAGGTCTGATACCGAGGTTAATAGCAGCCTTTTTGAGTCGCTCGATCGGGGTCTTGGTACTCAAAATGAAGTTGAATGTCGAAGATAGGCTCTGGCCAAACGAACCGACGGGATTGGCCACCTCCTTGTTGCCATCGACAACAAAATTCTGGGGGATACGTTCCAGAATGATCTCATCGTCGGTCGGTGCGCTCACCTTCTCCATACGGGCATAAAGTTCATCGACATCGCTCTGACTCACACCGTTATTGTGGTCGCCCACCGAAACCCAATCGTTGTGGCACGCGCAACGGATAAAGTCGCCCGAAATACCGAAATAGGCCTCCAACACTCTGATATTGAGTTGCTCGCCGAGTTCATTAACCGCCTCTTTGAGCGACTTGACTGCCATTTCGATATTCTCGATTGCGCCGCCTGCAACGCCACCCGAAGACTTGCGCACAACAGCTTCCACAACCATTTTGCCATCGGCACCACGCGTTGCCGCCGCAGCGGTAACATTCTGTGAGCCAAGATCAATTGCTACTATGTAATTCTTCTTTTCCACTTGAAGCATATATTTTTCTTATTCGTAATTCGTTTGGTGTAGTCGGGCGGTTATAATTATACCTCCGTTAAGTTTCCCTTCGTCGGCCACCCCTTGTCGGTCGCCCCCTGTCGGCCACCTCTATTTTGAGCAAACCACGCGATCGGCAAAGCGAACGTCGATGGTGCGGAATCGATCCCAACCCTCCTTGTCGAGACCTTCGCGATAAAAACGCATAAGGCGGTCGAGTTTCACCTCGACATCCTCGATTCGACCAAAGATGATCGTATGAGAGCCCGCTCGCGGTATAAGTCTCAGAAACAGAGAGCCATTCTGCGATTGGGATACGACAATTTCGACTATCTGGGCCTGCCAGAAGTCGTCATCTTCGATCAATTTCACAAAGTTAATGAGATTAATGAAATCTTCGTAGTTTTTTTGCAAATTTTTTTGCTTGTTTTTCAAACGCTCGACATCAATTCGCGTCTGGTCGATCATCTTCTGACGCTCTCGCATACGATAGAGATAGAGCGCCAACGAATCTTTACGCATCTTATCGAACGGAGCCTTGCGCGCCTTGTAGCTCTCGTCGCTCTCAAAAGGCCTCTTGTCGAGCGACGATGCATTCAAACTCCTACGCTGGCGGCGGATATGACGATATTGGATACTCAACTCATTTTCAGCCTCGTGCAACGTGTCGATCTGTGCATCGAGCACATTCAAATTCTCGTTCAACTGCACATCGGCCTCACCCTCGTAGTTGGCAGAAAAGGGCACCGCAAAACGACCCGTAACAATCGGAACATAGATCGCCGCCATTTCGGGCGAGCGGAAGATCTCGTTGCGATCGGTGATATAGAAGTCGTAGCCGCCGTCGAGTCGCATTCGCATTATGGGGTTGTGCTGATCGATCTCGACCACCACGCGACCTTCGGGTGTGAGGTAGGCCTCCGCGCTACGCACAAATCCGTGCGACAGAATCGCCTGCTCGATCTGACCGAGAGGAGCATCTGCCACACGTACATTCTCGACCGATATAGCGGCATTCGAGAGCCACTGGCGCACCGTCGTCTCATTGACCAGGGCGTGATCCGAGCTATCGGCAAGCACAATGTCGAGTCCCGTCAGCATCTTACCCTGATGCTGCTGCGAGGAGTAACGTCCCAACAGCACCATCGCCGCGATGATGACAGCCCAGAACAGGCTGAATAATATGACTTTACCTATCTTTTTCATCCAATACGTTCAATCTCTTTTAATGACTCTTCGACTCGGCTACGGCAGCCAGATCGACCGTCTTGCGATCGATGCTTCCCGCGCCGAAACTTACAACCACATCGGTCGTCATTGCCGCCACCTCGTCGGCCAGCGCATCCAACTCGACGATGCGGTAAGGGGCGGTCAGACGCTCGGCAATCAACTCCGCAGTAACACCCTCAATAGGCAACTCACGCGCGGGATAGATCGGCAACAGCACCACCTCATCGGCCATCGACAACGCCTCAGCAAAGCCGTCGCAGAGGTCGCGCGTACGAGTGTAGAGGTGCGGCTGGAAGAGCGCAGTCAGGTGGCGTGTGGGGAACATCGCACGCACCGACGAGATCGCAGCACCCAACTCGCGCGGATGGTGCGCATAGTCATCCATATAGACCTGTTTCGGAGTATTGACATAGAACTCGAAGCGACGTTTCACGCCCGAAAATTCGTTGAGCGCGGCACGCAGATCATCGAGATTCAGGGGTCGATTTTCGGCCTTTGCCGCCGCCCACAACATCGCTACGGCAGCCACTGCATTCTCGACATTAACCCAGCCGGGGATACCCAAACGCAGGGCCGGCAACACCCCGTCGGGACATTGCAGATCGAAGGTGTAATAGCCCCCTTCATCGGTCGAAATGTTCGTTGCATAGAAGTCGCAAGGCTCGTCGTACGAATAACGGAAAACATTGATACTCTTATTGTTGATTGCAACATCGACACCTTTTTTAATGATCAGCGTACCGCCTGCGTTAATGCGATCGACGAACTGCGAAAAGGCCTCCTTCACAGCCTCGTGCGTGCCATATATATCGAGGTGGTCGGCATCGGCCGAGGTGATCACCGCCACATCGGGCGTAAGGCGCAGGAACGAGCGATCGAACTCATCGGCCTCGACCGTCATACGACGACCCTCGCCCAAAACAAGGTTACTCTCAAAATTCTTCGAAATACCGCCCAGCACCGCCTTGCCACAACCTGCCGCGCGGTGGTTCAGCCACGCCACAAGGGTCGAGGTGGTTGTCTTGCCGTGCGTACCTGCCACAGCCATCACATAGTTACCCTCGCACAACAGGCCGAGCATCTGCGAACGCTTCAACACCTCGAAACCACCCTCGCGGAAGTAGCACAGCTCCGAGTGGTCGGCCGGCACCGCAGGGGTATAGATCACGCGCGTCGTGGCGGGATTACGGAACTCCTCACCAATCAGCTCGACGCTGTCCTCATAGTGTATCGACGCGCCCTCCTTTTCGAGCTGCTCGGTCAGAGCCGAGGGGGTACGGTCATAGCCACCCACGAGGTAGCCTTCGTGTATGAAATAGCGGGCAAGGGCACTCATTCCGATACCGCCGATACCCACGAAATAGATGCTTTTTTCGTTCATCGTTTCTTCGACTTTCGATTATTTATTCTCAATAATATCAATAACTTGCGCAGCCACACGATCGGCCGAATCGCCAATGCCGAGTGCTGCAATATTCTTTCGCAACGAGGCCATACGCTCCTTGTCCGAGAGCAACTCCTCGGCACACTTCATCGCCTTCTCGACCGCCTCCGCATCGCGCACAATCTCGGCGGCACCCTTCTCGACCAACGCCATTGCGTTCTTGGTCTGATGATCCTCGGACACGTTGGGCGAGGGGACAAACAGCGTTGCACAACCAACCAAACAGAGCTCCGACACCGTGCAGGCACCACTGCGCGAAATGACCAAATCGGCCGCCGCGTAGGCCAGATCCATACGGTTGATAAACGCACCCTGCCAAACGCCCTCGGTCGGGTGCGCAGCAAAGAACTCCTGCATCTCGCGCTCGTAGAACTTACCCGTCTGCCAGATCACCTGCACCTTCGGCTCGCCCGTCTGCTCCGACACCCAGCGTTTCATCATCTCGTTGAGTGTGCGCGTACCCAGACTGCCACCGACAACCAGCACAACGGGTTTGTTGTCCGACAAGCCATAATGTGCCAGACCTTCACTGCGGGCACTGCCCGTAGCTGCCGAGAACGAACCTCGTAACGGATTGCCTGTCATCACGATACGCTCCGCAGGAAAGAAACGCTCCATACCGTCATATGCCACGCAGATCTTACGCGCACGACGCGAAAGAATCTTATTCGTAACGCCCGCATAGGAGTTCTGCTCCTGAATAACCGTCGGCACACCCATACGTTGCGCCGCCCACAGCACGGGTGCGCTGGCATAGCCGCCGAAGCCGACAACGACATCGGCCTTAAATTCGCGGATCACACGCTTGGCCTTCGAGATGCTCTTTGCCACCTTGAAGGGCAGCAGCAGATTCGACAGAGTCAGGCGACGTTGCAGACCTGCCGTCGGCAGACCGACAATGCGGTAGCCTAATGCGGGCACCTTCTCCATCTCCATCTTGCCCTCTGCGCCCACGAAGAGCAGTTCGACCTCATCGCCAAAACGACGTTTCAAGGCCTCGGCTACGGCCACCGCAGGGTAGATATGACCACCCGTGCCGCCGCCGCTAAGTATTATGCGTTTCATATTGTATCGATTCCTTTTGTATATTCGTTGTTTATAACTTGTTACGTATTGTTCGCTTTTCATTTGCGCGCGATGTGCCATCGCGGTTGTAAATCTGACCCCTCCCTAAATCCCTCCCTCTGGGAGGGACTTGGTCGCTGCGCTCCGAGGGTGCAGGCTGCTTAATTTATAC
>JAZUPN010000062.1:0-15546 GCA_045605245.1 Alistipes sp. | reverse complement strand
AATCAGTCGGTGCTCTATCGTAAAGCGACGCTCGATGGCGAGGGTGAGGTATTCCTCGACCCCAACACGCTTTCGGACGAGGGTACGGTGGCTCTGTCGGAACTCGCCTTCTCGGAGGATGGTAAATATATGGCCTATTCGGTTGCTTCGGCAGGCTCGGACTGGGTTGAGATCCACGTGATCGACACCGAGTCGGGCGAACAGTTGTCGGATAAAATCGAGTGGGTGAAGTTCTCTGGCGCAAGCTGGGCCGCTGATGGCAAGAGCTTCTATTACAGCGCATACGACAAACCCGAAAAGGGTGTCTATTCGTCGCAGAACCAGTTCCAGAAGGTATATTACCACAAGTTGGGCGATGCGCAGAGCGAAGATGAACTGATCTATTGGGACTCGAAGCATCCGTTGCGCTACTTCTCTGGCGATGAAAGTGGCGATGGCAAGTGGCAGTTTGTTCACGCTTCGGAGGGTACTTCGGGCAGCGAGGTGCTCTATCGCAAGAAGGGCGAGCGTAAGTTCCGCACTCTGCTCGAAGGTTTTGCTTACGACTATGCGATCGTAACCGTTGAGGGCGACTACGCTTACGTGCTGACCAACGACGCTGCACCCAACTTCCGTCTGGCGAAGATCAATCTGGTGCGTCCCGCAGGTTTGGAGGATGTGATTGCGGAGAATCCCGAAGTGCTGCTCGAAACGGTTAGTGCCGTAGGTGGCGTGTTGGTTGCAACCTATATGGAGGACGCGATGAACAAGGTGCGTCAGTACGAGATGTCGGGCGAGTTGATCCGCGAGGTTGAGCTGCCTGCAATCGGTACGGTGTCGGGCTTTGGTGGCGAGAAGGAGGATACGACGGTATTCTACTCGGTCAATGGCTTTACGGCTCCCGCAACGAGCTACGTATATGATCTGCGTTCGGGCGAGACGACGCTCTACAAGCAGCCCGAAGTTAGCTACGATCCAGAGATGTTCACCTCGGAGCAGGTATTCTTCACCTCGAAGGATGGTACGCAGGTGCCGATGTTCCTCGTTCATCGTAAGGATATGAAACTCAATGGCAAGAACCCCGTATATCTCTATGGTTATGGTGGTTTCAATATCAGCTATACCCCCGCATTCTCGCCCAACCATATTATGTTTATGGAGCAGGGCGGTATCTATGCACAGGTAACGCTGCGCGGTGGTGGTGAGTATGGCGAGAAGTGGCACAAGGCAGGTATGCTCGAAAATAAGCAGAATGTCTTTGACGACTTCATCGCAGCTGCCGAGTATCTGATCGCAGAGGGTTACACCTCGTCGGAGAAGCTGGCTATCGCAGGTGGCTCGAATGGTGGTCTGCTGGTTGGTGCTTGCGAGGTGCAGCGTCCCGACCTCTATGCAGTCTGCCTGCCCGCAGTGGGTGTATTGGATATGTTGCGCTACCACAAATTTACGATCGGTTGGGGTTGGGCTGTCGAGTACGGTTCGAGCGACTATGAGGATCAGTTCGAGTATATCTATAAGTATTCGCCCCTGCACAATATCAAGGATGGTGTAGAGTATCCCGCAACTCTCGTTACAACGGGCGACCACGACGACCGCGTTGTTCCCGCGCACTCGTTCAAGTATGCGGCACAGATGCAGCACTCGCAGGCGGGTGAGGCTCCCGTGCTGATTCGTATCGAGACCAACGCAGGCCACGGTGCAGGCAAACCGACCTCGAAGCGTATCGATGAGGCAACCGACGTATATTCGTTTGTCTTCTGGAATACAAACCATAAGTATAAGGAGGTAAAATAATTACGCGACCTCCAAGAATGTTGTAACCTTCGGAATGGGGCTCGCCTTTGGCGATCGCCCCAGTCCCCAAAGACGCACTCAAAAAAAACTATTGTTTAACCCAAAATAAAAGCTAAACACAGCGAATGAAAGTCTATAAATTCGGCGGAGCTTCGGTCTCGACGGCTGACGGTGTCCGTAATCTGCGTGCCATTGTGAAGGACGAGCGCGAGTTGTTCGTCATCGTTTCGGCAATGGGTAAGACCACCAACGCTCTCGAACGTGTCTTCGAGGGTATGCAAACGGGTGATCGTCCCCTGTCGATGGAACACATCACGGCACTCAGGAGTTACCACCGCCAGATGATTGAGGAGCTACTGCGTACGACCGACCATTTGGACTCGGTTGATGCGTTGTTTGCCGAATTGGAGCATATCGCAACGGAGGAGGAGTTCCGTGGCGAAGATGCCGAGATGTGGTATGACCGCATTGTGAGCTATGGCGAGTTGCTTTCGACGACGATCATTTCGGAGTTTCTGAATGCGTCGGGTGTGCCTTGTCGTTGGATCGATATGCGTCGTTGCATCGTAACCAACGAGCGACATAAAGATGCAAGTATCGACCTCGAAGCATCGACTGCCCCGCTGACCGAGGCTGTGTCGGGCGAGGGCCCGAAACTGTTTATCGGTCAGGGATTTATCGGCTCGACTCCATCGGGTAAAACCTCGACGCTCGGCCGCGAAGGCTCGGATTATTCGGCTGCGGGTGTGGCAAATATCTTGGATGCCGAGAGTATGTCGGTGTGGAAGGATGTTGATGGCGTACTGAATGCCGATCCGCGCATCTTCCCCGATGCACGTCATATCGAGGAGATGAGCTACCTGAACGCTATCGAGTTGTCGTATAGCGGTGCGTCGATCATTCATCCCAAGACGGTTAAGCCGTTGCAGAACAAGAATATTCCGCTCTATGTCCGCCCGTTTGGCGACCGACGTAAGCCGGGTACGGTGATTCGTCGCACGACGCGTCGAATTGATGTTCCCATTTTGATCGTCAAGCATAATCAGGTGCTGGTTACGGTGCGTGCGCGCGACCTCTCGTTCATTATCGAGGAGCGTTTTGCGTCGATATTCGGATTGCTTGATCGCCATCGCATCCGCACCAATCTGATCCACAATTCGGCGGTCAATTTGAGCCTCTGCATCGATCGTTCGTGGCGTTTGGACGAGGCTGTGGCGGAGTTGCGTGCCGAGGGTTACGATGTGATGTGTATCGAGGATATGGAGTTGCTGACGATTCGCGGCTATGAGGAGGCGATGCTTTCGCGCTTTGTCGAGCAGCCCAATGTCTATATTTCGCAGCGTACGCAGACTACCTTGCGCGTAGTGCGTAAAAAACAGTAGAAATCTGTCTCGCAAGGCTCTTGTTAGACGAACTCTTTGGGTAGAATATTAAATGAAAAACAGCCCGCTTAACAGAGGATAGGCGGGCTGTTTTTTTTGTGCTGTTTATGTTGTTTAGCTCAACTCTTCGTCGGGAGCGAATTCGGGAGCCTCGAAGCTCTTGCGATCGCCGAGCGTGAAACGCAGGTAGGTGATCGGCAGACCCTCGCCGAGGAAACGAGTCTCGTAAGCCGTCTTGATCGAAAGTACATTATCGGCAATACCGTGTCCGTAGATGTCGTTGTCGCAAACCTCGATGGGCAGACCATTATGCTCGGCTACGGCACGTGTATAGAGATGCAGATGCTGCGAGTCGGTTTTGAGATTTACGGGCGCACCCTCTTTGAGGAACTTGCTGTAATAACCGAGGAACAGCGGACCCGTTAAACGCTTCTTAATGCGAGCCTTACGCAGCTGCGGATCGGGGAACGTAACCCAAATCTCATCCACTTCGCCCTCGGCAAAGAACGAGTTGATAAACTCGATACGGGTGCGCAGGAAACCTACGTTCGGCATTGCATTTTCGGTTGCGGTCTTCGCTCCGCGCCACATACGGGCCCCCTTGATATCCACACCGATAAAGTTGCGATCGGGGAACTTCTCGGCCAGAGCAACGGTATATTCGCCACGACCGCAGCCCAATTCGAGCACAATCGGGTTGTCGTTGTGGAAGAACTTCTCGCGCCAATGCCCCTTCAACGGGTGGTCGCGATGAAAGATCTCGTCAAATTCGGGCTGAACGAAATTCTTGAATGTCAGATTTTCGGCAAAACGCCTCAATTTATCTTTTCCCATCAGTTGGTTAGTTTTATTCGATTAATCGTTTAATTATCAGTTTCTTCTGTTTGTTCAGGTTCGTCGGTCGAAGGTTCTATATCCTCGTCGTTTAATGCTTCGACCTCCATTTCAGGTGCTATTTCGCCCTCGTTTTTAATCTCGATGCCGATGCCTGTAATGCCGATGATTGCCTGCGAAGGCTCGATCTCAAATCGGTAATCTCCGACGCACGACAATTGGGCGTGGCGACGGAACGGCTCAATGGCAATAGTAGCGCGATTTGCATCGTCGCGGCGCACGGGAATAGCAATCTTTACCTCCTCGGTCATCGTCAGCGAGTCGGGCGTAATAACGCTTACGCTCATTCGCAGATCGCTATCAGTCAATCGTTTATCATAGCGAACGATGATGCTCAATGTGTTGAGCGCAGTGGTGTCCTCGTTTGTGTAGATCAGACCTTTCGGCTGGCCGCTATACCAACCTTTCGGATCGACGCTCGTTACAACCGAGTCGATTCGAGCCATACAACCCACCAAAAGGATTGCGGCTATCGCCATCGAAATCAACCTCTTGCAGCTCATCATCGCCTGTTGCTACTCCTGTTTGTGCTCGTGGTTGTCGTTGCGATGCTCGCCGTTGCGCTCGCCACCTTCGCGGCGGGGACGGTGGTTGTGGTTGCGGTAGTTGCGACCTCCGCGATGATTGCGACGTTCGCCATTGCGCTGGTTGTCAGCGTGCTCACCCTGCTCGCGCGGTTCGCGCAGCTCGGTTGAAGAGTGCTCGGTTGAAACCTCGCCACTCGGTGCCTGCTCGTTGTGGAATCGCTCGCGCGGACGACGGTCGTTGCGACGATCGTTGCAGCGGTTGTTGCGACCGCCCTCGCGGCGACCTTCGCGACGCTCCTCCTGCTTCTCCTCGTGGGGAGTAGCGGTATCGGGCTGGGTGTTCTTGTCGATATTTTCGGCCTTTGCGGCACTCTTTTCAACCTTTTCGCTCTTCTCGGCATTACGCTCGGCTCCCTTCTCGGCGCGGTCGTTGCGATTCTTGTTGCGACCACCGCGACGCTTTTTGCTCTTGTCGAAACGGGTGATGCTGTCCTCGCCGATCACATTTACAAAATCGGGTTCCTGCTCAACGGGCGTAATGTCCTCGCTCCAAAGCGTTTCGACCTTATGACCTCGGCGATTGAGTGCGATGATCTCGCGCACGCGCTCGATAGGCAACGTGATCAGATTGGTGAGCGAGTTGGGCGCACTGCTGAAACTCATCGTGCGAGCCAAGATGTCGCTCTTGACCAAGAAATATTCGCCATCGAGGGCCTGCAATGGCTCTTTTACGCGCGGGAATTCGCGGCGTGCATCCGAGTACGAGTCGTACTCATAGACCAGACAGCACTTCAATTTACTGCACTGGCCTGCAAGCTTTTGCGGGTTGAGCGAGATCTCCTGCACACGTGCGGCGTTGGTGGTAACCGACGAGAACGAGGGAATCCACGACGCGCAGCAGAGCTCGCGACCGCAGGCACCCAAGCCGCCGATGCGACCCGCCTCCTGACGTGCGCCGATCTGCTTCATCTCGACACGGATGCGGAATTGCTCGGCAAAGACCTTGATCAGCTCGCGGAAATCGACGCGCTCATCGGCGATGTAGTAGAAGATAGCTTTGATCTTATCGCCCTGATACTCAACGTCGCCGATCTTCATATTCAGACCCATCTCGGCAGCGATCTGGCGCGAACGGATCATCGTATCGTGTTCGAGGGCGATCGCCTCCTGCCACTTCTCGATGTCGTAGGGCTTGGCCTTGCGATAGATCTTTTTGAACTCGCCGCCCATCGGGGTAAAGCCGATGCGGAACATCTGACGCGCAACCATATCGCCCGTGAGCGAAACGATGCCGATGTCGTGTCCGGGTGAGGCCTCGACAGCGACGATATCGCCACGTTTAAGCGGCAGATTATTGACGTTGCGGTAGAAACTGCGGCGTGTATTTTTGAAGCGCACCTCGACGATGTCGTCGGGCAGGTTATTGGGAAATTGCTCCAACCAATCGCTCGAATGGAGCTTGTAGCAACCCTCGTGCGGGGTTGCCGAGCACTCGTTAGTGCAGTTGCAGAACGAGCAGCCACGACCCATTTCGGGGGTCGAGCACTCTGCGCTATGTTGTATTTTATCTTCCATTGGTGAGGTTACTTTTACTCATATTCGTACAAAGATACGAATTTTTGTCGGTTTGGCAAATAGCGTAGCTATAAAATCTCCGGACCTCCACTTTTTGAGAGTCGTTGCAGGCTGTGGCGATAGCGGCGGTTGAGCAGCAGAGCAGCCAACCCCAAACCGAATACGTAGCCCAGCCAAATGCCTTCGGGGCCCATTCCGAGCGTGAATGCGAATAGGTAGCCAACGGGTAGATTGACCACGATATAGGCAAAGAAGGCGACGACCATTGTGGCATTGACGTCTTTCATTCCGCGCAGGATACCGATCGAGATTGCCTGAATACAATCGACCACTTGGAACATTGCGGAGAAGATCAGCAGTGCCGAGGTCAGCTCCACGACCGCCTCATCGGGCGTGAAGATTCGGGGTAGCAGGTGTCGCAATGCGATGAACATCGTCGCCGCAAACAGATTCCAGCACAGACCGATATGGTATGCTGAGTTGGCCGACATACGCAGCTCTTCCCAATGGCGTGCTCCGTAGGCGTGGCTGACGCGGATTGTAGCGGCCGAACTGAAACCGATGCAGACCATAAACGCAGCGTTCGAGAGCGTCGTAGTGATCTGATTTGCAGCGATTGCCACCGTGCCGAACCAACCCATCATAATTCCCGAAAGTACGAATGCCGAGCCTTCGAGAGTCATCTGCGTTGCGATAGGCATACCGATCTTCATCAGATGACCAAAGCGTCGCCATTGCAGTCGGGTCTGTCGCATCAGCGCGATGTAGGGGCGCACACTGCGGCTCACGGCGAAGTATCCGATCATCAAAATCGGCATACCCACGCGCGAAATGAAGGTCGCAAGACCCGCACCCGCAGCTCCCATTTCGGGCGCACCCAAATTTCCATAGATGAAGACCCAATTCAGGAATATATTCAGAGCGTTGCAGACAATCACGATGACCATTGCGGTGGTGGTGTTGCCCACGCCTTCGAGGAACTGCTTGAAGGCTCCGTACAGCATCACGGGGATCATTCCCCACGCCATATAGCGGTAGTAGGGCAGTGCCATATCGACCACCTCGACGGGCTGTCCAAGTCGATACATAAACGGCACAAATGCCAATTGCAGTACAGTGATAATCACGCCCATAAGCGTATAGAGCACCACGGCATTGCGCAGATTTGCAGCCATTTCGCGGCGTTCGCCACGGGCGTAGAGCGCACCGATGATCGGGGTCAGTCCGAGCGAAATACCGATACCGAAAATAAACAAAATAAATGCAACACTACCACCGAAAGCGGTTGCGGCGAGAGGCAGTGCGCCCAATCGTCCGACCATTGCGTTGTCGGCAAACTGCACCACGACTTGACCCAACTGCGAGAGCACCACGGGGGCAGCCAAGCGGAGCAGTGCGCCATAGTGAGGGCGATATATTGAGAATTTATGTGTCATTGTCTTTGTCGTTTTTTGGGGCTGCAAAGGTACGAAAAGAATGCTACTCAACAAAGACATAGCCAAACAAAACGCTCGCACCGTGCCTATGGTGCGAGCGTCGAATTCGTGAACGAGCGATGTGCGATTAGAAGAGAGCCTGTTTGCGCAACTCCTTCGCCTCATCTTCGGGGATAAAAAGTATCTCCATCTCGTAGCACTTTCCAGAGCCATTGGCGAGAAATACTCGTCGGCCATTGTATCGGAAAGGCACTCCAAGATCGGCTTGTATGATCATAAGATGTGTGTCCTCGACCAATAGTGCCACATCTTCGAGCATCTGCGGAACTTGCTCAATCGCCTCAGCCGTCTGCTCATTCTTTGCTATATCGGCTAACAGTCCAGTCGCCTCTTTCAGAGCCGCTTGCGAATCGGTAATGGTGGTCTGGTAAAGAGCATAGATGTTGTTCTCTGCGTCAATCACCTTTGCCTCGATTGTCGAATTTGCGGGCATAGGGGTTTGAGTGATCAGCGAGGGCGTTTGGAGGTTGAAAATGAACGGCTCTTTGAGGCTGAACTGATTGCCGAAGAAGCCCAACAATTTCATAATATCCTCCTTATAAACCGCCTGTTCGAGCGTGCCCGATGATTGAACCAACAGCTCTTTGAAATCCTTTTCGTCAACCTCATCTGCAAATTCAGGATCTTCGGTGATGAACTTCTTCCACATCACGTCGGCGATATAATTCACCATATCCTTATGCAGTTTTTCATCTTTCGGGGATGCAACTACACTTGCGAATGCACCAAATTCGTTGGTGCGGAGCTTTCCGGTGTTGGCCTTTTTGCCGAATTTCTTTACGACTTTCTTGGTCAATTCCAGCTCCTCCTCGTCAGCCATTGCAAGGACATTGGTTTCAACTTCAAGCGTGTTGCCCGTCGCGTCAGCATCGACAACCTTAACGGTCATCAGCGACGAGTTGGTATTGACAACGGTCGAATCGCCATTCTCGATTTCGACTTCGGTCCCGACAACGTGGTAGTGCAATACGAGATCTTTCGGCCAATAAGCGATAACCTGAACGAGCGAGTCGCCTAAAATCTGAGCCTGCGCGTTGTGGCTCCACACGACACCCGCCACCAGGGCAAGCATCGCAATAATCAATCTTCTCATTTGTATAGGTGTTTTTGAGTGTTTCTTCTCACAAAGATAGTAAAATTTTGGTGCCCCGACCCCCCCCCCTCAAAAAATGTTGAAAAATATTTGCAAACATCTGTTTATTAGGTTGTTATAAATACACGTAAAATGCAGAAATTCAAAAGATATGCGCCACCCTCGGCAAGCGGGAATGGCGCACAATTCTTGGCAATCTTTTGGTGCAATAAATGTTGTTTTCCGAACAGTTAAATTCGTTATATTTTTAGTGCGAGGCGTTGCCGATCCTCGCGGTGAGTGGCGAGGAACTATCCCCACCGACTCGCAAACTCATTTAGGCAATGTTTCATAGGCATATATCATTTTTTAGTTCTTAAATTCTCAATTATCAATGACATCCCACGCCTCTATAACGCCATTCGGATAGCCCTCGCCATACTTTTCGCGAGCCTCTTCGGGGGAGAGCGTGATGACCTTCACGGCGCGTTCAACGACATCGAGATTCTGACGCAGACTCACCCAGCGACCTTCGAGCAGCAGGGCGGGACAGCGGCTGTCGGGCTTTGTTGTAACGGCCCACACGCCTCGACGAGCCTCCTCGCCATAGAGTGCGGCGGCGCGATCACCCGTATAGATATTCATCGACTCGGTCAAAAATGCAGGTCGGTTGGAGAATTCGATTGCCGAAACCTGTCGCCCGTCAATATAGTAGATCGGGTGGCTGATATGTTTGTAGTCGCGCGAGGAGATCTTACGCTCGAAACCGAGAGGTGTCGAAACGTAGATATCGCTGCCCTCCAAACGATATTTTCGGCGAGGGTTACGCGGCAGATAGTAGATGCCGCTACGGCCTGCTGTCGTACCGACCGAAACCACATTCGACGACGGAATAACCGCCTCGTTGGCAATATTTTGCGAGGCGTGTAGCGTTGCCTGCTTTTCGGTGCGGCGTGTCAATCCGCAGGCGGCTGTCATCGCAAGTGTCGCCACGATAACGATTGCCCAACGCCACAGCCCGCCATCGCTCTTGCGTTGTGCCGTCATCATCTCGAAACGGCGACGTGTGAGTGAGTAGAAACCATTCTGCACATCGGGCGCGTAGCCGAAAATCTGTCGAAATATCAAAGAACGATAGAGCGTCAAATCGTAGCCAGCATCCAGTACATCGCGGTCGGCCTCGAACTCCTGCACCTCGGCCAACCAACGATCGGCCAGCCAGATGAAGGGATTGAACCATACAACCGTTCGAATTGCACCCATATAGAGCTTCTCGAACGAGTGTCGATGGGCGATGTGCGAGCGTTCGTGAGCGATGATCAACTCGCGCTCCTCGTCGGGAGTGTCGGGCGAGAGGTAGATCGTACCCATAAACGAATAGGGTGCTTTGATCTGATCGCTGACGGCGATGTCGTAATCTTCGTGGCGCGAAATCTTCGAACGGAATTTCATTTCGCGCAGTTCGCGGACACCCTGCCGAGTCAGTAGGCCTATAACGACGGCCAATGCTGCATAGATGCAGGCAATCAGCGCATTACGGCCATTGCGACGGGCGATTTGGCGATCGGTGGGTTGCACCTGCTCATAATCGACCGTGATGGTTTTGAACTCCAAGCGTTGCACCTGCTCGTGTTGCGGAGTTGCGGGTATCGGCTTTTCGGGCGGCAATAGCGGCAACTCGATGAGAGGGATAAGCAACGAGAGAGTTACCGTCGCAATGAGGTAGCGGCGACACGTGCGGAACGAGTATCGATCGGCGATAAGTGTGTGGTAGAGGAGTGCAAAAACTCCACTACACGCCACCATTTCGAGTGCATATCGCAGGATCGGATTCATCGCTACGTACCTTTGTTATCGCTTCTCTTGCAGGATTTTAAGGATTTCGTCGGCCTCCGAGAGCGAGATCTTCTCGTTGCGCGTAAAGAACGACATCATACGGCTCACCGAGCCGCCGAAGAAGTTGTTCAGCACGCTGTTCATATAGCCGTTGGTGTACTCCTCGCGCTCGATGAGAGGGTAGTACTCGTGGGTTTTGCCGTGTGCTTCGTGGCCCACGTAACCCTTCTTTTCGAGGATTCGGACAACGGTCGAAACTGTGTTGTAGGCAGGTTTCGGCTCGCTCATCTCGGCCAAAATGTCGTGAACGAGAACCTTGCCTTTTGCCCACATCACCTGCATAATCTCCAATTCGGCGCGGGTGAGTTCGGGCTGACGGTCTTTAACGATCTTTGCCATACGTTTGACTTTGTTTAATTAATTGTCTATCTTTTTGTTATCTACTATGAATTGACGTTTTGACAGGCAATGCGGAGGTGCCATTGCTGCGCACCATTCATTGCTTGATGCAAATATATAACTATTTAATTAGTTATGCAACTAAATTTGTAAGAATTTGCTGTTTTGACTCTTTTTAGATTTTTCGATGGGGTGGAATAGTGCAATTTTCAAAGAAAATTCTTAACTTTGTTCGATAGAAATTTCACAAAACAATTTTAGCAATATGAAGATTCTTAATTTTTTAGCAGCATCGCTCATCGTAGCGATTGCTTGTACGTCGTGCGGTAACAACGCTCCCAAAGAGGAGGAGCAGACATTGCCGAAGGTTTATATGACTACCGACATCTCGCCCGAAGGTTTGGTGAAGGTATATGAGGCTCTGGGTCGTGAGGCCGAGGGTCGCGTAGCGGTGAAGATCAGCACCGGTGAGCCGGGTGGCAAGAACTTCCTGAAACCCGAACTGATTGGCGATTTGGTAAAGAGGGTTAATGGTACCATCGTTGAGTGCAATACCGCTTACGAAGGCCCCCGTTTCACCACCGAGGCACATATGCAGGTGGCAAAGGATCACGGTTTCTGCGACATCGCGCCCGTTGATATTATGGATGCCGAGGGCGAGATTCAGCTCCCCGTGAAGGATACCACGCGATTGAAATACAACATCGTAGGCTCGCACTTGGCTAACTACGACTTTATGATCAACCTCGCACACTTCAAGGGCCATACGATGGGTGGTTTCGGCGGCGTTTTGAAGAACCAGTCGATCGGTGTTGCTTCGACCATCGGTAAGGTATATATCCACTCGGCAGGTCGCACTACCGATCTCGCGAAGTTCTGGGATTATACCGACGATCAGATCGGTTTCTTGGAGTCGATGGCAGTTGCAGCCGAGTCGGTACACGCATATTTCGGCAATGGTGAGCGCATCCTCTATATCAACGTGATGAACAATATGTCGGTTGATTGCGATTGCAGCTCGCACCCCGCTGATCCCGTTGTTAAGGATATGGGTATCGTTGCGTCGCTCGATCCCGTAGCGTTGGATCAGGCTTGCGTCGATATGGTTATGAATATGACTCCCGAAGAGGGCAACGACAACGGTCCGCTGGTTGAGCGCATCAAGACTCGCCACGGCACCCACATCATCGACTATGCCGAGAAGATTGGTCTGGGCTCGAAGCAGTACGAACTGATCTCGATTGACGAGGAGTAGAGTATAGATGTGATAAGAAAATAGGCCGCACCAACTTAATGGTGCGGCCTATTTTTGCTTTGTGCAGTTGCACTCTTACTTTTCCAACGCCAGAGTCAGCACCTCGTCGTTGGTACGAACGTAGTGGAAGGTCAGGCCGTCGATATATTCGGGTTTGATCTCGGCTACATCCTTGCGATTATCCTCGCAGAGAATCAGTGTGTTGATGCCTGCACGCTTTGCGGCGAGAATCTTCTCCTTAATACCACCTACGGGCATTACGCGACCACGTAGCGTAGTCTCACCCGTCATTGCGATACGCTCGCATACCTTGCGGCCCGTGTAGGTCGAAACGATCGAGGTAACCATCGTGATACCCGCGCTGGGGCCATCCTTCGGAATGGCACCTTCGGGAACGTGGATATTCAGATCGAACTTTTCGAATATCTCGCGGTCGATGCCGAGCTCCTCGTAGTGAGCCATAACCCACTCGTGTGCAATCGTCGCCGACTCCTTCATAACATCGCCGAGGTTACCCGTCAGATTGAGTTTGCCCTTGCCGGGGGTGAGGATCGACTCGACGTAGAGGATGTCGCCACCCACCTCGGTCCAAGCCAAACCCGTAACAATGCCGACCATACCGCCAATCTCATACTGATCCTGACGGAACTTTGCCATTCCGAGAATCTTCTCGACATCGGCAGCCGAAATCTCGGCCTCGAACTGCTCGTTCATACCGATCTGCTTTGCGCGATAGCGGGCAATCTTTGCGATGTGCTTGTCGAGCGAGCGCACACCCATTTCGCGCGTATATTCCGAGATGATCTTCTCGATCACTGCGGTCGAGAAAACCATATCTTCGGCCTTCAAACCGTGCGCCTCGCACTCCTTCGGAACGAGGTGGTTCAGAGCAATCTGGATCTTATCTTCAAGCAGATAGCCTGCAATGTTGATCATCTCCATACGGTCGCGCAGGGCGGGGGCGATCTTCTGCACATTGTTGGCCGTAGCGATAAACATCACCTTCGACAGATCGTACTCCGTATCGAGGTAGTTGTCGTGGAAGGTGGTGTTCTGCTCTGGGTCGAGAACCTCCAACAGCGCACTCGACGGATCGCCGTGATTGCTAACCGTAACCTTATCCACCTCATCGAGGATGATAACGGGATTCGACGAGCCGCAACGCTTGATAGTCTGGATGATACGACCCGGCATTGCGCCAATATATGTGCGGCGGTGGCCACGAATCTCCGCCTCATCGTGCAGACCGCCGAGCGAAATTCTTCCGAACTTACGCTGCAAAGCCGTTGCAACCGACTTGCCGAGCGAGGTCTTACCTACACCCGGAGGGCCATACAGACAGATAATCGGTGATTTCAAATCGCCCTTCAATTTGATTACGGCCAGGTGCTCCAAAATACGATCCTTGACCTCCTCCAAGCCGTAGTGGTCATCGTCGAGTTGCTTGCGAGCGCACTCCAAATCGAGGTTATCCTCGGTCATATCGTTCCAGGGCAGTTCGATCATCAACTGCAAATAGGTCATCTGTACCGAATACTCCGCAACGGCGGGATTCAGACGCTCCAATTTCGCAAGCTCCTTCTCGAACAACTCGCCAACCTCCTTGCTCCAATTCTTCTTTGCGGCCTGCTCACGAAGACGCGCAATCTCGGCATCCTCGCCCTCGCCAAGCTCGTCTTGAATAGTGCGCATCTGCTGTTGCAGATAGTAGTCGCGCTGCTGGCGATCCATATCGCGCTTGACCTTCGACTGAATCTCGTTTTTTAGTTCGATCATCTGCTGCTCGCGGATCAAAATCTCCAATAGGCGGCGTGCGCGTGCCAACAGACCTGGTGCTTCGAGCAGGTGCTGACGATCGGCATCGCTCATCTCGATATTCGAGCAGATGAAGTTGATGATGCCTCGGCTCGAATCGATATTTTTGATTGCAAATGCCGCCTCTTTGGGCATTACGGGCGAGATGTCGATGATGTGCAGAGCCACGTCACGAATCGATTCGACCAACGCATTGAATTCGACATTCGAATCGTCGGGCGACGAGTCGCGGATCGGTGTAACCGTAGCGCGGAAATAGGGTTCAGTCTGCTGATATTCACCCACTTCTATCTTCTCCAAACCGTTCAGAATAACGGTCAGAGTCTGGTTGGGCATTTCGAGAATTTTTAGAATTTTCGCAGCGGTACCCACCTTGTACATATCGTTCGGAGTGGGGTCCTCGACCTCGGTTTCGCGCTGCAATACGGCACCGAGCATACCGCCCGAAGCATTGACCTCGCGCACCAATTTAAGGCTCTTCTCACGACCGACCGTAATCGGGGTAATTGCGCCGGGGAAAAGTACCGAACTGCGCAAAGTCAGGATGGGCAACACGTCGGGAACCGAACTCTGCTCGGTCGGCGTGTCGTCGCCCGTGATGATCGGAATGACCTGTGCCTGCCCGTCCGAGAGGTTGATGCCTGCCAGCTCTTCGATCTCTATACTATTGTTTTTCTTGCTCATAATCAATCGTTTGTTATGTGAGTGGAGCAATCTTCGGACCGTTGTGAGTCCCGCGCCGTTGATTTAAGGCGACAATTGCTCACCGCAAAGATAACGAAAAACTGCGGGATTTTATTTTATATTGGTAAAAAACAAAAAATTGTCCGACCTTTTGTACAAAGATCGGACGAATGACGAGGGATTAGGAGATTATTATTTGTCTGCAAATTCGCGCAGTTCGGCTATACCTTGCTCAATCTCTCGTAGTAGGCGATTTTGGCGACGAGTTTGGACAATTCCTATGACGACAGCCATTCCAAAAGCCAGCGCAAGAGGTATGAGGGCATTTGCGGTGAAGGCCTGCTCGATAGCATAGACCACGCCAATTGTCGCCAAGGCAACGGGCGTGCCAAGTCGTTGATTCAGGCTATATAAACGTTTGTAGGTCAATACATCTTCCGTTAGCTGACTAACCGTGCGATCGCTATGTCCGAGGCGAGCAAGTGTGTTCAGCATATAGCTCGCCATTGCTATTCCTGCAAACGATACCGCCTCAATTACTGCAAAACTACTCATTTGAATTAGCTCGGTGCGAGCGAAGTAGGGCAGTGCCAGCGTTGCCATCAAAACCATTACCGCGAGGCTGATTTGATGGGTGTGGGCAATCTGTTCGTAGTTAGTTCGGTTGCGCGAAGAGATCATTTCGTACACCAGACGGCTGGTTATTGTGTTCTGCTGTTCGAGTTGCGCACTCAGTGTGTTCCAACCCGATTTCATCTGTTCGAGATCCATCATTTTTTGCAATTTTTTATTGGTTCGACATCTTTTTCAATTTCTCTTTTGTGCGATGGAGCAACAC
>JAZUPN010000061.1:0-7217 GCA_045605245.1 Alistipes sp. | reverse complement strand
ATCGAGGAACGAAGCCCAAGGCTTGTTACCCAATGCGAAGGCCTCGACACGACCCATAATGATACAGTTGGTGATAATCAGACCTACGTAAACCGACAACTGCTTCGATACGTCGTAAACAAATGCCTTCAATACCTGGTCTACCAAGATTACCAATGCAGCGATTACAACCAGCTGCACGATGATACGGATACGCGAGGGAATACCCTTACGCAGCAGCGACATAACAAGATTCGAGAATGCCGTAACGACCATTACCGACAGCGACATAACCAATGCGGGTTTGACCTGTACGGTTACAGCCAGAGCCGAGCAGATACCCAGAATCTGAACAATGACCGGGTTGTTAGCCGAGAACGGACCGGTCAGATACTTCATATTTTTAGCCGAAAACAGAGGCTCTTTTTCAGTGTTACTCATTCTCTTCTACATTTTGAACGTTAGACTCCTCAGTTTCCTCAACCTCTGCTACAACCTCCTCGGCAGCTGCTGCGCCCTTCTTTGCGCCCAGCAGGGGGAGATAGTTTTCGAGGCTGTTCTTCAACATTGCGCTTACGCCGTCCGAGGTCTTGGTACCGCCAGAGATAGCATCTACCTCGTGGGTGTTACCCTCCGATGCGCCGCCCTTCTTCAAGGTTACCGATACGAACTCGTCGCCCTCGAAGATCTGCTTGCCCTTGTACATCGCCTGATGTGCGGGAGTTGCGATCTCGGCACCCAGACCAGGGGTCTCGCCAGAGTGGTCGAGTACGATACCTGCAACGGTGTTCATATCGCTTTCGAGAGCGATGTAGCCCCAGATGGGACCCCACAGACCGGTACCGGTGATAGGCAATACAATGCGGCCATCTTTCGCCTCGAATACGGGATACTGCTGCTGCTCGAACGAGCCTTTCAGATCCTGCAACAATACGAATACATCGCCGTCGATCTGCTCACCCTCGGCATTAACAACGTATGCGTTGATAAACTCTTCGTAGTTCTGGTCAGCTGCACCCAACGATGCGAGGATTGCCGACTTCTTCTCGTTGAGAATGTTAGCGTCCTGACGATCTTTGAGAGACAATGCAGCTACGGCCAGAAGAACTGCTACTACAACAACCATTACGGTCGAGTAGATAATAATATATACGTTACTTTCCTTATTCATAGCTACACATTATTTAACCAGTTTAACACGATTCTTTCTGCGAGCGATGTTGCGCTCAACCACGAAGTAATCCACCAGCGGAGCCAATGCGTTCATAAACAGAATCGAAAGCATCATACCTTCAGGATATGCGGGGTTGATCACGCGGATCATCACTGCCAACGCACCGGTCATCAAGCCTACGATATACTTACCTGCATTGGTCTGTGCCGAGGTAACGGGGTCAGTTGCCATAAATACAGCGCCGAAAGCGAAACCGCCAACCAGCAGGTGAGTGTAAGCGGGAACCTCCATATAGGCGTTAGCACCGATAGCGTTGAAGAGCAGACCCATAGCCAGACCACCAACGAATACCGATACCATCGTGCGCCACGATGCAACACCCGATACGAGCAGAACGATAGCACCAAGTGCGATAGCGATAACCGAAGTCTCACCAACGCAACCCGGCATCAAACCGATCAGAGCGTCGCAGATCGAGTAGCTCATCTCGCCCGTAGTGCTGAGCTGCTCCAAAGCGGTTGCACCACTGAAACCATCAGCGATTGCACCAGCCTCGGCCTTACCCAAGCCTGCTACCCATACGGTCTCACCCGACATAAACGGAGTGTAAGCGAAGAATACGAATGCACGAGCCAACAGAGCGGGGTTGAACACGTTCATACCCGTACCACCGAATACCTCTTTACCGATTACAACGGCGAAAGCGGTACCCAGAGCAAGCATCCACAGGGGTACATCAACGGGCATAATCATCGGAATCAACAGACCCGAAACAAGGAAACCCTCATTGATCTCGTGGCCGCGCTTCTGCGCAAATGCGAACTCGATCGACAGACCGACCAAGTACGACACGATGATCATCGGGAGCACCTTCAAGAAACCGAACCAGAAGCACTGCCACAAGCCGGCCTCTTGGCCGAGCGACAGGAAGTGCTGGTAACCGGTGTTGTACATACCGAACAGCAGTGCGGGAACCAATGCCAACACTACCATAATCATAGTACGCTTCATATCGTTGCAGTCGCGGATATGAGCACCCTTCTGTGTCGTGGTGTTAGGCACGAACAAGAAGGTCTCGAAACCCTCGAAAGTCGAGTGAAGCGCGCTGAGCTTACCGCCCTCTGAGAAGGTAGGCTTCAGCTTATCTACTAAATTTCTCAATGCCTTCATCTTAGTTCATCTCTTTAATCATCAGATTAATACCCTGACGGACGATATCCTGCATCTCGATCTTCGAGGGATCAACGAACTCACACAGAGCCAAATCCTCCTCTACGATCTCGTAGATACCCAGATTCTCCATCTTGTCGATGTCGCCGGCCAAAATAGCTTTGAGCAGATAGACGGGATAGATGTCCATAGGCAGATACTTATCGTACAGACCCGAAACCACGAACGGACGCTCGCCGCCATTGAGGTTGGTATCCAGATCGTACTTCTTCTTGGGGCAGAGCCACGAGAAGTAAGCCTTCGACACCGAGAACTTGTTGAAACGAGGCATAGCCCAGCCCAACAACTCGTACTTATCGCCTTCGGGGATCAGTGTTACCTGATTCGAGTAGAAGGTCAGATAACCATCAGCTGCTACCTTTGTGCCGGTCAGAACGTTGCCGCTGATTACGCGAACGCTGTCGCCCTCCTTCTGTGCCTTTACGCGGCCTGCGAGGATCGAATCCATTGCTGCACCTGCGATAACGGTGTAGTACTGGGGAGCCTCTACCTGCGAACCACAGAGAGCGATCGTCTTGGTCATATCAACCTTACCGGTTGCGAACAGACGGCCGATCATAGCCACACCCTGTGCGCTAACGGTCCATACAACCTCGCCCTTGTTGATGGGGTCGATGTGGTGGATCTGCACGCCTACGTTGCCTGCGGGGTGGGGACCTGCGAACTCGTGAATCTCAACACCCTTCAAGCCTTCGAATACCTTGTTCTCGGCCTTGGCGTTGAGCGAAAGGTGAACCTTACCTGCGGTCAGGCGAGCGAGTACGTCAAAACCCTTTTGGAGGTTTGCCTTGTCGTTAGCCAATACCACATCGAGATCGGCTGCCAAAGGAGCCGAGTCGAAACCCGATACGAAGATCGCCTTGGGCTGATCGTCGGGGTTGGCGATAATGCCGTAAGGACGCTGAATAATCAGCGGCCACAAGCCTGCTTCGAGCAGCAGTTTGGTCGCATCCTCCTTCGAGGTCTTCTCGATTGCGGGGATGGTGAACTCCTTGAAGCTCTGGGTTGCGTCGGGCTGAACGGTTACGTTGAGAACCTTGCGCTTCTCACCGCGATTAACGGCGGTAACCGTACCGCTTACGGGCGAGGTGAACAGAACGCGGCTGTCATTCTTCGAGAAGAAGAGAGCGTCGCCTGCCTTAACCTGCTCGCCGACCTTAACCAAAAGCTTGGGAACAACACCCTCAAAATCCAGAGGAGAAACTGCGTACGAATCCGCCATAGGGAGAGCGATTACCTTCGCATCCGCATCAGCTTTACCCAGAAGATTGATGTCGAGACCCTTGTTAATTTTGATGATTTTCGACATTTTGGTTAAAAGTTAATTAATGAAAAATGAATATTGTAAATTGATTTTTTTCGTTTGAGTGATCTGTTTGGGATCGCTATATATATTTGCGCGCAAAAATAGGAAAAAATACTTAATTGTGAAAATCCTAACAGCACCTTTTTATGGATTTCGGGGAAAATTTGTAAATTTGTGCTGAAAAAACGTGAAAATCTTGCTCGCAATGGCTCCATACGTCGATTTTCATACTCATTGCCGACGAGGTGATGCGCTCGAAATTTTGAATATTGACCCTCTCGACGAGGAGTCTTTTGTATTGTCCGTTGAGTGCGGACTCCCATTTTCCGTTGGTATGCACCCGTGGCGTACTGCCGAAAGCACCGAGCGATTGAATGAGGCTTTTGAACGAATGGATCGAGTGGCGCAAAACGGTCAAGCAATGGCGATCGGGGAGTGTGGTCTGGATTGGTCGGTTGATGTCGATCGAAGATTGCAGACGGAAGTTTTCGAGCGACAACTTGAATTGGCCAAGCAGTGTAACTTGCCCGTTATTCTGCATTGTGTTCGCGCATTTGAGGATGTGATGTCGAGATTGGTGCGGGCGAAGGCTGAACGAGCCGTTTTTCATAGTTTCATCGGCTCAATCGAGCAGGTGGCGCGTGTTGTGTCGAAGGGATATTTTTGTTCTTTTTCGCCGCGAAGTTTGGCGTCAGCTCGTACGTGCGAGGTTATAAGACGGATTACGCCATCGGCTTTGCTGATCGAGCGTGATGAGTGCGAATGTCCGATTAATGAGGTGTATAGTGCCGTTGCAGCACTGCGTGGCTGCTCGATAGGGGAGCTGCGCGAAATAGTATTTGATAATTATAAACGATTGATAGATAATGAGTAATTGGAAAGAACGCACCGAGCTGCTACTCGGAGCCGAGAAGGCTGCAACGCTTGCCAAAGCGCACGTGTTGGTGGTCGGCTTGGGGGGTGTCGGAGCTTATGCTGCCGAGATGATCTGCCGTGCAGGTGTGGGTGAGATGACCATTGCCGACTCGGATGATGTTTCGGAGAGCAATATCAACCGCCAGCTTGTAGCCCTCCATTCGACCGTCGGTCGAGCTAAAAGTGATGTGCTGGCGGAGCGATTGCTCGATATAAATCCCAATTTACAACTGCATATAGTTCAGCGATATATACGCGATGAGGAGACTGATCGCATACTTGACGCAGCTCGTTACGACTATATTGTGGATGCCATTGATACGTTGTCGCCCAAGGCGGCTTTGATTAAGGGTGCGCTCGATCGCTCGATGCCGATCGTTAGTGCAATGGGCGCAGGGGCGAAGACCGATCCGACACGTGTCGAAATTGCCGATATTGGTCGTACGCATCACTGCCCGTTGGCTCATATGCTGCGCAAGCGTCTGCATAAAATGGGAATTCGCACAGGTTTTTATGCAGTCTTTTCGGCCGAGCCTGTGCGTGAGGGAGCGATGATTTTGAGCGAAGAGACAAATAAGAAATCAAATACGGGAACGATCTCGTATATGCCTGCCGTTTTTGGTTGTGCGTGCGCTTCGGTTGTGGTGCGCGATCTGCTCGGAGAGATGTCGAAAGAGTAAAATTATAACGATATAATATGAAACATAAACTTCTAACCATTATTGCATTATTGCTGTTATCTAATGCAATAGCTCAACAACGAGATCACTATCGCGTGCCCTTTGATCCGGCGACAGTGCAGAATGAAAATGTGGTAGCCGGAGAGGTGATTAAGTGTTCGTTCAATGATTCGAAAATCTATCCGATGACCATGCGCGACTATTGGATCTATATCCCTGCATCGTATGATGCTTCGAGGCCTGCGTGTCTGTTTGTCTGCTTGGATGGTGTGCAATATAATGCGCCTACGGTCTTCGATAATCTGATCGCAACGGGACAGATGCCCGTAACGATTGGCGTTTTTGTCAATCCGGGTGTTGTGCGCGACAGCGAAGGCGGAGTAATTCGATATAATCGCAGTAATGAGTTTGATCGAACAGACGGCACCTTTGCCCGTTTCTTGATCGAGGAACTTTTGCCCGAAGTTGAGCGACAGACAGCTTCGGATGGTCGTCAGATTATTCTGTCGAAGGATCCGAACGATTGTGCTATTGCGGGATCGAGTAGCGGTGGTATTTGCGCCTTTTCTGCGGCGTGGGCTCGTCCCGATCGCTTTGGTCGAGTATTCAGTGCAGTTGGTACTTACGTCTCGATGCGTGGTGGTAATGAGTATCAGGCTGTGATACGTAAGAGCGAGCCGAAGCCATTGCGAATCTTTTTGCAGGATGGCCTTTATGATGTTTGGAACGGCATCTTTGGCGATTGGTATGAGGCCAATATATTGGTTGAGTCGGCTCTGAATTTTAGCGGTTACGAGGTGGCACACAATTGGGGTCGTGGCGGCCATAGCAATACTCACGCAAATCGAATTTTTCCTGATGTGATGCGCTGGCTGTGGAAGGGCTGGCCGCAACCCGTTCAGGCAGGTCGCTCGCAGAATGATATGCTTGAAACGATTTTGCCCGAAAAGGGTACGTGGGAGCGCGTAGAAGGCGTAACGGTTGCCGATAAATTATTCGCTTATCGCGATAAAGTTGTGTATGAAAAGGATGGTAAGGTTTGCAATCTGGATGGTGCTTCGATCCTGCGTTTGCAGCGTGGTGAGCGTCTTGTCGGTGCAGATGAAACGGGGCTCTATTTGTCTAATGTAAAAAATAGAATTGTCCATTCGACGAATGGCACAAGAAAGGATATAGCAACCTCGAAAGGTGGAGTTAAACAAATTATTACAACCGATAATCTCAACTATTACATTACCTATGAAAATGGAGATAAAACCGCCATTGCACATCTCGATTCGGATGGTAATTTAACAGTTGTAAATGATGGTTTGAATTGCGGTGCGAGCCTTGCGATCTATCCTAATCATCGACTGCTTATCTGCAACGAGCCGCATACGCGTTGGCTGTTGAGTTATGTGATTGACGAGAATGGTCAGCCGATGGCGGGACAGCGTTTTTATTGGTTGCATAACACGACGGGCGACGATTCGCAACAGGTCGGACAGATGTGTTTTGACGAAAATGGTAATCTTTATGTTGCTACAACAATGGGCGTGCAGGTTTGCGATCAAAATGGTCGAGTACGCGCGATCCTCTCGTTGCCCGATAGTGCACCTATTCGTTCGTTGGCATTTGTCGGAACGACGCTTTATGTTGTAAATGATCGCGGTGAAGTCTATATGCGCGAGTTGAAGGTAAATGGCGTTCAAACGTGGCATTCGGCTACTTCACCCAAAAGTCAAGGTCAAGGTTGATAAATTATTATATAGAAGAGAGATATGAAGCCTGAAATTGTTTTCTTGGACGAGTATTCATTGAGCGATGCCGATCTGTCGAATATCCGCTCGATGGGTCAGTACAGATCATATTATAATACCACTGCCGATCAAATTTTGGAGCGTGTCGGTAATGCCGAAATTGTTATAACGAATAAGGTCCCATTTTCGCGCGA
>JAZUPN010000060.1:0-10701 GCA_045605245.1 Alistipes sp. | reverse complement strand
GCGCATCATATGTGTCTGGTTTGTATGGTGATGGCATCGCTGTTTATGATTATCTTCGTAGCCTTTCCGCAGATGCCACCCGTGCTGTCGATATTGGTACTTGCGATGGGTGGATTCTTCATCTACGGCCCGCAGGCTTTGATCGGCATCGCTGCCGCTAATCAAGCTACAAAAGAGGGCTCGGCAACGGCTAATGGCGTGGCGGGCGTGTTCGGCTATGTCGGCTCGTTCTTCTCGGCATTGGGAGTTGGTATGTTGGCCGATGCGTATGGTTGGAATACGGTATTCTATGTGATTGTGGCTGTCGGAGCGTTGGGCGCGATTGCTTTTGCAACGATGTGGCGTGCGCCGCGTGATGGCTATGACCGCGCCAAAGAGATCAATTACGAGGAGGAATAAGCAATGAAAGTTTTCGAGAAATATTGCTCTCCCTATGCGGCCGAAGAGCTGCGCGAACGCCTGCGCCGTATTCGCCACGTGGCACTCGATATGGACGGTACGATCTATATGGGCTCGACGCTGTTCCCATTTACAAAGTCGTTTCTGTGCTCGTTGCGCGAAAATGGTATAGGGTATTCGTTCCTTACCAACAATCCTTCGCGCAGCATTGCGGCCTATCTGGCGAAGTTGGCGGGGTTAGGTATCGAGGCCGAACGCGAACAGATGTACACAACGGCCGTCGCGACGGTCGATTATATTCGCACACACTTTCCATCGGCGCGCAACCTCTACCTGCTGGGTACGCCGAGTATGGTCGAGGAGTTCGTTGCGGCAGGTTATCGCCCGACCGAAGATTCGGCCGAGGATCGCCCCGATGTGGTTGTGGTGGCATTTGATATGACGCTCGATTATGCGCGTCTGTGCCGTGCCGCGTGGTGGGTGTCGCAGGGTGTGCCCTACATCGCAACCAATCCCGACCGCGTCTGTCCGACCGATCAGCCGACCGTTTTGGTCGATTGCGGCTCGATCTGCAAGTGTATCGAACACGCAACGGGCCGCCAGCCCGACATCACGCTCGGCAAACCCGACCCTAATATGTTGAGTGGAATTGTGGCGCGCCACGGTCTGCAAGCTGATGAGATCGCGATGGTGGGCGACAGAATCTATACCGATGTGGCAATGGCTCACAATGCGGGTGCATTCGGAGTGCTGGTACTTTCAGGAGAGACGACGCTCGATGTGGCGCGCACATCAAATCCCCAACCCGATCTGACAGCCCTCAATATCGAAGAGTTTGGGCACCTGCTTATAGAATCGAGAGAGTAGAAAACAAAAAAAAAGGTTGTGATATTCACAACCGTTTTTTGTAGTGGGAGTTGACGGATTCGAACCGCCGACCCTCTGCTTGTAAGGCAGATGCTCTGAACCAGCTGAGCTAAACTCCCTAATCAGAACCTTGCATTTAAGATTTGTTATCTCTCAAATGCGGTGCAAAGGTAAGGCAAATTTTTGTATCTGCAAATTTTTCGAGCAAAAAAATCGCAAAAAATGCAATTTTTCTCGTTTTTGCCCCGAAAACGCCCTCGGAACGCCCTCTTCTGCTCCGAAAATTATTGTTGCTATGCCAACTGCTGCATCGCAATCAGCTTGGCATAGATGCCATCTGCGGCCATCAGCTCGGTGTGGGTGCCCTGTTCGGCAATGCGGCCGTGGTCGATTACCAAAATGCGGTCGGCATTGTGGATCGTACTCAAACGGTGGGCAATGATGATCGACGTGCGACCTTCGAGCAGCGTATTGAGAGCCTCCTGCACCAACTGCTCGCTCTCGGTATCGAGTGCCGAGGTGGCCTCGTCGAGGATCAAAATCGGCGGATTCTTCAACACCGCGCGAGCAATGCTTAATCGCTGACGCTGACCACCCGAAAGTTTCATACCGCGATCGCCGATGTTGGTCGCATAGCCCTCGGCACACTCGGTGATGAAGTTATGCGCATTGGCCACACGTGCCGCCGCCTCGACCTCGGCATCCGTAGCGGTGGGGCGACCCATACGGATATTCTCGGCGATGGTGTCGTTGAAGAGGATCGTCTCCTGCGAAACCACACCTATATTGGCGTTGAGCGAGTCGAGCGTATAATCTTTAATATTGTGTCCGTCGATCAAAATTTCCCCCTTCGTAACGTCGTAGAAGCGCGGAATCAGGTCGGCTGTGGTCGATTTACCTCCACCCGAAGGACCTACCAGAGCGATCGTCTCGCCCTTGCGAATGGTGAAGTTCAGGCCGTCGATAACCTCGCGATCGGCCTCGTACGAGAAATGGACATTGCGGAACTCGATCTGCTGACTGAATTCGCCCAATTCGACTGCATTCTCGGCCTCGGTAACCTCACTCTTGGTGTCGAGCAGACTGAATACGCGGTCGCCGGCGGCGATGCCCTGATTGATATTTGCGAAGGCATCCATAAAAGAACGCACGGGGCGCGTAATCTGCGAGAAGATAGCCAGATAGGCGATAAATCCTGCGCCCGTCAGTGAGCCATTGACAACCAACACTCCGCCATAAACGAGCAGACCTGCGGCGGCCATAATGCCCAAAAATTCGCTCATCGGTGAGGCCATCTGCTGCTTGCGGGCCATCGAGAGGGTGATGCGCGAGAATTGCTCGTTGATCTTATGGAATTTCGAGCGCATAAAGTCGATTGCGTTGTAGCTGCGCACAATCTTCACGCCCGTCAGCGATTCGTCGATCACGCTCACCATCTCGCCCATACTCTCCTGACCCTTGCGGGCGGGGTGGCGCAGACGCTTGACGATGGTGCCGATGATGGCTGCAACGATTGGCAGATAGACGGCTGCAAAGACACTCAACTTGGTCGAAATCTGCAACATACCGATCAGATAGCCGATAATGAGCAGCGGGTCGCGGAAGGCCACCTGCAAGGTGTTGGTGATGCAGAACTGCACGACCATAACGTCAGAAGTGATCTTCGAGATGATATCGCCCTTGCGCTCATTGCTGAAAAAGCCCACGTGCAGACCCATCACATTGTCAAATACCGAGTTACGGATACGTTGCAGGGTGCGGATGCGCATCTTCTCCATAGTCCATTGGGCTAAATATCGCGACAGGTTGCTAATAAATGCCGATGACGAAATTATCACCGCCAGCGCGACCATTACGTCGATCTCCGAGAACTCTGTGCCGTGAACCAAATAGAGCAGATGTCCTACGAAAGCGTAGAAGTAATCCATCGAAAATTCGAGCGGCGGTAGAGTCTCGACCGCAGCGATCTGATTGACCCCCTCGACATTGAACAATGCGCTGACGATCGGGATGATCATCACGAAGTTGAAGGTGTTGAAGATGGCGTAAAAGATCGAAAAGATGAAGTATGGTATGGCGTATTTCTCGATTGGCGAGGCGAAACCGAGCAGTCGCAAATATGTTTTCATATCGATTAAGTTGAATACTTTAATTAATATACGCTACAAAAGTACGATTTTCCCAATAAATTAAGTAATTTTGTGCTAAATTTGATAAATATAAACACAAAACTATACCAACTATGGAAACAGTATTGAGCGGAATCCGCCCTACCGGACAGTTGCACTTGGGTAACTATTTCGGCGCACTTCGTAACTTTACAAAGATGCAGCATACCGATCGCTGCTTCTTCTTTATAGCTGACTATCACGCACTTACTACCCATCCCGACCCCACGTCGTTGCACGGTAATGTGCGCCATATTCTGGCCGAGTACCTGGCCGCAGGCCTTGATCCCAACGTGGCTACGATCTACGTTCAAAGCGACGTGCCCGAAGTGGCCGAACTCTCGTTGTTGCTCTCGATGCACGCCTATGTGGGCGAGTTGGAGCGTACCGCATCGTTCAAAGACAAGGTGCGCAAGAACCCCAACAACGTAAATGCAGGTCTGTTGTGCTATCCCGTACTGATGGCTTCGGATATTTTGCTGCATCGTGCAACTCGCGTGCCCGTTGGTAAGGACCAGGAGCAGCACTTGGAGCTGACCCGCCTCTATGCTCGTCGTTTCAACTCGATCTATGGTGTTGAGTTCTTCCCGGAGAGTCAGCCCTATAACTTTGGCGAGGATCTTGTTAAGATTCCCGGTTTGGACGGTAGCGGTAAGATGGGTAAGAGCGAGGGTAACTGCATCTACCTCTCGGATGAGGATAATGTAATCCGCAAGAAGGTGATGAAGGCCGTAACCGATTCGGGCCCGACCGAGCCGAACTCGCCCATTTCGGAGCCGATTGCCAATATCTTTGCAATTATGAAGGCTGTGTCGGAGCCCGATACATTGCAGTTCTTCAAGGAACGCTATGCCGATTGCTCGATTCGCTATGGCGATTTGAAGAAGCAGCTGGCCGAGGATGTTATCCGCACGGTTGCTCCGATCCGCGAGCGCATCAAGGAGATCAAGGCCGATGAGGCATATTTGAGCCGCGTTGTCGCCGAGGGTGCCGAGAAGGCTCGCGCAAGTGCTGCCGCAACGGTCGCAGAGGTACGCCGCATTATGGGTATCTATAAGATGTAAAATATTGTAAAACATAAAATTATCACTTATGGCGCGTCGTCGCTACGAGAAATTTTATCAATACTTTCTATGGCTGACCCACCGCTTGACGGATCGTCAGCTGATGATGGTATTGGCCGTTGTCGTGGGACTTGCGGCGGGTATGGGTACCTACATCTTCGAGGTGTTATTGCACTTTATCCGCGAGGCTTTGGTCAATTGGTTCCGCGTCGAACGAGCACAATTCCTCTATCTAATCTATCCCGCGATCGGTATTATTTTGGCAACGCTCTTTGTCAAGTATGTCGTAAAGGATAATATCTCGGAGGGTGTTACGCGCGTGTTGTACGCAATGTCGCGTACCAATTCGCGTATTCGCGGCCATAACTGCTGGACCTCGGTCGTAGGTGGTGCTACGACTATCGGCTTTGGTGGTTCGGTCGGCCCTGAGGCCCCGATTGTATTGACGGGTGCGGCGATCGGTTCGAATATCGGTAAGCTGACGCGCCTGAATTACAAGAATGTAACTCTGTTGCTCTGTTGCGGTGCGGGTGCGGCTCTGGCGGCGATCTTTAAGGCCCCGATTACGGGCGTGGTCTTCGTATTGGAGATTCTGATGCTCGACATTACGATCGGCTCGGTTACGCCGCTGCTGATTGCTTCGTTGTCGGCGACGACGTTAGCGTTGATGCTGCGCGGTTTTGATCCGATTTTGCCTGTAACTCTCTCGGTAACAGATAAATTCGAGCTGGCGCAGATTCCGATGTTTATCATTCTGGGAGTGCTGTGTGGCTTGATGTCGTTCTATTTCACCTCGGTTAATACGGCTGTCGGCCGCCTCTTCCGTCGTATCGATTCGCAGTATAAGAAGTGGGCTGTGGGCGGTGTGCTGATCGGTGTACTGATCTTTATCTTCCCGCCGCTTTATGGCGAGGGTTACGAGGCAATGACCGCCCTGATGCGCGGTGAGCCGCAGTCGCTGTTCGATAACTCGCTCTTCTTCCGATTCAGTTCGATCGAGTGGGTGGTGATCCTCTTTGTGGTCGCAACGATGCTCTTTAAGGTGGTGGCTATGGCTGCTACGAACTCGGCCGGCGGTGTGGGTGGTACGTTTGCACCTTCGCTGTTTGTCGGCTCGTTTATCGGCGCACTTACGGCTCTGGTATTCAATATGTTCTTCCGCTGGGTGGGTATCGATATGCAGCTTTCGATCGTCTCATTTACGCTGGTCGGAATGGCGGGCGTAATGGCAGGTGTGATGAATGCGCCGCTGACCTCGATCTTCCTTATCGCCGAGCTGTCGAATGGTTACGAGCTGTTTATTCCGCTGATGATTACCGCATCGATCTCGTTCGCGCTGGATTACTATCTCAATCCCGACTCGATCTATACCAAGCAGTTGCGCGAACGTGGTGAACTGCTGACACATAACAAAGATCAATCGGTGCTTGTCTTCCTGCAAATCGAGCGATTGATGGAGACCGATTTCCTGCGTATCGACGAGTCGTTTACGCTGGGCGATCTGGTTAAGATCATCTCGAAGGCGCACCGCAACATCTTCCCCGTTGTCGATGACGACGATGATCTGTTGGGTGTTGTTCAGCTCGACGACCTGCGTGCCGATATGTTCAACCGCGATAAGTATTCGACCCCGATTACCCACTATATGATCCAACCGCCCGACAAGATTCTGCCCCAGGAGCAGATGCAGAGCGTGTTGGAGAAGTTCGAGGATAATAAGACGTGGATGTTGCCCGTTGTCGATAAACAGAATCACTATCTGGGCTTTATCTCTAAGTCGCGTATTTTGGCGGCCTACCGCGAGCAATTGGTCGAGATTAGCCAATAACCGATAAATTCTGCTAACCCGCTAATTCTGCTATGAAACCTCTATCGATCAGTCTTTTATGTCTGCTGTGTGCCTTGATTTTAGGGGCGTGCGGTGGGGGTGAAGTGCGCTCGATGGAGGAGTTCTCGACGATGCTCTATGAGCCGAGCTACGCTACGGGCTTCGATATTCGCGGGGCGGAGAGTGCGGCGAGCACGATTATCACTGTCCGCAATCCCTGGCAGGGAGCCGAGGGTGTCGAACAGCAGCTATTCATTGCCCGCAATGGCGAGAAGGCTCCCAAAGGCTTTGTCGGTCAGACGCTTAATGGCGCAGCACAGAGAGTGGTCTGTATGTCCTCGACATATGTTGCGATGATCGATGCGCTCGATTGTACGGAGAGGGTAGTCGGCGTTTCGGGCATCGACTACATCTATAACGCTCACATTCAGGCGGCAGCAAAAGAGGGGCGTGTGCGCGATGTCGGCCACGATTCGGATATGAATTTCGAGTTGTTGCTCGCATTGCAGCCCGATATCGTGCTGATCTATGGCGTTTCGGGTGAGAATGGCACGGCCAATGCCAAACTTAAAGAGTTGGGTATCCCATATTTCTATTTTGGAGATTATGTCGAGGAGTCGCCTTTGGGCAAGGCCGAGTGGCTTGTGGCTATGTCCGAGATTCTCAGCGAGAGCGATCGCGGCAAGGAATGTTTCAGCCAAATCGAGGAGCGTTACTTGTCGATTGTCAATCGCTTAAAGAGCGAGGAGGAGTTGTCGCGCCCGACGGTGATGTTCAATACGCCCTATCGCGATACGTGGTATATGCCTTCGTCGCGTAGCTATGCCGTTCGATTGGTTGAGGATGCGGGCGGTCGATACATATACGAGGGCAATAGCGGTACGACCTCTACGCCGATCGATTTGGAGCAGGCCTACGTGCTTACTCGCTCGGCAGACTATTGGATCAATGTCGGTCAGGTCGCCTCGATTGAGGAACTGAAACGCGCCAATCCCCGTTTTGCCGATGCCAAGGCGGTGCGTGAGGGACGTATCTACTCTTCGGATCGCCGTGTAACGGCAGCGGGAGGTAGCGATTTTTGGGAGTCGGCTGTGGTTAATCCCGATGTGGTGCTGGCTGATTTGGTGGCAATTCTGCATCCCGAACTGAATATTGTCGGCGATGAGCTGACCTACTATAAACGAATCGAATAGACTTTTCAATATGACCCGTAATCGATTGTTGTTCATATTTTTATCGCTTGCGTGCGTGGCGTTGCTCCTTGCCGATTTGGCTTTGGGCTCGACCGATATTGCGCTGAAAGAGGTGTGGGCAGCATTGACGGGAGGCGAGGTCGATGAGGTGGCGCGAGCAATCATCTTGAAGATACGACTGACAAAGGCCGTTGTCGCAGTTGCGGCAGGTGCAGCATTGTCGGCCAGCGGTCTTGCGATGCAGACCCTATTTCGCAATCCGCTGGCTGGCCCTTATGTGTTGGGTGTGTCGTCGGGTGCGAGCTTGGGTGTCGCCCTCTTTTTGTTGGGTGCGCCGCTGTTGGGCGTTACGGGTGGAACGATGATGCAGAGTGTCGGTCTGGCTGGCGCGGCGTGGATCGGCTCGGCGTTGATTCTTGCGATGGTGCTTGCGGTGAGTCGCCGAATAAAGGATATTATGGTGATCCTGATTCTGGGTATGATGTTCTCGTCGGCGGTCGATTCGGTTGTGCAAATACTTCAATATCTGAGTAATGAGTCAGCATTGAAGGCCTTTGTGGTCTGGACAATGGGCTCGCTGGGTGATGTTACGGGCGAGCAGTTGATAGTGTTGTTGCCTATCGTTGTGGCGGGTTTGGTGCTATCGGTGGCGGCTATCAAACCTCTTAATTTGCTGCTTTTGGGTGAAAATTATGCGCGAACGATGGGCCTGAATGTGCGTCGCTCGCGAATGATGATTCTCTCGGCGACGGTGCTGTTGGCGGGTACGATAACCGCTTTTTGTGGTCCGATCGGCTTTATCGGTTTGGCAGTGCCGCACGTGGCACGAATGGTCTTCGCATCGGCCGACCACCGAACGCTGATGCCCGCATCGATGTTGCTCGGAGCGGTCGTGATGTTGGTTTGTGATCTGGTTTCCAAGCAGTTGGGATTTCCGATAAATACCATAACCGCACTGCTCGGTATTCCGATTGTAGTGCTTGTTGTTGTTCGTAAAAAGAGCCTTTTTTGATGATTCGCCTTGAAAATATATCACTCGGTTATGGCTCTCGTACATTGCTCGGCGAGGTCTCGGCGCACTTTGCTGCGGGACAACTGACGGCTCTCGTTGGTCGCAATGGTGCCGGTAAGAGTACGCTTTTGCGCGCATTGGCGGGATTGGAGTCGTTGCAGTCGGGCCAGATCACGATCGGTGGAAGTTCGATTGCCGAGCTCGATGGCGCGGAGGCGGCGCGACGCGTGGCATTCGTGGCAACGGACAAGGTGCGCATAGCCAATCTTCCGTGTGAGGATCTGGTGGCTTTGGGTCGTGCTCCATATACCAATTGGATCGGTCGTTTGCAGGCTGTCGATCGCGAAATTGTTGCCGATGCGCTGGCGAAGGTCGGGATGTCGGACTTCGCCCGTAAGACTATGGATCGTATGTCTGACGGTGAATGTCAGCGAGTTATGATTGCGCGTGCATTGGCGCAGCAGACTCCCGTAATTCTGCTCGACGAGCCGACGGCATTCCTCGATATGCCTAATCGTTATGAGCTTTGCCGACTGTTGCAACGTCTGGCGCACGACGAGCAGAAGACGATAATTTTCTCGACACACGAGCTGGATATTGCAACGAAGATGTGCGACACGATTGCGCTGATCGACACTCCGAAGTTGTTGCATCTGCCTGCTGCCGAGATGGTTGCAAGTGGCTCAATCGAGCGTCTGTTTGGAATTTAGCACTCTTGTTATAGATGTAAAAATGCCGCGCTCCGAAGAGTGCGGCATTCTATTTTTTGTCGGTGCGAAAGGTTACGCCTCGGCTCCGAACTGCATCAGGAACGACTTGATGAATTGGTCGATCTCGCCATCCATCACAGCCTCTACGTTCGAGGTCTGACAACCCGTGCGGTGATCCTTAACTCGGCGATCATCAAAGACATACGAACGAATTTGCGAGCCCCACTCGATACGTTTCTTCGTAGCCTCCAACGCCTGCTGTGTCGCCATACGGCGATCCAACTCGCGCTGATAGAGCTTCGAGCGGAGGATGCGCAGCGCATTTTCGCGGTTCTTGGGTTGGTCGCGGGTCTCGGTGTTTTCGATCAGGATCTCCTCCTCGGCACCCGTATCGGGGTCCTTGTAGAGGTAGCGCAGACGCACGCCCGACTCGACCTTATTGACATTCTGACCGCCCGCACCACTACTGCGGAAGGTATCCCACGAGATGCGACTCTTTTCGATGGTGATATCGATCGAATCATCGACCGCAGGCGACACAAAGACCGACGCAAAGGTCGTTTGGCGTTTGTTGTTGGCATTGAAGGGCGACAGACGCACCATACGGTGGACACCATTTTCGCTCTTCAAATAGCCATACGCCATCGGGCCATCGAACTCCAACGTGCAAGATTTTACACCCACCTCGTCGCCCGCCTGATAGTCCTGAATACGCACCTTGTAGCCGTGCGCCTCGCCCCAGCGGGTGTACATACGCAGCAACATCGATGCCCAATCCAGAGCTTCGGTGCCACCTGCACCGGCGTTGATGTCCATAATGGCACCCATCTTATCCTCCTCACCTTGAAGCATATTGCGCAACTCCAAAGCCTCGGTCTTTTCGAGCGCATCGGCATAGAGCGCATCGGCCTCTGCCTCCTCCATCACGCCCTCGCGCAGGAAGTCGGGAACGAGTTCCACGTCGCCAACGATGCCCGCCAGCGTGTCGTACTCCTCGATCCAACTCTTGATCGACGACACTCTGCGTAGCTGCTCCTGCGCACGATCAGGGTCGTCCCAAAAGTTCGGCTCTTGGGTCTTCTCCTCCTCGTTCGCAAGGTCGATACGACGCTGCTCGATGTTCAAACATTGATTGAGCGTCGCAAGTCGCTCGGTGAGTGATTTGATCTGTTCGTCGCTAACCATCAGGGTTACTGCTCTTTATCGTTTTTGCGATTATTGTAACTGTCAATACTTGCGCCCAATGCCACACCAATACAAAGACCAATGGCGAGATTGTCGAAAATGAGACCATAGCAGAGACCTAATGCCAATCCAAGCGCAATACCTGTGCCCTGCACGTGCTTCTTTTCTCTCTTTTCTTTCATCGTTCTATTTAGTTTAGTGGCATTCAGTTCGTTACTCGATCTCCCAATCGTAGCCGTCCTTGCGGTCCTTGACGCGGATACCGATCTCGGTCA
>JAZUPN010000059.1:0-2675 GCA_045605245.1 Alistipes sp. | reverse complement strand
GAGGGCGAGCCGATGATGATGATGTGCAGTGAGGTGTTGCGCGTCGGTTTGATGACCATCCACATTCCGTTAGCGGAGGTGTCGAAGTCGATCTCGAAGGAGAATATTGTCGAGGCTCTGCACCGTCTGCGTGCAACGTTGCGTAGCGATTTCGCCATTGTCGAGCCACGTATTGCGGTGCTGGCACTCAACCCCCACGCGGGCGACGGAGGTCTGCTCGGCACCGAGGAGCAGGAGGTAATCCGCCCCGCAGTGCAGGAGGCTTTCGAGCAGAAGGTACTAGCGTTCGGTCCCTTTGCGGCTGATGGATTCTTCGCAAGTGGCGCGTTCAAGAAGTACGACGCGGTGCTGGCGATGTATCACGATCAGGGCTTGGCTCCGTTCAAGACCATTTCGCCTGAGGGTGTGAATTTTACGGCGGCGTTGTCGAAGGTGCGCACCTCACCCGACCACGGTGTGGCGTACGATATTGCAGGTAAGGACTTGGCCGATCCGCAGTCGATGCGCGAGGCGATCTATGCGGCGATCGACATCTTCGAGAACCGTCGTCGTTGGGCGCAGATGAATGCTAATCCGTTGCAGCATTTCGAGCGTGAGAAGGGTCGCGACGTATCGATACACGATCTGAAACTGCCCGAACCCGCAGAGGAATAAAGCTACTAAATATCAACGCAATATGGATTACAAGAAACAATTAAAACTAAACGTTTGGTTGCAGAGCATAGTGCTCGTAGCGGCTATGGTACTATTGGGTTTTAATATCCACCACTATATCGCCACCAAGGAGATTGATTGGTTGATGATGTTTTTCCCTATTGCAATGGTAATCAGTTCGATCTTCTTTCTCGTGTATGCAAAGCGCGAATTGAAAAAGATTGACAAGCAATAACCCAAATTGAAAACTTTAAATTAAACAATAACACCGACCGCCGTGTATTCCGTCTCGTAATTGTGGGAGCGCGGCGCGAGGAAAACTAACAACACAAACAAAACACAAACAAGCAATGATGAAAATCACTTTCCCCGACGGCAGCATTCGTGAGTATGCCAAAGGGACTACGGCGATGCAGATCGCCGAGAGCATCAGCCAGCGTTTGGCACAGGAGGTGCTGGCGGCTGAGGTTAATGGCGAGGTTCGTGATCTGAACCTGCCGATCAATGATGACAGCCACGTAAAGTTGCTCAAATGGGACGATGATGAGGGTAAGCACGCATTTTGGCACACCTCGTCGCACCTGTTGGCAGAGGCTTTGGAGGCATTGTACCCCGGTATTAAGTTCGGTATCGGTCCCGCTATCGAGAGCGGTTTCTACTACGATGTTGATTGCCCCGTGCCCATCACCGAGAGCGACCTGCCCCGCATCGAGCAGAAGATGACGGAGTTGGCTCGCACGAAGGAGGCTGTCGTACGTACCGAGGTGGCTAAGGCTGAGGCGCTGCGTACATTCACCGAGAAGGGCGACCAATACAAAGTTGAGTTGATCGAGGCATTGGAGGACGGTACAATTTCGTTCTACACCAATGGCGCATTCACCGACCTTTGCCGCGGTCCGCACCTGCCCAACACAGGATTAATCAAGGCTATCAAACTGACCTCGGTTGCAGGCGCATATTGGCGTGGCGACGAGAAGCGTCAGATGCTGACCCGTATATATGGTATCTCGTTCCCCAAGAAGTCGATGCTCGATGAGTATCTGGCAATGATGGAGGAGGCGAAGAAGCGCGACCACCGTAAGCTCGGCAAGGAGTTGGAGTTGTTCGCGTTCTCGCAGCGCGTAGGTCAGGGTCTGCCTCTGTGGTTGCCTAAGGGTGCCGCTCTGCGCGACCGTTTGGAGCAGTTCCTGCGCCGCGTACAGAAGGCTTACGGCTACCAGCAGGTTATCACCCCGCACATCGGCAACAAGGAGCTCTATGTAACTTCGGGCCACTATGCAAAGTATGGTAAGGACTCGTTCCAGCCCATCCACACCCCGATCGAGGGCGAGGAGTACCTGCTCAAACCGATGAACTGCCCCCACCACTGCGAGATCTACAAGACCAAGCCCCGTTCGTATAAGGATCTGCCTTTGCGTTTGGCGGAGTTCGGTACGGTATATCGCTACGAGCAGAGCGGTGAGTTGCACGGCTTGACCCGCGTACGTGGTTTCACGCAGGACGATGCTCATATGTTCGTGCGCCCCGACCAGCTGTTGGAGGAGTTCGAGAAGGTTATCGACATCATTCTCTATATCTTCAAGACCTTGAAGTTCGACAACTACACCGCACAGATATCGTTGCGCGACCCCAATAATAAGGAGAAGTATATCGGCTCTGACGAGAATTGGGAGAAGGCCGAGCAGGCAATTATCGACGCTGCAAAGGAGAAGGGTCTGAATACCGTTGTTGAGTATGGCGAGGCTGCATTCTACGGTCCGAAGCTCGACTTTATGGTTAAGGATGCTATCGGCCGTAAGTGGCAGTTGGGTAGTATTCAGGTGGACTACAACCTGCCCGAACGTTTCGATCTGACCTACACCGGTGCTGACGACAAACCTCACCGCCCGATTATGATCCACCGCGCACCTTTCGGCTCAATGGAGCGTTTCGTGGCAGTATTGTTGGAGCATACCGCAGGTAAGTTCCCGCTGTGGCTCTCGCCCGATCAGGTGGCTGTGCTGCCCATCAGCGAGAAGTAC
>JAZUPN010000058.1:0-15971 GCA_045605245.1 Alistipes sp. | reverse complement strand
CCCACAGCATTAAGAAAGTTACTGAAAACAAGACAATTGAAAGGAGGTTGGACAACAATCGGACAACTCGTAAAGGATAAAATATTCACCGAAGATGAGGCTGCACGCATTGCGCCCTATCTCCGATTCGATGTGCAACAGCCCAAGTAACTGCAAAAGATCAGAGTGTCGGCAAGGCCGCGCGAGATCCCGCCGATGGTCGGATAACTATCTTAAAATTAAAGAATTACAATAAGAATAAACAATAAAAAATTTTACCACAATGATTATTATGCCTGTAAAAGAGGGCGAGAACATCGAGCGCGCTCTCAAAAAGTTTAAGAGAAAGTATGAGCGTACCGGCGTTTTGAAGGAGCTTCGTCGCCGTCAGTACTTCACCAAGCCTTCGATCGCAAAGCGCGAGGCTATGCAGCACGCTGTTTATGTAGAGCATATGCAGCGCGACGAGGAGTAGTACTTACGTTCTCAAACCAATATTAAGCCCCATACCACAACGGTATGGGGCTTTTGGTCTATTTAGGGGGGGAGTGGAGGGCTTTATAAGCTACGTTCCGGAACGATTAAGTGGCGCAAGCAACGCGGCTATACGCAAGATTTACGCCTCAAAAAAAATGAATAGCGCGAACTCTCGCACGCGCTATTCTCCACACAACGTTTCTAACTAACTATTATTGGCGGGTTAGTTGAGATTGCAAACCAAACGGGCCGCTTGCCCGAAGAAGTAATACAAATAGACTTTTTTCAGATAGTGCTTCTTGATCGGTTTGCACTGCAAAAGTATGACAACAAATCGGCTCTCACAATGCCAAGTGGTAAAAATATAGATTGTTTAGATGCGCTACCAATACAACAAATTGTAAGACAGCACGTTGCAATTTGAAACGGCAAAATAAAAGTGGATAAAGTGTGTTCAAAACGGGGTATAAAAGGGCTGTTTTTGTTCCTTTTTACCCGATTTAAGAGTGATTTTAAGCCGATTTTGCAGAGAAAATTTGCAGGCTATTTGAGGCTTTGGAACGATCCGATTCTCTTGATTCGTTCCTCAAATTCCTCACGCGAAACGCACGCCTTATTCTTAACTTTCGCGCGATAATTATAGATGGTATTGACCGAATAGCGCAACAGCGCAGCGATCTTCGACGAGTCGTTTATACCCAATCGAATCAGCGCAAAGATTCGCAACTCGGCATTGAGCTTCTCATCCTTCTTCAACTCGATGCGGGCATCCTCTTCGAGCAGCGAATTAAACTCATCGACGAAATTGGGATATAGGCGCAGGAAGGCGTTGTCGAACATCTCGTAGAAATGGCCCAACTCCTCATCAACAAGATCGGATTTGGCGAGTTCGCGTTTCAATTCGGCAAGATTGTCGTGTGTAGCCAATTTGCGCACACGACGCTGCAACCCCTCCATCTTATCGATACACTCGGAATAGACGCGCAGGAAGAGCGCGATATACTCCTCTTTAACCGCATTGGCCTCGGCGATATTGCTATTCAACTGACTCAATCGGTCATTGAAAGCTTGCAGGCTCTTATTATTCTCGACAAGATTACAATTGGCCTCTTGAAGCTGTCGCTGAGTTCGATCGAGGCTCTCGCGTTGCAGACGTTGCACAAGGTGAATGACAAACAACATCATCAACAGCACCAAAACCACCGTCAGGAAGATATAGATCTGATTGTTCTGCTTCTGTTGTTTATCGCGATAAGCCGACTCGATTGTAGGCAGCATCGAAGCCACCTGCCACACGCGCGATTTAGCATTATAGGCAAGTGCAAAATCCAAAGTAGCACGACTCAAACGGAATGCTCGCGCCACCTCGCCATCTTCAAACAGGCTGGCCGACAGCGCATTAAGCGCAATATTATCGCGTATGGCCAATCGCACTTCGCTCAATGCGGCAATCGTTGCGAAATAGAGTTGCTTGCTCTTATCGTTCTTGTGTCCATACAATTCGGAGAGATAATATGCCACGATCGACTGCTCTTGGCTTTCGGTGTTGTAGTTCTCCGACATCTCGGCCAACACTCGCTCGGCCTTATCGACCTCACCTCGTTCGAGAAACTGCCCTACTCGCAAGATGCGATACTCGAACGAGTCTATCGACAAAGTCTCCAACAGACGATCGCGATAATATTGCTTTCGATGAGCCACAAGACTCTCCGGAGAAGGATTTTCGATCTCGTTATAGATCTGATTATTAAGGCAATATTGCGCCCAATAGTATTCATCGAGCAGATCCTGATCGAGAGCCAGAGTATCGAGCTGAACATTCAGCATATTGTTCGCATCAAGATAGTAACCTGCCGTCGCGTGAATGCGACCAAGAGCGATAACCGACTGATCTATCTTATGTTGGTCGTGCAATTCACGCGCGATACCCAGATTCCAATAGAGATAATTGATCGTCGAGTCAAACTGAAAGACCTCAAATTCGCGAGCAATAGCCTCGTTAAGATCATAGAGTTGCTCATCGGTAATATGTGGCGTTAGCTGCATTTTGCGCATCGATGCCACGCGGGCCAATCGCATCGACGCAAACTCCTCACTATGAGCAAGTGCGCTATCGAGGCGATCAAGCAACGACACCGTATTCTCGACACCGATAGCACTCGCTACGATAGGCATCAACGACAATATGAATATCAACAGACGACGCATAACAACTATCGAATTTGGGTGTAACAAAATTAAGATTTTTTTTCGTTTTTTGCAAATCATTCTTCACTCCCTCTACAAAGCACTCTCAACAGGCGATTCGATTGCCCGATCGAAAAAAATCGTATTTCTCACGGGTTAGATTTGGAATTTTCGCATTTTCTTCGTAATTTCGAAACCAGAATTAACACTTAAATACTTAATACTGTTATGGCATACAAAATTATCGACATTCAGGGCGTAGGCGAGGCTTATGCTGAAAAACTCATCGCAGCAGGCATCAACACCCCCGCACAGTTGCTCGAAAAGTGCGCTGCACCCAAGGGCCGCAAGGAGCTCGCAGAGCAGACCGGTATCGCTGATAAGCTGATCCTGAAATGGACCAACCACGCTGACCTGTTCCGTATTCACGGTGTAGGTCCCCAGTTCTCGGAGCTGTTGGAGGCTGCCGGCGTTGATACCGTTAAGGAGCTGTCGCACCGCGTTCCCGCTAACCTCGTTGCAAAGATGGAGGAGGTTAATGCAGAGAAGCACCTGGTTCGCCGCGTGCCCGCGTTGAAGGAGGTTGAGAAGATGGTTGCCGAGGCAAAGACTCTGCCCGCTACTATGACCTACTAATCAATAGCTGAAAACGCTAAACGAAAAGACCTCGCCTGAAAGCGAGGTTTTTTTGTAATGTCGCAGATTTTATGTTCGATAATTTCCTATTTTTGTAGAAACATTTCGCGAGCGAATATGACTGACAATGGATGATGAAGATCGATAAAACATAGTGATTTTATGAAGAAGATATTTCTAATTTTAGCTATCATAGTGGTAGCAGTAGCACTGCCATTCAGTCCTATGTTGATTGAGATGGCAACAGTTCAATCGCATCCTATCGAAGAGATTGCCAAAGAGGGCGATGTGATATTTCAAACCTCACAATCTCAGCAGTCGCCACTAATACAGATCGCCACACGCTCACATATTACCCATTGTGGCATAGTGGTAATTAAGAATGGTAAGCCTTATGTTCTTGAAACACTGAAGACTTTAGTCCTCACACCATTGGACAAGTTTGTTACTCGTGGCAAGGATGGTAAATATTGGCTAAAACGTTCCAATAGGGAGAATATCAAAATCGAATATGCACACTACTTGGGAAAGCCTTACGACTTGGCATTTAGCTTCGACAATAACACATACTACTGCTCGGAGTTGGTCTACGACATCTATAAGAATCAACTTGGCATAGAACTTTGCGAACCTAAGCAGATTAGCGATTATTTGGTTTTGGGCATTGATAAGTTGGATAAGATAAAGAGTGAGATGAAACGCCGAGGCATCACCAATGAGCAATATGCCGTAGCTCCTGTGGATGTGTTCAGATCGGACAAATTGAAGATGGTAAAAAAAGAGCCCCAAAATCTGCACGCAAATCGCAACATTAGTCCGACAGAGGTGAGCTGTATCCGATTTGCATATATGCCAATGGGGGCTACAACGCAGTTTCCCATTGAAACATCTAACGACCTGCTACGTAGTCCACATAAAGACACACTCATTTACGATCGGAAGACTATCAGTCAATATGTGTCAAACATCAACGAGTTGCGCCCCACCTCACAAAAGCACGTAAAAGATTTCCGCATTGTCTCGTATTTGGAGTTTGCAAATACAGATAAACGAGTGTTTATTAGTACCGATGACTACGCTGACATCTACGTCAATGGCCGACGTATGCTCCCCGATTCTGCGTTTGTCGAATATCTCAATCAGCTACTGAATCGCCGTCGAGATGTGTCGTTCGAGGAGATGCGGGAGAGTTGGAATGTAGAATAATCGAAGTAAATTATCTATTTCTTGCGCTCTACGTGCGGAATGTGTCGGCTAATATTGTGATTTCAGATAGTTTATCGTATCTTTGCGAGCGTGAAAATTTGCACAAAAATTAAAACAATAGAATAATATGAAGAAATTTATTGCACTGCTTATATCGCTGCTTGTCAGCGCAGTGGCTATGGCACAGCCCTCGCCCGTTAAGTGGTCGGCGTCGGCCGTTGAGACCGATGCAACAACCTATGAGGTGCGCCTGACTGCCGATATCGATCAGGGCTGGCACATCTACGACTTCGGCCCCTATGCCGAGGACCTCTACATCTCGACCACCGAGATCACCATCGACGGAGCAGAGAAGGTAGGCGAAATAACCGCAAGCAAGGCTCCCCATCGCGCATACGACGATGTGTATGAGGCCGAGATCGGCACGTGGGAGGGCAAGGTTGTCTTTACCCAGAAGGTTAAAGCCGCGACTGAACCCAAGACCGTATCAATCAACGTCTATTATGGTGCTTGCAACGATCAGAGCTGTCTGCCTCCCGCAAGCGAGGAGTTGAGCGTTAAGATTGGCGCGGCGAAGGCTACGGAGGAGCAGTCTGCTCCTGCCGAAAATGTAGCAGAGGAGGTTGCTCCCGCCACCGAAGAGACTATTGCAGAAGAGATTACCGAAGATGTAGAGGCTGAGTCCGCACCCGAAGCTACGATTGAGGCCGAGGAGAGCGCAGAGAGTGGCTCGCTGTGGAGCACACTGCTGGCTGCTGCAGCTTGGGCATTGGCCGCACTGCTCACTCCCTGCGTATTCCCGATGATCCCGATGACCGTATCGTTCTTCGTAAAGGGCGGCGAGGGTGGCAAACTGCGTGCAATCCTCTACGGCGTATTCATCGTGGCACTCTATACCCTGCCCATCGCAGCATTGATTTTGATTACACGCGTAGTCGGCGGCGCTACGGTTACGGCCGATATCTTCAACTGGCTGGCAACACATTGGTTGCCCAATACCATCTTCTTCCTTGTATTTATGGTATTTGCCGCATCGTTCTTCGGTGCATTCGAGATCACTCTGCCCAACTCGTGGGTAAATAAGAGCGACCAGAACTCTGACCGCAAGGGTCTGCTGGGCGTATTCTTCCTCGCTCTGACGCTGGTACTCGTATCGTTCTCGTGCACAGGCCCGATCGTCGGTGGCGCAATCATCGGCGCAGTTTCGACCAACAACGACATCTGGTCGCCGATTCTGACAATGTTGGTCTTCTCGACCGTCTTTGCATTGCCCTTCGTGCTGTTTGCACTCTTCCCCTCGGTATTGCAGAAGATGCCGAAGAGTGGCGGCTGGCTCAACTCGGTGAAGGTTGTATTGGGTTTCATCGAGATCGCTCTCGGTTTCAAGTTCCTCAGCACCGCTGACCAGACCTACCATTGGGGTCTGCTCGACCGCGAGATCTACTTGGGTATCTGGATCGTGGTCTTCACTCTGCTTGGTCTGTATCTGCTCGGCAAGTTGAAGTTTGCCCACGATAGCGAGGTGAAGTATATCTCGGTTCCCCGTTTGGCGTTGGCTATCGCTTCATTCACCTTTGTAACCTATATGATCCCCGGTCTGTGGGGTGCTCCGTTGAAGAAGATGACGGGCTACCTGCCTCCGATGGCAACGCAGGATTTCGTGCTCACTTCGGGCGGAACGGCTGCTGCTACACCCGCCGATCAAGTACTGACGGTCGATGGCAAGGCTCCGAAATATAGCGATATGCTGCATATGCCGCACGGTCTGTCGGGTTTCTATGAGTACAACGAGGCTATTGAGGCCGCTCGCAAGGCAGGCAAGCCGTTGTTCCTCGACTTTACGGGTCTGGGTTGCGTCAATTGCCGCGAGATGGAGGAGCGCGTTTGGTGCGATAGCCGCATCTTGGAGAGTATGCGCGAGGACTTTGTTCTGCTGGCACTCTTTGGCGACAGCCGTCAGAAGGCAGCCGAGGAGGATTGGGTAACAACCACTAACGGCAAGACATTGAAGACCATCGGCGAGATCAACTCGAACTTGGTTTTTGAGCGTTACGGCATTGCTGCACAGCCCAACTATCTGATTCTCGATGGCGAGGGCAACGTGCTGGCATCGCACTCGTACGACCTCGATATCGACAAATTCATCGCCTTCCTCGAAGAGGGTAAGCAGGCCTACAACTCGCTCAAATAGGTCGCTCAACAAGGCGAAACCGAATAAGATAATCGACGACCTGCATACAGCGGTCGTCGATTGTTTTTAGTATGAAATTTGTAACACGAAACGATTATGCGAAAATTCATTCCAAACATTATCTTCTCGGCAATCCTGATCGCTTTTGTAATCCAGGATCACAAGGAGAGGGAGAGTGAGGCTCTCACGCCTGCAACAGATCAACTCGCACCCGCAACCTATCGCGGACTGCTCCCCGCAGCCGACTGCGCAGGCATTGAATATACGCTGACACTCAACGATTCGATTGCAGGTACAGATACGCTCTTCGCCTTGCGAATGGTCTATATCGAGGGCGACAACGACGGCGGCGACATCACATTCGACAGTCGCGGTCGCCAACAGCGATTCGAGGTTGAAACGCGACGCGGCTACCGCCTTATGCCCGACGATGGCGATCGTGCAACCTATCTCGTAATTGTGAATGATTCGACCCTGCGAATGGCCGACAGCACACTGAATCGCATCGAGAGTCCGTTCAACTACGACCTCGTGCGCGAAAGATAGCAGTTACACACAAACCCTCAAAAAAACAGCGATCCCCGCCCTCTTCGGAAGGCGGGGATCGTTTTATCTGAATGGCTACATTTTAGAAACGGAAGGTTACATAAACACGCAGACCACTCAATACATTCTTCGAGCCAAACAACGGATTGCTCTCCGAGTCAGCCTCGCTCGCGCGGGTCATCATCGCCTCGGTATCAATCGAGGGAGTATCCTCGCCCTCATCGTCATTACCGCCGATTATACCACCGATGGCATCGCTAATCTTATCAAGGTTGAAGGGTTTGTAATTAACCGAGCCCTTGCGATACTCTGCACCGATACCGAAGAAACCAAACGATACGTTACCGCCAGCGAGGAACATCGACGCATAGTTACCACCAATAACTTCGCCATCATAGCGCAATGCGAAGGTGGGAGCGAAACGGCCGTAGAGGTGAATCTGCAAACGCTTTGCGGGGGTCATAGTAATTGACGGGCCAACCTGCAATGCCAACTCTGCCTGATGCATCGAAGTCTCGTCAAACGGCTTATACATCGCATAGTTTGCATCGATCCACGTTGCATCGATACCGAAATTGAGGAAGTTGGCAATAGGTCTTTTGTGCAGATAGAACGTACGACCGCGATTGATCGTTGCACCGAACTTGGGTGTCAGCACATCGCCCGTTTCGAGCGTTACATCCTGCTGCAAGACATATCCCAGATTTACATACTTGGGACGACGCGTCTTAATCTCCTTATAGTCCTGATAATCCTGCGCCATTACACACGCGCCACACATCAGAGCCAAAGTCAAAAGTAAAAATCTATTCATATCACACTCTGTTGAATTAGTTTATATTCTCCCTTACGACCTAAATCGTATAACAAATATATCGATTTTAGTCTACCCAACCAAACTTTTCGGCAACTTTATCGCGGCAAGCGGCCGAGCCAACACACTCGTCGAAAAAAAACAGACGATTCACCACCCTTGTCAGATAATGAATCGTCTTGTTCGGTTTAGCGAAATTTGGTAGGCTCAACGCTCCATAGGCACACTCATCGTAGAGCACACCTATCTATATATACACGCGCGAGCACTCGCTCCTCGCTACCGCTTCGGGGGAGGCATCATTACCACCCCACTACTCTAACGGCGAGCCTCCTTGGCCTCGATGCACTGCGTAGCGTGCGGAACACGCAGCAGTCGCTCCTTCGGGATCAACTTACCGGTATCCTTGCAGATGCCATAAGTCTTATTCTCGATGCGAACCAGAGCCATTTCGAGGTTGCGGATAAACTTCAACTGACGCTGTGCCAAACGGCCACACTCCTCTTTCGAAAGAGTCGCAGCACCCTCTTCGAGCACTTTGAACGTGGGTGAAGTATCCTCGGTATCGTTACCGGCGGTATGCGTTATGGTAGCACGCAACTGATCGTAATCGTGGCGTGCGCTTTCCAGCTTTTGCAGAATCAAAGCCTTAAATTCGGCCAACTCCGCATCATTATATCTGGTCTTCTCTACCTCTGCCATAACTTTTAAGGTTTTAATTGGTTAGTTTATTTGTTAAAATTAACAAGAAAAAACCATACTACCAAATATTCGCCTATAATTTTATACTTATTTATACTTATCGGCGCGAAAGTGCTATACGAAGCGGCTTTTCGTCAAGATCGGTCGTAGCCGCAAACTCGCCCGCAGGCTCCGCTACGGCCTTGATCTCAACTGCGAGTACCTGCTGTGCAACATACTCGCCAAAGATCTCCAACGACTCGGTCAGTTCAGGCAGAGCCTCAACCTCAACCGAGATCTTATCGGTTACCTCCAAACCGCTATCTTTACGCAGATTCTGAATTCGATTAATCAACTCACGTGCCACACCTTCACGACGCAACTCGTCGGTTACGGTAATATCCAACGCAACGGTCAGCTTGCCCTCCGATGCAACCAACCAGCCCGGCATATCCTCGCTGGTGATCTCGAAGTCCTCGCGCGTAACCTCCAACTGCTCACCGCCAACTTCGAGCAGGAACTTCTCTGACGACTCGATCTCGGCGATACGCTGCTGGTCGAACGTAGCAACCAACGCTGCAATCTGCTTCATATACTTGCCATAGCGGGGGCCGAGGGTCTTGAAGTTGGGCTTAATACGCTTGGTAATCACGCCCGCAGTCTGCTCGATCAGTTCGATCTGCTTAACATTGACCTCGCTCATAACCAACGCACGTGCAGCCTCGATATGTGCAGCCATCTTGGCATCCAGAACGGGAACCATAGCCTTCATCAGCGGCTGACGAACCTTGATATTGACCTTACGACGCAGTGCAAGTACCATCGACGAAAGACGCTGTGCCAACGACATCATCTCCTCCAAGTCGCTATTAACCATCGACTCATCAGCTACGGGGAACGATGCCAGATGCACCGACGAATCCGCGTGGCGACCGCTAACGGCGTTCAAATCGCAGAAGATACGATCCGAGATGAACGGAGCAAACGGAGCAGCGAGCTTCGAAACGGTTTCGAGGCAGGTGTAGAGGGTCTGGTATGCAGCCAGCTTATCCTCGGTCATACCGCCACCCCAGAAGCGCATACGGTTCAGACGTACGTACCAGTTCGAGAGGTTCTCACCCACGAACTCCTGAATCATACGTGCCGCAGGTGTCGGGTCGTAACCCTCCAAGCACTCGGTAACATTCTTCACCAGCGTATTGAGCAACGAGATGATCCAACGGTCGATTTCGGGACGCTGCTCAACGGGAATCTCCGCCTCCGCACCGGTAAAGCCATCGACATTGGCGTAGAGCGCAAAGAAGCTATAAGTATTGTAGAGCGTACCGAAGAACTTACGACGTACCTCATCAACGCCCTCAACATCAAATTTCAGGTTATCCCACGGCTGCGAGTTCGAGATCATATACCAACGAACTGCATCGGGGCCATACTTATCCATTACCTCGAACGGATCAACGGCATTACCCAGACGCTTCGACATCTTGTTGCCATTCTTATCGAGCACCAGACCATTCGAAATGATATTCTTGAAGGCTACCGAGTCGAACAACATCGTTGCGATTGCGTGCAGCGTGAAGAACCAACCACGAGTCTGATCGACACCCTCGGCAATGAAGTCGGCGGGATAGACATCCTTGAACTCCTCGCCGCCATTCTCGAAGGGATAGTGCAGCTGCGCATAAGGCATCGCACCACTATCGAACCAAACATCAATTAGATCGGCCTCGCGGCGCATCGGTTTGCCCGACTCGCTCACCAGCACGATATTATCAACATAGGGACGGTGCAGGTCGATTGTCGAGTAGTTCTCCTTCGACATATCGCCCACCTTGAACTTCGCATAGGGATTCTCGCTCATCACACCCGCAGCCACCGACTTCTCGATCTCGGCTACCAACTCCTCAACCGAGCCGATGCACTTCATCTCCGAGCGATCCTCCGTAGCCCAGATCGGCAGCGGCGTACCCCAGAAACGCGAACGCGACAAGTTCCAATCGTTCAGGTTTTCGAGCCACTTACCAAAGCGACCCGTGCCGGTCGATTCGGGTTTCCAGCGGATCGTGGTGTTAAGCTCCATCATACGCTCTTTGAGTGCGGTGGTGCGGATAAACCACGAATCGAGAGGATAGTACAATACCGGTTTATCGGTACGCCAGCAGTGGGGATAGTTATGGGTATGTTTCTCGATACGGAAAGCCAAGCCCTCCGCTTTGAGTTTCAAGCAGATGTAGATATCGAGAGTCTCGGCCGCAGCGGCAGCCTTCTCGTCGTAGCGACCATCGACCATAAACTGCGGATCGTAGGCATTCTTCACCCAGCGACCTGCATACTCCTTGTAAGCCTCAACATCGACGCACTCCGCAACGAACTTCTCGTCCAGATCCTCCAACGTGTAGAACTTACCCGTGAAATCGACCATCGGGCGGGTCTCGCCACGCTTGTTGATCATAAACAGCGACGGGATACCCGCAGCACGTGCAACGAATGCGTCATCGGCACCGAACGTAGGCGCGATATGTACGATACCCGTACCATCCTCGGTGGTTACATAATCGCCTGCGATCACGCGGAATGCCTTCTCCTCGGCAACCTTCCACTCGCCCTGCTCGTCAGCCTCAACGGGCTTAACCCAATTGATCAACTGCTCGTAGCGGATACCAACCAGATCGGCACCCTTATAGCAACGCTCCTCCTCGACAGTGTAGGTACCCTCCAACTTCTTATTGAAGATCGAGGGCAACAACTCGCGAGCCACGATCACCGTCTGCGGCTGCTCGTTGTAGGGATTGAGGCACTTAACGCGAACGTAGTCGATCTTCGGGCCAACTGCCAGCGCGGTATTCGAAGGCAGAGTCCAGGGGGTGGTTGTCCAAGCCAAGAAGTACAACTCACCCTGAACATCCTCGAACAGATGCTCGCTCTTCTCATCGCGCACCACGCGGAACTGCGCCGTACAGGTTGTATCCTTCACATCGCGGTAACAACCCGGCTGGTTCAACTCGTGGGTCGAAAGGCCCGTACCCGCCGCAGGCGAATAGGGCTGAATGGTGTAACCCTTATAGAGCAGACCCTTATCGAAGAGCTGTTTCAACAGCCACCACAGAGTCTCGATATACTTGTTGTCGTAGGTGATATAGGGATCGTCCATATTGACCCAATAACCCATCTGGCGGGTCAGGTTCTCCCACACGCCCGTAAACTCCATCACAGCCTCGCGGCAAGCGGCGTTATACTCCTCGATGGTGATCTTGCGACCGATATCCTCCTTAGTAATGCCCAACTTCTTCTCGACACCCAGCTCAACGGGCAGACCGTGAGTATCCCAACCTGCCTTGCGGTGAACGAGGTAACCCTGCTGGGTCTTATAGCGACAAAATACGTCCTTGATCGTACGCGCCATCACGTGGTGAATACCCGGCATACCGTTTGCCGACGGGGGACCCTCATAGAAGACAAATGTCGGATGACCCTCACGCGTAGTGATACTCTTGTGGAACGTGTCGTCAGCGTCCCACGCTCCGAGGACCTCGGCTGCCAAACCGGGCAGATCAAGGCCCTTATATTCGGTGAATTTCTTACTCATTGCTCTATCTTGTTTTTCATTTATTTCAACTGCTCCAAACGTTCCTTGATAGCGGCAATCTTCGCCTCGGCATCGGCCTTCTTCGCGCGCTCGTTGGCTACGACCTTTTCGGGAGCCGAACTTACGAAACGCTCGTTCGAGAGTTTCTTCATTACGCTCGCCAAGAAACCCTCCAAGTAGGTCAGTTCCTCGCTCATCTTCTTGCGCTCGGCCTCAACATCGATCAAGCCGCCCAGCGGAACAAAGTACTGCGTGGTCTTAACGATAAATGCCGCAGCCGTTGCATCCTTCTCCTCAACGCGCTCAACAGCCGAAAGGTTGGCCATCTTCACGATCACTGCCTCGTACTCTGCGGGGTAGTTCTCATCAACGATAACCTTCAACGCAAGGGCATCCTTGTTGGGAAGGTTCTTCTGCTTGCGGACATTACGAACGGCCGAGATAACCTCCTTTACCAACTCGAAACGAGCCAAGAGCTTCTCATCAGCCTCCGCTGCAACCTCGACCTTGCTCACGCAGATCGACTCACCCTCCTTACGCTCGGCAATATCCTGCCAAATCTCCTCGGTGAGGAAGGGCATAAAGGGGTGCAACATCTGCATCAGTCGCTCGAAGATCGACTTAACGGCCTTCAACGTGCATTCGTCGATTGCGTCGCCGTATGCGGGCTTAACCATCTCCAACAACCAGCCACTGAACTCGTCCCAGAACAGACGATAAGCCACCAGCAGTGCGTCCGAAATGCGGTATGCCGCGAAGTCCTTCTCGATCTGCATCTGCGCCGCTGCCAAGCGATGCTCGAACCACTCGATCGAGAGGCGGTTGCATTCGCTCTGCTCGCGTGCAGCGTCAACCGACCAGCCGCAAACGAGTTTATATGCGTTCCAAATCTTATTACCGAAGTTACGGCCCTGCTCGCACAACGAATCGTCGAACATCAAATCGTTACCTGCCGACGAGCACAACATCATCGCTACACGCACGCCATCGGCACCATACTGTGCAATCAGATCCAGCGGATCGGGCGAGTTACCCAACTGCTTCGACATCTTGCGACCGATCTTATCGCGCACGATACCCGTAAAATAGACATTGCGGAAGGGCATCTGGCCGCGATACTCATAACCCGCCATAATCATACGAGCCACCCAGAAGAAGATGATATCGGGGCCCGTAACTAGATCGTTCGTAGGATAGTAATATTTGATCTCCTCATTTTCGGGATTGCGGATACCGTCGAATACCGAGATCGGCCACAACCACGACGAGAACCAAGTATCGAGTACGTCTTCATCCTGACGCAGGTCGCCGATCTGCAACTGCTCGTCGCCCGCCTTTGCGCGAGCCAACTCCAACGCCTTCTCGGCGGTCTCGGCAACTACATAGCCACCCTTCGGCAGGTAGTAAGCGGGGATACGCTGACCCCACCACAACTGACGCGAGATACACCAATCCTTGATGTTCTCCATCCAGTGGCGATAGATATTCTTATACTTTTCGGGCACGAACTTGATCTCATTCTCCAATACCGCGCGGGTTGCGGGCTCGGCCAGCTCCTGCATCGACAAGAACCACTGCATCGACAACTTCGGCTCGATGGGCACACCCGTACGCTCCGAGAAACCTACGTTGTTGGTGTAGGGCTCGGTCTTCTCCAACAGGTCGGCCGCAGCCAGATCCTTCTCGATCTGCTCGCGTACAACAAAGCGATCCATACCAACGTACATACCCACCTTATCGTTCATCGTACCGTTGTCGTTGAAGATATCGATGGTCTCCAAGCCATACTTCTCACCGAGCATATAGTCATTAACGTCGTGCGCGGGCGTTACCTTCAATGCACCCGTACCGAACTCGATATCGACATAAGTATCGCGGATAACGGGGATCGAACGACCTACCAAAGGAACGATCACACGTGCGTCGGCAGGCAGCCAATTGTAACGCTCATCATTGGGATTTACGCAGAGAGCCGTATCACCCAAAATGGTTTCGGGGCGGGTCGTAGCTACGATGATCGAGCGATCGGTGCCCTCAACCTTATAACGCAGGTAGTAGAGCTTACCGTGCGACTCCTTGTAGATCACCTCCTCGTCCGACAGAGCGGTCTGTGCCGAAGGGTCCCAATTGACCATACGAACACCGCGATAGATCTTACCCTTGTTGTAGAGATCGACAAACACCTTGATCACACCCTCGGTACGAGGATCGTCCATTGTGAAGCAAGTACGATCCCAATCGCACGAAGCACCCAACTTACGCAGCTGCTTCAAGATAATACCGCCGTGCTTCTCCTTCCACTCCCAAGCGTGGCGCAGGAACTCCTCGCGCGTCAGGTCGGCCTTATCGATACCCTCCGATTTGAGCTTTGCAACTACCTTTGCCTCGGTTGCGATCGATGCGTGGTCGGTACCTGGCACCCAGCAGGCATTCTTGCCCTGCATACGAGCGCGACGCACCAGCACATCCTGCAACGTATTGTTCAACATATGGCCCATATGCAACATACCCGTTACATTGGGGGGCGGAATTACGATAGTATAAGCCTCGCGCTCATCGGGAGTCGAATGAAAAAGTTTGTGATCAATCCAGTAGTCGTACCATTTGCCCTCGATCTGTTGGGGCGTGTACTTGTCTGCAATGTTCATAGCTGTTATTTTGTTATTTTTAATCGATTATTCGGTTTGAGTTTCGCTCGCGCGCAAGCGATCGCATTGTAGCGCATAGGCGAAATATCTTGCAAAAGTAGTAAATATATTTATTAAAACGCGCGCGAGTGCGAGAAAACTTTGGATTTTGCAGCAAAATATGGTTCTTGGTGCGGTCGGAACACTCGACTACACACACTCGCGGGCTGGGGCGGTCGCCCAAAGGGCGAGCCCGCGAAGGTGTGGCGAAATCTCCGATTTCGTCATCATCGGGGGGTCGGCTTTCACCCGAGCCCCCCACCCGCCGATGATGAACAGAGGTTGCGGCAAACAAAAACAATTTTGATTTTTGCTTCTTGAATTTTAACTATTTTTGTCTTCCATTTGTAATTTTCGGTCGCACCACGCGACTAATGTAGCAAACGATCAGAGAACACAATGAACACGCAAGAGTTGGAAAAAGAGTTTACGCAGATGATCCTCGACCACCGTCAGATCATCTTCAAGGTTTGCTACATCTACACAACGGACGATTACACGATCGAAGAGCTCACGCAAGAGTGTCTGCTCAATCTGTGGCGCGCCTATCCCCGTTTTCGTGGCGAAAGCAAACCCTCGACTTGGATCTATCGAGTGGCAATGAACACCTGCATTTCGTATATGCGGCGATCGTCATCGAGGCCTCATACAATCGCCCTGCCATTCGATTTGCAGTCGGAGTTCGCAGCCGACGGAGATCGCGGATACTACCTGCGCGAACTTTACGCGATGATCAACCGTTTAGGCAAATTGGAACGCGCGCTGATACTGCTCTGGTTGGAAGATCGTAGCTATACCGAAATAGCTGATATTCTTGGCATTTCCAGATCGAACGTGGCGGTGTTGCTCCATCGCACAAAAGAGAAATTGAAAAAGATGTCGAACCAATAAAAAATTGCAAAAAATGATGGATCTCGAACAGATGAAATCGGGTTGGAACACACTGAGTGCGCAACTCGAACAGCAGAACACAATAACCAG
>JAZUPN010000057.1:0-12103 GCA_045605245.1 Alistipes sp. | reverse complement strand
AGAAAATCGCCTCCATATATGTTTTGCCATTACTTTTGTTATATCCTCCATATGGCTTTATCTGGGGTGAACCATCTCGGTTAACAATTCTATATGTCTTCGAGTCTTTAGCATAGGCACTAGTTGCCATTTGCTGGTGATATAGCAGATACTCTCCATCATTTATTCTAGAATACTTATTGGGATTAGACGAGATCGTTAAACCTTTATATGTTTTAATATCATCTTCTCCATTAATGCCATATATAGTAAAAGTCGCTGTTATAGCATCATTATCTTCAATCGTGCCATTGGCCCCTAGGCGTTCGTTATGTAAACCATTAATTATGACTAATGCTTCGCCAAGATAATAACCTGAGATATTATTTCTTTCAAGTTCAGCTTGAGATGTATAATTTGTGTGCTTATAACTTGTAATCTCATTACCATTGCCATCTTGAGTTGTAACAGAATACCAATCTTCCCCATCCGGATCCACCAAATTCACGGGATTACCTGCACAATAGGCGTATGGGCTCATTGAATAATACTTCTCGGCAAGCGGATCAATCGAGTTAAACGCTCCATCAGTGCGCTGGAAACGAGCAAACGAATCGTAATAATTTACTCCGAAATCGGTTTGCAGTTCTTTGCCACCGTAGAGGTAACGATTATCGCTTTTCTGCAATGCCGAATTTGCGTGTAGCGTGCCATAGGGCATATAGTCGTTCTGCTCCACGACCTCGCCGTCGGCATTGACGACCGCACGAACGCTACCCAAATGGTCGGTGATAAAGTAGCGCACCTCATAGCCCGAATCGGTTTTGTAGGTACGACCACCTGCCGACGCAACGCTTTCGAGAGATGCGATCTCGCCATCTTCCACATTATATACAAACGGACCGACATAATACTTTCCGTTGCCGTTTGAATCGACAACAGCTCTCTTAACGCCATCGGCCGAATATGTATATCTGCTGATCATACTTTTCGTTATAGTGATCTTTTAACCTCCCAAATTATGTTGCGGGCTTGGCAAAAGGTGATACTATCAACTTGGACAAGATGCGAATTGAGGCGAATAATACCATTGCTTGAAGTTGTTAATAGACATATCGTGTCCATCGGTATCTCTGCGTCATAATCATAATCATATAATATAACGCAGTTTACTGGCATATTATCACGATTTAATATATCAGATTTTGCTACGAGCGAAATGGGCTTGCCGCCGACCATCAATTCAATAGTATCTTGTGCATATTCTGATGTATTAGGGGAATATTGTGAGCTATTTCCTTTTGCAACTTTCAATAACGTTTCTAATTCTATGAACGCTTTATATGCGGTGTTGTCATATGATGCGCATCGCATAAACTCACTTTGGCGCTTCATTTCATTGGCAAATTCAGCAGCTGTTAGCGGGCAAATGCGCAGTATATCCTTCTCCATAAATAGCGTAATTTTGCTTGGGGATATATGAAAAGTTTCTTCCACTATGACAGTGTCATTTTTATCGTCTGTTTTGCGTTTGAAGTCGCACGACGCAAAGCAGATTATACACGCAAATAAATATATTCCTATATTGAATTTCATCGTAAATTGAGTGGTTTAATACGGTTACTCGTCAAATAGCAGCCTATAACCAAATTCATAGCCGGTTGCTCTATCTCTTTCGTATGTTTTACACACTGCACCCCAAAGCTCTTTTTGAAGGCCATCAGAAACAAAGATGCGGCGACACAAGTGTATTACCTGCAAATCACGATATTTTGCTGGTAGCATAATCAGCGCTGGATCATAATGAATCTGGTTTGGATTGTCCCACTCTTCATAACTATCGAACCTTACCATACAACCCTCGTCGTAATTGTAAAATAGACTCTTCTCATATATTCTCTCCGTCCAATCGATCCAGGGTGATATCAGCAGATAAAATTCGTCATCGAGTTTTTCGCCTTTTCTGTAGATTGTGATCTTCTTGAAACAATACTCTTGTCTTGTTGGCGGGAACTGATCGAAAATATCTTTAATGCGCTTTCGCACAACAGCTTTCGCGCCAGAATAACTATCAGCATCAATCTCCATAAAATCGAGGATTGTCTTTCGGTTATCACGTACATTACCCTCTAATTCATCAGGCCATAATGAATATGTATAATCTCTAACTTTCTCAAAATCATAGTCATTCTTCTCGATGTACTCCTTGACTAATGTAGTTATTTCGGACACCTTATCACGTAAGGGTTTAGTAAACACAATTGACGTAGGGGAATTAGCTATCGGTGTGCCATTTTTAGTCTCACACGATGCATAAGAGACTTCTAACTCTCTGTGCACTGTCAATTTTTTCATATTACTTTGGTTATTTTAGTAATGTATTATATCATATTATGAAAGGCTTACCGATTGAAAGTAAAATGCTCATGCTAACATCTACGATACGGATCGCGCGGGTTGTTGAGTTGCAAAATTAAGCATAAATCTCAATAAAAGTTATAATAGCATATGATAATAGGAACAAAAATAGTATGACAGCACGTTTCCACTCTCTTGCCAAGAATGACACAAAAATAGCAAACAGGAAATATAAAATATTTAGTACACACCAAAAGACATACATGCCAAGGCTCTTATAATACCAAAACATTTCATGTCCAAAATAATATGATTCTGTATCTATTGCTGCAGATACTATTTCACGCACATCTAGTAATATGCTTGCTAAACATATCGTTATCAATAGATAGTGTATTATTTTGCTTAATTTTATCTTCTTGCCCTTCATATTTTACTCTTAAACGAGTCGATGAAATTTCCCACGTCGGCACATATTGGCGAATTAATCAAAAAGTACCTTTGTGGAATTATACTCAATGACTTCGGTGGCAATCCACGTACTATCGATTTGTGTAAAGAATATCAGTAAGTCGGGACGCTCTTTCGTCGGGATAGTCGTTTCTACGTTCAGGTGAGATATTTACTGTTTCTTTGGCACGAGTTCATATCTATCGTATGGCTTAACAACCATAAATACATGTCCCGAGATTGCTTTTCTTTCAGGTAGGTGCCAATTGCAATGCTTGCGACACATATCTACATCATATACAACCTCATCGCCACGCACTAAGATTAACCTATATTGGTCATCTCCCAACCAACTATTATTATACGGAAGATGTATCTTTTCTGCTATTATTTCGGGCGGTGTTATGCCTGAAAAGAAATATAATGTATCATACTTTACCCCCAGAATTTTAGACATATCAATGTAGCAAGTATCGACAAATTCATAGTTAGTATTATTATCAAGATATCTTGAAATAGTATGAGCCTCTTTATATCCCCTATAATCGCTACACGAAGTCAATAAGCAAGTTACTGAAAACGCTAATATTGATAATACCCCAAAAAAATTCTTCATTTCTTATTATTTTTTATTTAATCCGTTATTGCCTTTCTTTTGGATTTCTGCCAAAGCCTTTTTGTATTGAGATTCGCTTAATTTAGTCCTTTCGTAGGATTTGTTACAGCGTCAAAAAACTTACCCCATTTCAGATTATATTCATATATTATTCTCATTGCCGAATCGCCCGTTAATTCGCAACATCGGGTTGTAAAATTACGAAAATCGAATCACAATTACAACGTTTTGGGGCGATTCTGACGCAAAAGAGTGAACAATCTCCGATTTTCTTCGTATATTCGCGTAAAATTACTTTCCCTAATATGATTACCTTTATTATCTGTTTTGCTCTGCTCGTGGTGGCCTATTTCACCTATGGTCGTTACCTCGAAAAACTTGTGGGTGCCGAGGCGGGTCAGCCCGTTCCCTCGAAGACCCATTTCGACGGTGTGGATTATATGCCCCTGCCGAAGTGGAAAACATTCCTGATTCAGCTGCTTAACATCGCCGGCTTGGGCCCGATTTTCGGCGCGGTACTCGGCGCGTTGTATGGTCCCGTAGCCTTCATCTGGATCACGGCGGGCGGTATTCTGTTTGGTGCGATGCACGACTTTTTGGGCGGTTGGATCTCGCTCGAAAACGATGGCCAGAGCCTGCCTGAGATCATCGGTAAGTACCTCGGTGTGGGGGTGAAGCAGGTGATGCGCATCTTTACGGTCGGGCTGATGGTGCTGGTGGGCGCGGTCTTTCTGCTCGGCCCTGCGGGTCTGCTGGCAGGTATGACTCCGTCGATTTCGGTGCAGTGGTGGACTGCTATCATCTTGATTTACTATATTTTGGCGACACTGCTGCCCGTCGATAAGATTATCGGAAGGATCTATCCGCTGTTTGGCGCGGCGTTGATGTTTATGGCGATTGGCCTGCTGGGTGTGTTGATTTTTGGCGATTATACGATCCCCGAACTGACGACGTTCCAGAACTTTAAGTCCGATGCCGAGGAGTTCCCGATTATCCCGACGCTCTTTATCACGATTGCGTGCGGTGCGATTTCGGGTTTTCACGCTACGCAGTCGCCGATGATGGCACGCTGCCTGACCGATCAGAAGCAGTGCCGACCCGTATTCTTCGGTGCTATGATCTCGGAGAGCCTGATTGCGCTTGTGTGGGCAGCGATCGCAATGGCCTTCTTCGGTGGTGTCGAGGCTCTGGGTGTGGCTCTTGCCGAGCACGGAAATAACGCCTCGTGGGCGGTGAAGCTGATTGCCGATACGACTTTGGGTCGCGTGGGCGGTATCCTGGCGGTGCTGGGCGTTGTCGCAGCACCGATCACGAGTGGCGATACGGCGTTCCGCAGTGCGCGACTGATTGTGGCCGACTTCCTGCATATCGAGCAGAAGAGCATCGCAAAGCGACTGCTGATTTCGATTCCGTTGTTCGTCATCGGCTTTATCATTACGCAGGTCGATTTCGATGTTGTGTGGCGATATTTCGCGTGGTTCAACCAGACGTTGGCCGTTGTAACGCTCTGGGCCATAACGGTCTATTTAGTTCTCCGCAAGAAGAACTATTGGGTGTCGCTCCTGCCTGCGGTGGTGATGACCTTTGTCTGTGGCTCCTACCTCTTCCTCGGAAAGGAGATGTTCCATTTAGACCACGCATTGAGTTACGCTCTGGGTGGCGTAATCACACTTGTAGTAATCTTCGTATTCATCTATTGGAAATATAAAAATGATAAAACCGGAGCTTAGACCGACCGCCGATCAGACCTTCCGTCTGGTGGCTGATCCCGCAGATCGCAATTGGAATTTTGTCGAGATTCTCTCTCGTTCGCGCCGCGAGGAGCAGCAGGGCGACATCGAGGCCGCCTGCAACACGCGCTATCACGCCGTGCAGCGTCTTGAAGAGTTGATACCCGATTCGGGCGAGGTGATCTTCGAGTGGGAGGACGAGAACTCGCAGGCGGCATTGGAGGTGATCTACTGCTCGGCTATTGACCACTTCCTGATTGGCGATTGGGAGATGGCGGCGGCGATGCTCGAAATGTTGCTCGAACTCGATCCGGAGGATCATCTCGAAGCGACTATACGTCTGGCATACACCTACTTGGCGATGGAGGAGTACGACTCATACGACGATATTGCAAACGATATCAGCGACAAATATCCCGATAAGGAGATCCTCACTTTATGGAACGATTTCCGTCGTTCGGGCTCGCTGCCTGCGGGCGAAGTGCGTAATTTCCGCAAGTGTTTCGGTGCCTATTTCGAGGAGTTTGTGGCCGCAGAGCACCCGATCGACGAGAGCTATCTGGCCGATATCGAGTCGGAGCGACCTTCGGTCAAGGCACTCGCACGCGAATTGTGGTTGCAGACCGAACATCTGTGGGCGCAGTTTGGAGGTTTCATCGAGGCTCTGCGAAAGGCGTAAGGGCAGAATAATCAGAGTGAGATAGTGAATTCCTCTCGTCGTTTCAATAGTTATGCCGCCTATTTCCGTCGGCTGATGGGTGGTCGAGTGCAGAAGCTCTCGATCAATGCCGCGCTGGGCTGCCCGAATCGCGATGGGCAAATCTCGACGGGCGGTTGCACATTCTGCATCAACGAGGCCTTCACCCCGTCGTATTGCGACCCCGCGAAGAGCATCCGCCAGCAGATCGACGAGGGTATCGAGTTTCACACACGCCGCTATCGCACCGCCGAGGGATATTTGGCCTATTTCCAATCATTTTCAAATACTTATGCGCCCGTTGAGCGACTGCGCGAACTCTATTCGGAGGCTCTTGCGCACCCGCAGGTGAAGGGCATTATCGTCGGCACGCGCCCCGATTGTGTCGATCGCGAGAAGCTCGATCTGCTGGCTGAATTGACACGTGAGAAGTATGTGGCGGTCGAGTACGGCATCGAGTCGTGCTACGATGCGACGCTTGCGCGAATCAACCGTGGCCACGACTTTGCGTGTGCCCGCCGCGCGGTGGAGATGACCGCCGAGCGAGGTCTGCACTGTGGCGCGCACTTTATCCTCGGCCTGCCCGACGAGAGCGATCAAATGCTTATTGATCAAACCGATACGATCAATTCTCTGCCGCTTACGACCGTTAAATTTCACCAGCTGCAACTCTTTCGCGGAACGGCTATGGCCGACGAGTACGACCGCGCTCCCGAACGCTTTCGCACGTGGTCGATCGAGGAGTATCTCGATCTGTTTGTCGAGATCCTGCGCCGCCTGCGACCCGATTTGGTTGTGGAGCGTTTTGCCGGCGAGGCTCCACCGCGCTACCACCACACCGAGGGTTGGGGATTGATTCGCAACGAACAGCTGTTGGCAATGCTCGATGCGCGACTCGAAGCCCTCGATGCACGTCAGGGCGATCGCTACCAACCGGCAAAAAGCCAAAATTTGGAGCCGAATTTGTAAAAAAAGCGACCTCGCGCGATACATCGAAACAGATTTTTTAATAGTTTTGTATTTTAGAACAATTATAACACAAAAAATAACCATACTACTATGGCTGAAACGACTTCAAAGAAAATCCTGCGCGGACTCAAAGAGTACGGCATTATGACGCTCGGTATGTGGATCTACGCCTTCGCGTGGTCGAGCATTATCCTTCCGGCGCGTTGTACGGGTGGTGGCGCAAGCGGTCTTGCAATGATGATCTACTACGCATCGGGCGGTAATGTCGAGCTGGGTACAATGGTAGGTCTGATCAATGCAGTGCTGATTATCGTTGCTTCGTTCATCGTCGGCTGGAAGTTCAGCACCAAGACCATCTTCTCGATCATTATGCTCTCGTTTGCTATGAATATTCTGCAAACATATCTGCCCGCCGATATTATGCAGTTGGGCAATGAGCGTCTGTTGTCGTCGATTTTGGGCGGTATTATGTCGGGTATCGGTGTGTCGCTCTGTCTGTTGCAGGGCGGAACGTCGGGCGGAACCGATATCGTTGCGTTGATCGTCAATAAGTACCGCACGATCAGCTATGGCCGAATTCTGTTTATTACGGACTTTATCATTATCGGTTCGTCGCTGCTGGTAACGCGCGATATTCAGATGGTTATCTTCGGTTATGTTGTTGTTGCAGCGTGCGGTTATACGGCTGATGCGGTGCTTGCAGGAGATAAGAAGTCGTCGCAATTGATGATTATGTCGAAGCATCACGACGCTATTGCCGATGCAATTGTTAATGATCTGCATCGCGGTTGTACGGTGATGGATGGCACGGGCTGGTTCACCAAAGAGCCGACCAAGGTGGTTATGGTTCTCTGCCGTAAGAACGAAACGAGCACGATTCTCCGCACCATTAAGCGTGTCGATCCCGATGCCTTTATCTCGAATGCGAGTGTAACGGGAGTCTATGGTCGCGGCTTCGAGGAGATCAAGCGATAGATATCTCTATTAGACCTCTTGAAAATATCCACCCTCGTCAGTGTTGCTGGCGAGGGTGTTTTTTTAGATCTGTCGTATCGCCCTGCTTTTTGTTTTTTCGGGCGGTGGGGGTTGGCGGTTACGAGAATATTTCGTATATTTGACAAAATAATTGTAATAACTCCCGTTTATGGCTGTTTTTGAAGTTCACGGTGGTCGCACGTTATCGGGCGAAATCACCCCGCAAGGTGCTAAAAATGAGGCACTACAAATTCTTTGCGCTACGCTGCTGACCGAAGAGAAGGTCATCGTACATAATGTCCCGCAGATCCTCGATGTGCAGCAACTCATCGAGCTGTTGAAGTGTATGGGCTCGAAGGTCGAACAACTTTCGGAGGATACCTACTCGTTCCAGGCGAAGGATATCGACCTCGAATATCTCAAATCGGAGGACTATCGCCGTCGTGCGGCACGTCTGCGCGGCTCGGTGATGCTGATCGGGCCGCTGTTGGCCCGTTTCGGTGTTGGTTACATCCCCAAACCGGGTGGCGATAAGATCGGTCGCCGCCGCCTCGATACCCACTTTATCGGCTTCCAGAAGCTCGGTGCGAAGTTCAATTTCGATGCGGGCGAGGAGTTCTTCGCCGTTGAGGGCAAGGATTTGAAGGGCTGCTATATGTTGCTCGACGAGGCTTCGGTAACGGGTACAGCCAATATCGTTATGGCGGCCGTGCTGGCCAAGGGCACCACGACGATCTACAACGCAGCGTGCGAACCATATCTGCAACAGCTCTGCAAGATGCTCAACCGTATGGGCGCGAAGATTTCGGGCATTGCATCGAATCTGCTTGTGATTGAGGGCGTTGATCAGTTGGGCGGTACGGAGCACACGATGTTGCCCGATATGATCGAGGTGGGCAGTTTCATCGGTCTGGCAGCGATGACCAAGTCGGAAATAACGATTAAGAACGTATCGTACGAGAATCTCGGAATAATCCCCGCGCAGTTTGCCCGTATGGGTATCGCAATGGAGCAGCGCGGCGACGATCTCTATATCCCCAAGCAGGATCATTACAGCATCGAGAGCTTTATCGATGGCTCGATTATGACCATTGCCGACGCTCCGTGGCCGGGTCTGACGCCCGATCTTCTGTCGGTATTTCTGGTTGTGGCGACGCAGGCTCGTGGCGAGGTGCTGATCCACCAGAAGATGTTCGAGTCGCGTCTGTTCTTCGTTGATAAACTGATAGATATGGGTGCGAAGATCATCCTCTGCGATCCCCACCGCGCGACGGTTATCGGTCTGGATCACGACCACCGTCTGCGCCCCACGCGAATGTCGTCGCCCGATATTCGTGCGGGAGTGGCGTTGCTGATTGCCGCCCTTAATGCCGATGGTCGTAGCATTATCCAGAACATCGAGCAGATCGACCGCGGTTACAAGGATATCGACGGTCGTCTGAATGCCCTCGGTGCGAAGATCATTCGCCGCGACGAGTAAGGAGTGAGAGATTGGTGCATTAAAAATCCCCGACCGCATTGCAGTCGGGGATTTTTGTATGATAGTGCGTCAATCGACTACTTCTTCACGGGGAACGAGTGTTCGAGGATCATTGGCACAGCCGAGGTCCAATATTTCCACGAGTGTGCGCCATCGCGTACGCGGAACTCCATAGGCACACCTGCACGCATCATCTCGCTGAAAAAGTTGAGGTTGGGGCGGATCAGGAAATCGGTGTCGCCGCAATCAACAAACCAACGTACGGTGCGCAGGGCCTCGATCTGTTCGGGCTTTGCAGTTTGCAGGAACTCGACGGGCGAGGTGCGAACAACCGACCAAAGGAAGGGAACGGCATACGACTTCGAAACGCTGTTCTTCGGGAAGTTGTCGAGCAGACCGCTGACCGAATAGACTGCACCGAACATTTCGGGATGGTGCTGACCATAGACCACCGAGCCGCCGCCACCCATCGACAGACCTGCGATGGCGCGGTTCTCCTTGTCGCTCAACGTCTTGAAGGTTGAGTCGATGTGGGGGATGAACTCCTCAAAGAAGAAATCCTCGTAGTTCCAACCCTCGACATTGAAGTAGCCCATATTGTCGCCGGCGAGATTCTCGGCTGTACCGCGAGCGTCGGGCATAACCACAATCATCGGGCGTACGCGACCCTCCTTGATTGCCTCGTCAGCCTGCGGTTGGAGGTTGCCCATTTTGTGCCAATTGTTGTCTTGACCGAATGCTCCGTGCAGCAGATAGAGCACGGGGAAACGTTCGGTTGCGGTGTCGTAACCGTCTGGCAGATAGACCGAATAGGTTTTGTCGGCGTTCAGAATTTCGCTATGCATCGTCAGTTCCACGATGCGGCTCTGTGCCGATGCCGACACTGCGAACAGAGTCGCTAAAATAAGAGAAAAGAGTGTTTTACGCATTGTTATTTGCCGTTTTTTGAATAAAATTTCAGCAAATATATGAAAATATTTGGAGGTTTCATAATTTTTTCCTTATCTTTGCACCCGCAAACTGAACGAAAGTTGTAAGTTTCACGCCCAGGTGGCGGAACTGGTAGACGCGCACGTTTCAGGTGCGTGTGTCGAAAGGCGTGCAGGTTCGATTCCTGTCCTGGGCACCAAGAGGTTGATCGAAAGGTCAACCTCTTTTGTTTTTTAGCAGTTTGGCCCGTTCAGCCTGTTCTGCCCGTTTGATTCGTTCGGCAATTGAAAGCAATTATATCTGTCAGTCTGCGCAGTTGGAGTGTTCGGCGCAATCAACCTCAATATCTGAAACAAAAATTTGCATTACCGCCACCTTTTGCCTATCTTTGTCGCGGTTAGTTTAGATTTGATCCCTTAAAATTTGATAAGGTTATGAACTTTGCAGTAGTGCTTTTTTTGACGATTTCGCTAATTGTAGCAACCGTTCTCTTCTTTGCTTGGGCCCACAAGTACGGCGACGAGTGGAACTGGAACAAGATTAAAGAGGGATACAAGAAGGGCTGGTTTAATCTGCTGATTGTAACATTGTTGCTCTTGGCTTCGACGGCAGTGATGTGGTACGTGCTGCCCGAACCGAAGTCGGCTTTTGCGGCTTTCGCCAAGATGTGGAACGTGTGGATCTCGACGTGGGGTCTGGTTGGAGGTTTCCAGGGTCTGCGCGGACTCTATAAGGTGTGGCGCGAAACCCGCCGAGTGTCGAAAATGTGGATCGGATTTGCGGCGTTCTGCCTCCTGATCTTTGTCGGCTCGGTGGTATGGTACTGCTTCGAGATCGGCAAGCTGATCTAAATCCGAATTTGCAATTCAATATTTCAGCCGTGCCCGAAAGGGTGCGGCTTTTTGTTTGCTTCCACTGATAGACGCACCTTCGCGGGCTGGGGCGGTCGCCCGAAGGGCGAGCCCGCGAAGGTGGATGAAATTCAGAGAATTTCGCTATTTGCGGCGCAACGCCTGCCAATGATGCCGCGTTCGGTCGAATGTGATTCTCTCTCTCGGCCCAATAAATTCCCTTAAAAACCTAAAAATATAAATATATATAGGTAAATCGGTTGATGATTCGCGAAAAAAGTTTATTTTTGCAAGATGTATTGAACTCATTCGAAAGAAAACAACAAAAATATACAACAAGTTATGGAATACGATTTTAGAGCCATCGAAGCCAAATGGCAAAAAGAGTGGCGCGAGCGCGGTACCTACAAAGTCGAGGTCGATCCGTCGCGTCCCAAATTCTATGTCCTCGATATGTTCCCCTATCCGTCGGGCGCAGGTCTGCACGTAGGCCACCCGCTGGGTTACATCGCCTCGGATATCTATTCGCGCTACAAGCGTCTGTGCGGCTTTAATGTGTTGCACCCGATGGGCTACGATGCCTTCGGTCTGCCTGCCGAGCAGTATGCCATTCAGACGGGTCAGCATCCCGCCGTTACCACCACGCAGAACATCAACCGCTATCGCGAGCAGTTGGACAAGATCGGTTTCTCGTTCGATTGGAGCCGCGAGGTGCGCACCTGTGAGCCCGAATATTACAAATGGACCCAGTGGGCATTTGTGCAGATGTTCTCGCACTACTACGACAACGTTGAGCAGAGCGCTCGTCCGATCGAGGAGCTGATTGCCAAGTTTGCCGCAAATGGTACCGAGGGTGTCGATGCTGCTTGCACCGTCGATATGAAATTCTCGGCCGAGGAGTGGGCTGCAATGAACGAGAAGGAGCGTGAGCAGGTGTTGCAGAACTATCGTCTGGCGTTCCGTGCCGATACGATGGTGAATTGGTGCCCCGCATTAGGTACGGTGCTGGCTAACGATGAGGTTAAGGATGGCCTGTCGGAGCGTGGTGGCCACCCCGTTGAGCAGAAG
>JAZUPN010000056.1:0-2781 GCA_045605245.1 Alistipes sp. | reverse complement strand
GTTGAATACGGTAGCGGTCTCCGAGTTCAGGCCGAGCTCTGCGAAGTTCTCTACCTTTGCCTTCGAAGCGTTGAACGATACGAAATCGGGCTCGCCGTAAGCCTCCAACTCCTCCTCGGTGGGACGGATGAACATATTCTTAACGAAATGAGCCTGCCAAGCAACCTCCATAATGAAACGAACCTTCAAACGAGTAGCGGGGTTTGCACCGCAGAAGGTATCCATTACGAACAGACGCTTGCCTGAGAGCTGCTTGATAGCGAGCTTCTTCAACTCTGCCCAAGTCTCCTCCGAGCAGGGCTTGTTGTCGTTCTTGTACTCGTCCGAAGTCCACCAAACGGTATTCTCGCTTGCCTCGTTCTTTACAAAGAACTTGTCCTTGGGCGAACGGCCGGTGTAGATACCGGTCATTACGTTTACTGCGCCAAGCTCAGTCTCAACGCCCTTGTCAAAGCCGGTCAGACCCTCTTTGGTCTCCTCCTCATAGAGGGTCTCATACGAAGGGTTGTGCAGAATCTCGACAACGTCGGTGATTCCGTACTTGCTCAAATCAATTTTAGCCATAGTTGTAAATTAAATGTATTATTTTGTTAAAACCTCATCAAAATTTCGGGTGAATGGGGGCTTGAAAAGTGCGCCGACAAAACTCGTGCAAAGTCCCGTTCGGAACAAGCCCTTTTTTCACGGCACAAAGATAGCAAAAAAATTCAAAGTGTGAAAAAAATAACAATAAAATTGTTCAAATTTTTTAAGAATGTTCGGCAGATGGGTATTTGAGGCCAATTTTGGGTTGGTTGGGTGGGGTATTTTGGGGCGAGCGAGTGTGTGATTTTTGGGTTTTCTCGCGCGCTCGCGTGCGCGTATATATTTCAATGTATGAGAGAAGATTTTGTGGTTCCGATAAATACTCACACACCGACACTGCGTTTGTGTTCTGAAAGCAAAGTAGAATAATTGTGAATTGTGAATCAAAAAATATGTGTATCTTTGTTCCCCGATGGCTGGAATCTATTTTCATATTCCGTTTTGCCGACGTATTTGTGCCTATTGCGACTTCTATAAGAATGCCGATCTGCGACTGATGGAGCAGACTCTTGCGGCGATGGAACGCGAGGTGGTGATGCGTCGCAATTTTTTGCGCGGTGAGGCTGTGCAAACGATCTATTTCGGTGGCGGAACACCCTCGTTGGTGCCTACGGAGTGGATTGCGCGTGCGATAGAGCTTTGTCGCACGAGGTTCGATTGCTCTCAATTGGAGGAGGTAACCCTCGAAGCAAATCCCGACGACCTCTCGGCGGAGTATCTGGTGGGGCTGCGTGCGGCGGGAGTCAATCGTTTGAGTATCGGTATTCAATCGTTTGACGATGAGGTGTTGCGCGTGATGAATCGTCGCCACGATGCTGCGGCGGCGATCAAGGCGGTCGAGGCGGCTCGTGGGGCAGGTTTTGACAATATCACTATCGACTTGATCTATGGCCTGCCGTTTGGCCCGAAAGATGCACTCTCGCGCTCGCTTGCGCAGGCTGTCGCGCTCGATGTGGAGCATATTTCGGCATATCACCTTGCGATTGAGCCGAATACACGTTTCGGCCGTATGGCGGCGCGTGGAGAGCTTATGCCTGTGCCCGATGAGGAGAGCGAACGCCAATACTTGCAGGTACACAACCACTTAACGGCGGCGGGGTATGACCATTACGAGATCTCGAACTTTGCCAAAGAGGGATTCCGTTCGCGCCATAATTCGTCGTATTGGCACTCGCAACGCTATCTGGGTATAGGCCCGGCGGCACACTCGTTCGATGGTGAGCAACGTGTGTGGGCGGTGGCATCGGTTGCGGAATATCTGAATGGAGTGGATGCCGCAGAGTGCTTTGAAAGTGAGATTTTGACAGCTACGGATCACTATAATGAGGTCGTGATGACGGCTTTGCGCTGCCGTGAAGGCATCGATTTGGAGGAATTGCGAGAAAAATTTGGCGCGGCCCGTGCGGAATATTTTTGTGCCGAAGCGGAGCGTTTTGTTGCGTCGGAAGCACTCTCGAATGATGGGAAACGCATCGCAATGCGCCCTGAGAGGTGGCTGGTGAGTGATTCGGTTATTGCCGAACTCTTTATCGAGGATGAAAATTGAGTGTTCGCCGACAGAAATTGAACCTAATGTTTTGATTTTTTGGCAAGAAAAATGATTATTAAATTTTTTTACTATTTGGAAACCACGATTAAAAGTATTACTTTTGCGCGGTGAAAAAATTGCTTATTGAAGAATTAACAACATAAATCAAGTATGAATAAGAACGAAATTTTGGCTCCTGATTACTTGTTTGAAGTGAGTTGGGAGGTATGCAACAAGGTGGGCGGTATCCACACTGTGATTGCAACCAAAGCCCTGACTATGACCGAGAAACTCGGCGACAAGTATATCTTGTTGGGCCCTGATGTATTCCGTGAAAGTGTAAATCCCGAATTCGAGGAGGACGCAAATCTGTTGAAGATGTGGCGTCAGACACTCTATAATGATGGTATTCGTGTGCGTATCGGCCGCTGGAAGGTGAAGGGTTCGCCCATCGCCGTTCTGGTTGATTTCTCGTCGATGCTTCCCCAGAAAGACGAAATCTTGAAGTCGTTGTGGGAGACTTACCGCGTTGATTCGATCAGCGGTCAGTGGGATTATATTGAGCCCCTGCTGTTCGGTTACGCTGCTGGTAAAGTTATTGAGAGCTACGTAGATAACTTCTGCACCTCGACCGATAAGGTTGTTGCTCACTTCCACGAGTGGATGAC
>JAZUPN010000055.1:0-9838 GCA_045605245.1 Alistipes sp. | reverse complement strand
CCTACAAAACCTATCCTATCACCTTTTAAAAGAATATATGTGAAATCTTTTACACAAACAATATCACCATACGCTTTGGATACATTGTTGATTTCAATTGTACTTCGGCCAAGACGGGTAGAAAGAGAACTCATCTCTAACTTTTGTACCTCTTTAATCCCTTCCTGGTCTCTTAATGCTTCGTATCTTTGAATATGCGCCTTTTGCTTGGTTGAGCGTGCTCTGGCACCACGCTGCATCCATTCGATTTCTTTTCTTAAAATAGACTGGCGTTTTCTCTCACTCGCACGGGCATACTCTTCTCTCTGCGCTTTCAATGCCAGAAAACCAGAATAATTTGTGTCATAACTATAGATATTACCACGATCCACTTCCACAATGCGATTACACACACTATCAAGGAAATAGCGGTCGTGTGTAACCATCAGCAGGGCACTGCGCGACGAGGTCAGATACTCCTCCAACCACTCGGTCATATCGGTATCGAGGTGGTTGGTAGGCTCGTCGAGGATCAACAAATCGGCCTCGCTCAACAGTACTCCTGCCAGCGCGACACGTTTCAATTGACCGCCCGAAAGTGTGCCGATGCGCTGTGCGAAATCGTCGATACGCAGGCGCGAAAGAATCTGTTTCACTCGCTGTTCGCGGTCCCAAAGTCCAAGCGCATCCATTTGAGCCATAGCCTCTTGCAAACCTTCGCCCGATGTGTCGGAGATCGCTTTCTCGTATGCGGCAATGGCGCGTGCGGCCTCGTTATCCGAGCCTAAACAGGCCTCCAAAACCGTCAGCGAAGTATCGAACGATGGGTCTTGTGCAAGGTATGCAATACGCAGGTCGCGGCGCGGAGTGATTGTGCCGCTGTCGGCCGTATCGCGGCCTGCAATCAGATCAAGCAGTGTCGATTTGCCCGTACCGTTGCGAGCAATCAGTGCGATACGCTCGCCCTCATTGACCGCCAATGAGATGCGATCGAACAAAAGCAGCTCGCCATAACTCTTCGTAAGATTCTCAACTTGCAGATAACAGACCATAGTTCAGCGTGTTAGAATTTGCGTGGATAGCGGAAGATGATTGCCAGCACAGTGCACGCACCCATAATCATCGGGTAGTAGAGGTAACCGATGATATTGAGGGGCGACAGTCCCGTAAGTCCCGCAGCCATAAGCAATTGCGCACCGTAGGGTAGCACGCCTTGCGTCAGACACGAGAAGGTGTCGAGCAGGCTGGCCGAACGGCGGCGATCGATCTGATAACGCTCGGAAATGTCGCGGGCAATCGGGCCGACCGTCAAAATTGCGATTGTGTTATTTGCCGTACAGAGGTTCGCCATACAAACCATTGCGGCAATCGATGCTTCGGCTCCGCGACGGCCGTGAATATGTCGTGTCAGGAGGTTGATCAGGTAGTCGATACCGCCATTTACGCGAATCAACTCCAATAGACCGCCTGCCAACATCGTGATAATGATCAACTCGCCCATTCCGGTAATGCCTTTACCCATTTCGGTACACCATTCGAGCGCACCGAAACTATCGGTCGCAATGCCGATAATGCCTGCTGTAACAATGCCTAACGTTAAGACTTTCATTACATTAAGACCTGCGATTGCCGTAACCAAAACAAGCAGATAGGGCAGAATCTTTATGCCCTCGATCTTGTCGGGAGTCGGGGCCTCGACATTGGTTGCAGTGAAGAGATAGATGCAGAGAGTGATTAGTGCCGCGGGGGCTACGATGCGTACATTGACGCGGAATTTATCCCTCAAATCGCACCCTTGCGTACGTGTTGCGGCGATCGTCGTGTCCGATATAAACGACAGATTATCACCGAAAAAGGCACCGCCGACAACGATTGCTGTAAGCCACGCGGGATCGAGCGAGGTCTGCTCGGCCAACCCTGCGGCAACGGGGACAAGTGCCACGACCGTACCGACCGATGTGCCGACCGAGATCGAGACGAAGCAGGCGGCGAGGAACAGACCTGCGGGCAGCAACTTGGCAGGTAGCAGATACATCGTCATTGCCACCGTCGCATCGACTGCGCCCATCGAGCGTGCCGACTCGGCGAAGGCTCCCGCCAGAACGAAGATCCAGATCATCAGCATAACATTCTGGTTCGACGCGCCGGCCGAGAAGTGCTCGATTCGTTTGTTAAATTCGATATTGCGCGTGATTGCAACGGCATAGATCGAGGCGATCAGAAATGCTACGGAGATAGGCATTTTGTAGAAGTCGCCCGTAATGAGCGAAACGGCCAAGTAGCTGACCATAAAGACGATAAGAGGAGTCAGCGCAATAAGACCGCGAATATGTTTATTGGAACTATTCATCGTAAAAATTAGATTTCAACTATTTTTTCGGTCGCAAAAGTACGTTAAATTTTTCAGTTTCACTCTATTTGGTCGTTCAAATCGTGCGCGTGCGAGAGAAACGGTGGCGAAAACTTTGCTCATCCGCGCAAAATTTGCTACCTTTGAGCTATCAAAAACGAATACAAGCCGATGAAACTTGATGTGAAGATTGCCGTTCCGACGCGCGACGGCGTTGTAGATGACCACTTTGGCCATTGTGCATACTATACGATTTTTACCATCGAGCCCGACGGCTCGCTCTCGACCACGACGCTGCCTTCGCCCGAAGGTTGCGGTTGCAAATCGAATATTGCTTCGGTGTTGCAGGCCGAGGGCGTGCGTGTGATGTTGGCCGGAAATATGGGCGCAGGGGCGAAGAATGTACTTGAACGACACGGAATTAAGGTCATTCGCGGTCAGCGAGGCGAGGTCGAGCAGTTGGTGCGCGACTACCTTGCAGGTCAGGTGCAGGATTCGGGCGAGGTGTGCGATCATCACGACTGCCATTAAACCTTGCCGTTTGACGTGAAAATTGGAGCTGTCCCAGATGTGGGCAGCTCTCGTTTTTTTATTGGAATTATTATGAAATTAAAACGGGCGTTCTGTTTGGTCGTCAGAATATTATATTCTATCTTTGTAAGTTCAAACTTTGTGAAATTAATGGTTCGTACAATTAGATGCGAACGCCAATGTGTAAACATATCGCTATGTTAAAAATTTTACGACACTCTCTGCTCGTTGCGAGTCTGCTTCTTACCTCTGTGGCCGCGCTGGCGCAGAGCCAGAAGATGGTCGCTGTAAGCGGAGTGGTAACGACGGCCGAGGATGGCGAGCCACTGCTCGGTGCAACCGTCGTAACCCAATCAATGACGGGTGTAACGACCTCGATTGACGGTAGTTACACTATCAAGGCCGAGGCCGGTAGCGTATTGACTTTCCAATACGTCGGCTACCAGACCTACACGTGGAACGTTCCGACGGATGTTGCGGAGGCCACTTGCAACGTGGCTATGCAGGCCGATGCGCAGGTGGTCGATGACGTTGTGGTGATCGCCTATGGTACGCGTAAAAAGGGCACGGTAACAGGCTCGGTTTCGACCGTCAAGTCGGCCAAGATCGAAAAGACCCCGACCGCAGCCTTCGATCAGGCGTTGCAGGGTCAGGTGGCAGGTCTTTCGGTGCTCTCGAATACGGGAGAGCCAAGTGCTTCGGCCGTAATGACCATTCGCGGTACGAACTCGATCAATTCGGGTACGGCACCGCTCTATATCCTTGATGGTGTGCCTATTGCAGCGTCGGACTTCAATACGATCAACCCCGCCGATATCGAGTCTATCTCGGTGTTGAAGGATGCCTCTTCGACCTCGATCTATGGCGCACGTGCGGCGAATGGTGTGATTGTGATCACCACCAAGCGCGGCCAGATGAACGATCGCCCCAATATCGAGTTCCGCACGCAGTTGGGTATCTCGCAGGTGGCACGTGGCAATTGGGATCTGATGAATACAGCCGAGCGTATCGAGTATGAGAAGCAGATCGGTATGACTTCGGGGCAGAACTACAACCTGCTCTCGCAGACCGATGTCAATTGGCTCGATGAGGTCTATAACTCGGCGGCGATGTTGCAGAGCTACGAGCTCTCGGTGTCGGGTGCCGACGAGAAGACCAACTACTACCTTTCGGGTGGCTATTACAGCCAAGAGGGTACGGCGGCAGGCTCGCTGTTTGATCGCTATTCGGGCCGTGTGAATTTCGATCGCCGCGCGGCATCGTGGTTGAAGGTCGGTGCAAATACGATGTTCAACTTCCAGAATATCCAGCAGGCCGACGAGGGTGCCTATACGCTCGTTACCCCCATCTCGGCGGCGCGATTTATGATGCCCTATTGGAATCCCCGCCGCGATGACGGCTCGCTCGCCTCGATCTCTGACGGCTCGTGGAAGGGTCAGGGCCAGAATCCGTTGGAGTGGCTGGCAAATAACCCCGTTACATTCAAGAAATATAAGTTGATGTCAACCATCTACGGCGAGGCAACGCCCATCAAGGGGCTAACGCTTCGTTCGCAGTTCGGCATCGACTACGGCCATACGACAGGTTTCGCGGTGTCGTATCCGAGCTATACGCCCAATCAGGGCAGCGGCTCGGCATCGCGCTCTTCGACCGACGGTATGCAGCTTACGATTACCAATACCGTAAATTACAACTTCACCAAGCAGACCTCGCGCCTGCACTCGTTCAACTTTATGGTTGGTCAGGAGGGTGTCGATTACCACTATGAGGCGTTCAGTGTTGCTACGGCAGGTCAAAACAACGACCGTCTGACCAACATCACCAACGGCACGCGTGCAACTTCGTGGGACGATACGACCGACTCGGATTACGGATTCCTCTCGTTCTTCGGTCGTGCGGAGTATAACCTTGACAACTGCTATTTCGTTGAACTTTCGGCACGTGCCGATGGCTCGTCGCGCTTCGGCTCGTCGCGTCGCTGGGCAGGTTTCTGGTCGGTCGGCTTGATGTGGAATATGCGCAACGAGAGCTTTATGCAGAGCTCGTCGCGCTGGCTGACCAACGCCCAGATCTCGCTTTCGACCGGTACGTCGGGTAACTCGTCGATTCCCAACTATGTCCATTCGGCATTGGTTGGCGGCGGTCTGGATTATGTGGGCGATGCAGGTATCGCGCCGATCCAACCCGGTAACGAGAATTTAGGTTGGGAGAAGCCCTGGACCACCAATCTCGGTGCGCACTTCGGTTTCTGGAATCGCCTGAATGTCGATCTGGAAGGCTACTATAAGCAGACCTCGGATATGTTGATGGAGGTGCCCAAGTCATATACCGATCAGGGATTCGGCTACTATTGGGACAACGTGGGCGAGATGATCAACGTAGGTGCCGAGTTGAGCGTTATGGCTACGCTTGTGCAGACGAAGAATTTCCTCTGGACTGTCAATGCCAATGCCTCGTACAACTACAACGAGATCACCGAACTCTATAACGGCGTGCAGGAGTACGAGCGTTCGAACACCAATACCAAGTTGGTCGTGGGCCATCCCCTCGGCGAGTACTATATCAACCGCTATGCGGGTGTCAATCCGATCAATGGCGATGCGCTGTGGTATGACAAAAATGGCAATCTGACCACCGAGCTGCGCGACGAGGATAAGGTGCTGGTCGGTAAGAGCTACATCGCCCCCTGGCAGGGAGGTTTCGGCACGGCGTTGAGTTGGAAGGGTCTGTCGCTCAGCGCGCAGTTCAGCTGGGTTGCCGATCGCTGGATGATCAATAACGACCGCTATTTCGACGAGTCGAACGGTCGTTTCGCATCGTACAACCAGTCGAGCCGCCTGCTCGATCGCTGGCAGAAGCCTGGCGATATCACCGATATCCCGCGCCACGGCGTCTATACCGAATTCGACAGCCGTTTGCTTGAAGATGCATCGTTCCTGCGTCTGAAAAATGTGATGCTCAGCTACTCGTTTAAGTTTGCCGAAGAGAAGAAGCGCACCTTCATTCGTGGTTTCCGCCTCTTTGCGCAGGGTCAGAATCTGCTGACTTTCACCAAGTTCTCTGGTCTTGATCCGGAGGGCACGTCGAATATCTATGCGGCGCAATATCCGATGGCTCGTCAATTTACATTCGGTTTGGATCTGATATTCTAAAAGTGCGAAATGAGTATGAAAAAGATATTTTCTCAAATTAAGTTCTTTGTGTTGCTTGCGGCTGTGGCCCTTGCGACGACCTCGTGTCTGGATAAAGATCCTTTGTCGGCAATTCCGCAGACGGAGGCGATGCAGAGCTACGAGGAGGCCGAGCAGACTCTTACCGGTATCTATGCCCGCTTGAAGAGTTCGGCTCTGTGGAGTGGCTATTTGACACTGCTGCCCGACATCCAGTGCGATTTGGTATATGCCGTCGATGGTTATACAAATACCTACGGCAGTATCTGGCAGTGGGATATCCGCCCGACAACGGCCGAGATCGAGTCGGTCTATGCGGCTCTGTATGGTGTTATTTCGCACTGTAATTTCTTCCTCGAACGTATCGACGCGGTGGTTGCAAAGCAGACCAGCGACGAGCGCATCGAGGCTCTCGAACTCTATACGGGCGAGGTCTATGCCATCCGTGCATTGGCCTACTCGGAGCTGTTGAAGTGTTTCTGTAAGGCTTATGACCCTGCAACGGCCGAGACGGAGTTGGGTGTAGTTATTCGCAAACTATATTCGACACCAGAGCCTACGACTCGCTCGTCGCTCAAAGCCTCGTATGAGTTTGTGCTCGAAGATTTGGCGCGTGCCGAGGAGTTGTTGCCGATCGAAAATGACTTCTATTCGCACCACTACCTTACGCTCGGTGCCGCCTATGCGTTGCACGCTCGCGTAGCCCTCTATATGCAGGATTGGGATGCGGCGATCGACTATTCGTCGCGCGTTATCGACCATCCGAACAAGCCCTACGCCCTCTCGTCGGCAACGACGCTCTACACCTCGGATATGACCTTCTTCGACTATATGTGGGCGCACGACCTCTCGACCGAGGCTATCTGGCAGATCGGCTTCACGCAGACCTCGTTCGGTGGCGCACTCGGATCGGTATTCCTGAATTTCACCACCGACTACTACAATTTCTATCCCGATTATGTTCCTGCGCAGTGGGTTTTGGACCTCTACGATTCAGGCGACCGTCGCTATGAAGCCTATTTCTACGATGTGCAGACGGGCTACGATCACGCGTTGCAGTGGCCTCTGCTGGTTAAATATTATGGCAACCGCGACTTTATGTCGTCGAGCTACATCTACCACGTAACGATGCCCAAGCCTTTCCGTTTGGCCGAGCAGTATCTGATCCGTGCCGAGGCCTATTGCCGCCAGCAGACCCCCAATTTTACGGCTGCGACCGAGGATATGATGACACTGCGTAAGGCCCGATATGTTTCGGGCGGCTCGCTCTCGCTCAAAAAGGATAACTTCATCGAGGAGATTGCCAATGAGCGTGTGCGCGAACTCTATATGGAGGGTTTCCGCCTGCACGATATCAAGCGTTGGGGTAAGCTCTACCGCAATGGTGAGGGTTTTACCCGCACACCGCAGCAGCAGTCGCTCTCGGAGGGCAGCTCGATAAGTGTTAAGGCCGACAATCCGCTGTTCGTATGGCCTATACCGCAGCACGAGATCGAGGCTCCGGGGTCGGAGATTCAGCCGAATGAGAGCAATAAATAAAATGATAAACAGATGACTATGAAGAAGTTCATTAAATATATTTCGACATTTGCAGCAATGGCGGCCCTTGCGCTGGGCGCGGTGTCGTGCGAGGAGGAGTATGTTCGCTATTCGGGACCCGAATATGTGATGTTTGCCGATTCGATATCGACCAATATGGTGCTGGCCGATGGCGAGACATTTGCTGTTACGGTCGCTTCGACCGTAAAGTGCGACTACGACCGCACGTTCGGCGTTGAGATTATCGATAAGGGTAGCAATGCCGTTGAGGGGTTGCACTATTCGCTCTGCTCGAACTCGGTTACAATCCCTGCGGGCGAGATGGCGGCCGATGTGCTTGTGCGCGGCCACTACGACCAGATCGAGGCGGCCGATTCGCTCGGTTTCGTGATGCGATTGGTTATGCCCGAACAGTTGGAGTGGGAGCTCTATCCCAATGGCGCAACGACGAAGGTGGTGATGTATAAGAGCTGCCCGTTTGATGTGAATAACTTTACAGGTTGGTGCGTGATGACATCGTTGCTGCTGTATAACTATCCGGGTGAGAATCTCTCGTACCAGCGTCTGGTCTATTGCGAGAAGCATCCCACCGAGGAGAATATGATCATCATTCGCAACTGCTTCTATGACGGTTACGATGTCAAGGTGCGTTTCGATGCGAGCGACCCTGCAAAGCCCTTTGTTGTGATGGATAAGGGTCAGACCCTTTGTAGCGAGGAGATGGTCTTTGGTATGATTCACGGCGACAACCATCTGCTGGGTGCATCGAGTCCCTACTACGAGTCGTATTACAACTCTTGTCAGCGATTTATGGTGCTGTGGCTCTACGCCTATGTCGAGAATCTGGGCAAGCCTGTTGGCGATGTGGGCCACTTCTACAACGTCTTTGAGTGGGTGAGCGACGAGGAGGCCGAGCGTCTGCAACGCGAAGAGGGTATGTAGTCCGCCGAATCGAACGATGAACGAAACAGATAGATAAGAAACAACTCTTAAAATTTACAATTAATAGAAACAATCGTTTATGAAAAAGAACATTTTTCGTCAAATTACCGCCCTGCTGATGATGGCTGCGGCGGTTGTTGCGACCGGTTGCGGTGATGATCCCGAACCCGAACCGACACCCGTAACACCCAATTTCCCGACGAAAGTTGAGAAGGTGGTTAAGAGTGGCGAGACCTACACCCTTTCGATCAATCCCAATATGGATTGGAAGGTGTCGATCCCGACCGAGGCCGCACAATATTTTTCGCTTGTCGATGCAGCGGGTCAGCTCTCGATGACCGGTAAGGCCGGTCAGCAGCAGATCAAGATCAAGGCTGCCGAGATCGACGAATTTGATAACGATCGTACGTGCGAGGTGTCGCTCACAATGGGCGGCAAGACGCAGGTAATTGCAAAGCTGACTCGTCAGAAGTTGGCTCGTACGCTCAATGTCTATGTTGCCGAGTACGATGAGGCAAATGTCGATTTCAAGACCGATGCCGAGGGTGCTTATGTCTATGGCTCGACTCCGGTCAAGACTCTCGATTTCTTGTGGCACAACGAGCAGTATATGCACCGCATCGTTGTCGAGACCAATTTCAAGTGGGCTATCGGTGGTGAGCTACCCGCGTGGTTGCTCCCCTCGACTACAACGGGCGAGGCTGGTCGTACCGAGGTCTTTGTACGCACCGAGAAGGAGGCTTATCCCTTTGCTGCGGAGAGCGTTGAGTTGGTAATCAACGATTTGGCTAACGAGAGCGCACCTGTTGAGGCAGGCAAGCTGACCGTTAATATGCCCGCTTGCGAGGCCGTGTGCGAGGTTGAGATCGCTCCCGCGCTGACTTTCAATGCCGAGGGCCACTACTATAACGCTTCGGCCGATTCGTATATCGAGATGGGTGCAATCGCAACGATGACCGCTCCGAAGGGTGCCCAGCTCTATAAGATCGTGAAGGAGAACGACTATCTCTACGCTTCGTCGCCCACGAACGATTGGATCACAATCACTTGGGAAGAGGAGTGGAACGCCGCTGCCGACAAGGCAGGTCTTTGGGCTCGTAAGTTCTTTGTGCAGACCACTTTGAACGAGGGTGCAGTACGTGAGGGTATGCTCGTGGCTCTGCCCCGCACGGTGGCGTCGAAGATCTCGGATCCCGATTTCGATCTGTTCAACTCGGAGGGTACGGCTTTGAAGGCTGAATATGAGCAGTATGTGGTGGCAACCGTTAAGCAGGAGGCTCCCGCAGCGGCTGAGGATAAGGGTGTTATCTATGCAAACGACATCGAG
>JAZUPN010000054.1:0-9449 GCA_045605245.1 Alistipes sp. | reverse complement strand
ACATAGACGAGCGCAATTACCAAACTGATACGGAACATACGCCCCGCCGCGTCGCGCAGTGAGTCGGCATCGCGTGCTCCGACGAAACGCCCCGTCAGTGCCTCGGCTGCGTATGCCACTCCGTCGCTCATATACGAGAACAGCGAGAAGAGTTGCATCATTAACGAATTGACGGCCAGAATAGTCGGGTCGCCCATACGTGCTCCCGCAGCCGTGAAGAACGAGTAGGCCACGCACAAGCAGAACGAGCGAATAAAAATATCTCGATTGACCGTAAAGAAACGCCCCATAGCTTGCAGTCGGAGCGCACTGCGCCAGCACGCCAAGCGCACCACATCGCGGTAGCGTCGCACGATAGCCACCACAGCCAGCACCACACCACTATATTGTGCCACGACCGTGCCCCACGCAACGCCCTCCAAACCCATATCCAACCCGAAGGCAAACCAGATGCTGAACGCGATATTAATTACATTTTGCGCCAGCGCGATCAACATCGGGGTCGAGGAGTTCTGCATACCGATAAACCACCCATTGAGCGCAAATAGCGAGATCGCCGCAGGCACCGCCCATATACGTGCAAAGAAATAGCGACGCACCAGATCGTTGCCATTCATCAGCCAAATAGCGAATTCACCAACGGGGTGTTGCAACGCAATGAGCACAATTGCCAGAGCCACCGCCACAACCACACCGCGTACCAGCAGATTGGCGCACTCCTCCTTGCGACCCGCACCGAAGGCCTGTGCCGTCAGTCCGCTTGTGCCCATACGCAGAAACGAGCAGTTCCAATAGATAAAGTTGAAGATTGTTGTTCCGATCGCCAGCGCTCCGATCGTGGCGGTCGAGTCGCCCAAACGTCCCGCAATAGCCATATCGGCCATACCTAAAAGCGGTACGGTTACATTCGACACGATATTCGGAATCGTCAGTCGCCATATTTCGCGAGTCATTGGTCTCATTGGGTACGTGGCTGTTCTTTTTTGTTGTTTATCGACGATAATTCAGTCGTCCGAAATCAGCCAACAAATATATTGCATTATGCTCTGAAAAACAAATATTTTGACTGCCTAATTATTGCCCAGAGGGCGGTTAAGTTGCAAATTTAGCGTTATAAAAATGCGTTAAATGCGTTGTGAGTTAACAATTTTTCGCTATATTTGCACTAATGCTTATGACTGATTTATGGCGAGTTGTGCACGCCATTATCCGTGAAAATTATTTAACTCACTTAAAATTTATAACTTATGAAACAAACTATTCGCCGTGTGATGAATCTGCTGTCGGTAGCATTCATCGCTGCAATGTCGGTTTCGATGATCGCTTGCTCGGATGATGAGGAGGTTAAGATTAACGCTCTGAATTCACCCGATGTAAATGTCGTTTATCGTTCGGAGTCAGTTAATGTAACTTGGAAGGAAGTTGCTAATGCTGATGGCTATGTTTATGTTTTTGATGGTGGTGCAGAGCAGGCTACTACTGCTACCGCTTTGACCATTGACGGTCTGCGTTATGGTTCGAGCCATACCCTCAAAATCAAGGCTGTTGATTCGTCGAAGAGTTTCGCTGATTCGCCTTGGTATGAGACCGCATTTACTCTGAATACTGCATTCACGCTGGGTGATATCACTTTGAGCGTATCGAATCAGACCGAGTCTTCGTTCGTTGTTTCGTGGAACGCTGCTGAGGGCGCTGAATACTACGAGGTTGCTCTGGCTACTTCGTCTACAATCGAGATAGTTAATGGCTTGCAGAAGGAGTTTACCGGCCTGGCTGAGGGTGTTTACCACGTTATGGTTCGCCCCGCAACTTCGGACGCTGATTACGCTCCCGCAGCTTGGGTAAGAATCAAAGCTAAGACTCAGGAGTCGATCGCTGACGAGTTGGCAGCAAACAGCTACCTTATCGAGGAGGCTGGTGCTTACACTTTTGCTCCTTTCAAGGGTAACTCTGGCGTAGCTGTTGAGGGTGCTACCGGCGTTGCTCTGTTGTGGCAGGATACTCCGGGCCTGATCAACGAGGTTTCGTTTGAGGGCGAGAAGGTTCGCTTCGTTGTAAATGAGGGTGTTTATGGTAACGCTGTTATCGCTGCATTCGGTGAGGCAGGTGTTTCGGAGACTCTGTGGAGCTGGCACATCTGGGTTCCTGAGCAGGCGATCGAGTCGCTGCCTATGATTACCGGTTTCAATGTGATGAATATGAACCTCGGTGCAATGACTACCGCATCGGACAATGTAAAATGCTATGGCCTGCTCTACCAGTGGGGCCGCAAGGATCCCTTCACAGGTTCGCCTACGCTGACCGGTTCGACCACGACTGTTAATGCTCCTATCTACAACTTGGAGGGTGAGCAGATCGCATACGCAGTTGCAAAGAGTCGTCAGTCGGTAGAGTTTGCAATCGCTAATCCCGCAACATACATCGCTCCCTATCTGGTAGATTATACCGACTGGTGCTCGACTTCGGACGACAGCCTGTGGGGTAACGCCGAGGGCCACGTTCGCGAGAGCGGTTCGTTGAAGTATGAGAATCTGGGCGAGAAGACAATGTACGACCCCTGCCCCGCAGGTTGGCGCGTACCTCCCATTATGGCCTTCTCGAAGTTCACTTCGACCGGTGCTGCTGTTATGGGTAACTATGCACAGACTGCTGTTGCTGACCGTAACGGTGACGGTGTAGTTGATTTCGACGACTATAACAATGGTTACTACTTCACCTTGTCGGGTAACACCACTTCGTTCTTCCCCGCAGCATCGCGTTGGTATGGTGCTTATGGCGCACTCTACGGTTCGGTTGCAGGTCATTCGGGCGTTTATTGGTCGAACTCGATCTATAAGAGCACGATCTCTTCGCAGCAGAATAGCTTGATGGCTACCGCTTGCTTGAACTATATGAGCCCCACGGCTGCTGGTACCTGCTTCGTATCAGCTATGGGTGGTGGTGCTCGTTCGGATGCAAGTTCGGTACGTTGCGTTGCTGACAAGGAGTAAGCAGTGAAAATAGGGTAGCAATACCTTAAATATTATACGAATTCGGCCGATGCCATAGGGTGTCGGCCGATTTTTTGTATTTTTTATGACCAAAAACGGCCCCAAAACGTACATAAAATGGTGAAAATGTGAAAAAAATAGCGCGCATTTTTTTTATTAAAAAATAATCACTACCTTTGCACGCCCATAATAATGGGTTTGGATCAATTAAACAAGTATTAATTTAAACGTAAAACAAGTGGATTCATTAAGCTACAAGACTATCTCGGTGAATGCAGCGACAGCACAGAAGGAGTGGGTGCTGATCGACGCTAACGGCGAGGTATTGGGACGTCTTGCATCGCAGATCGCGAAGATCCTGCGTGGCAAGAACAAGCCGAGCTTTACCCCCCACGTTGATTGCGGTGATAATGTTATCGTTATCAACGCCGACAAGGTTAAGCTTACCGGCAAGAAGATGACCGAAAAGGTCTATGTGCGCCACACGGGTTACCCTGGTGGTCAGCGTTTCGCCACTCCGGCTGAGTATTTGAAGAGAAAGCCTACCTTCGTAATCGAGAAGGCAGTTAAGGGTATGTTGCCCAAGAACCGTCTGGGTGAGGCTCTCTTGAAGAACTTGAAGGTTTATGCAGGTGAGGAGCATCCCCACGCAGCACAGAACCCCAAAACAATCAAATTAAACGAGATTAAGTAAAGATTATGGAAGTTGTAAACACCGTAGGACGCCGTAAGGCCGCTGTGGCTCGCGTTTACGTTAAACCCGGTCAGGGCAACATCACAATCAACAAGAAGTCGCTTGAGACTTACTTCCCGTTGGAGATCCTTCGTTTCGTTGTAAAGCAGCCGCTGTTGGTTACCAACACTGCTGAGAGCTACGACATCACGATCAACCTCGACGGTGGTGGTATCAAGGGTCAGGCCGAGGCTGCTCGTCTGGGTATCGCTCGCGCACTGTGCCAGATCGACGCCGAGATGCGTCCCGTTTTGAAGAAGAACGGCTTTATGACGCGTGATCCTCGCGAAGTTGAGCGTAAGAAGCCCGGTCAGCCGAGTGCACGCGCGAAGTTCCAGTTCAGCAAGCGTTAATATTCGCGTCCGAATTGGCAGCACGATCGAGGTTCAAATTTTGCAGACTGCCGCATAGAGCGCATTACCGCAGAATTGCCTGATCGCGGAAAACCGAAGGGATTGTTCAAGGAACACTACTCGTCGGTTGAAGAACAGAGAACAAAAACAGAAAAACAAACATTTGAAACAATGTCAAGAACAGATTTCAATACCTTATTGGATGCCGGAGTTCATTTCGGCCATCTCAAAAGAAAGTGGAACCCCAAAATGGCTCCCTATATCTTTATGGAGAAGAACGGCATCCACATCATCGACCTGCACAAGACCGTGCTCAAAATCGATGAGGCTGCAGCAGCGTTGAAGCAGATCGCAAAGAGCGGTCGCCGCGTATTGTTCGTAGCTACCAAGAAACAAGCAAAAGAAGTAGTTGCCGAGAAGGTACAGGCAGTAGGTATGCCCTACGTTACCGAGCGCTGGCCGGGCGGTATGCTTACAAACTTCCCCACTATACGTAAGGCCGTTAAGAAGATGTCGACGATCGATCGTATGACTAACGACGGTACTTTTGATAACTTCTCGAAGCGTGAGAAGCTCCAGATTTCGCGTCAGCGTGCAAAGTTGGAGAAGAACCTCGGTTCGATCGCTGACCTGACTCGTCTGCCCGCAGCTCTGTTCGTTGTTGACGTACAGAAGGAGGCAAACGCAGTTAAGGAGGCAAAGCGTCTGAACATTCCCGTATTTGCAATGGTTGATACTTGTTGTGATCCAACCGACATCGATTACGTTATCCCTGCAAATGACGACGCTATGAAGTCGATCGCCGTAGTTCTTGATGCAATGTGCGCAGCAATCGCTGAGGGTGCTGAGGAGCGCAAGCTCGAAAAGGAGAAGGAGGCTGCTGAGGCCGAGGCTAAGAACGAAAGCAAGAAGGAGGCAAAGCCCCGCGTAAAGAAGGCCGTTAAGGAGAACGTGGAGGCAGAGGTTGCCGAGGTAGTTGCTGCAACCGAGCAGGCTGCCGAGTAATTAAACACAGTTTTTAACCGAAAAAGATTTTACCACTATGGAAATCAAAGCAGCAGATGTAATGACGCTCCGTAAAATGACCGGTGCTGGTATGATGGACTGCAAGAAGGCACTCATCGAGGCAGAGGGCGATTTTGAGCGTGCAAAGGATATTATCCGCGAGAAGGGTAAGCTGGTAGTTAGCAAGCGTGCTGACCGTACTGCTACCGAAGGTGTTGTTGTATCGAAGATCGTTGGCGAGAAGGCATATCTTCTGTGCTTGGCTTGCGAGACCGACTTCGTAGCAGCTAACAGCGAGTTCAGCGCATCGGCAGAGGCTATCTTGGCGTTGGCAGTAGCTAACGACGTAGCTGATCAGCAGGCTCTGATGGCAGTTAAGAACGAGGAGGGTCGCACCGTAGAGGAGATGGTAACCGAGAAGTCGGGTCAGACCGGTGAGAAGGTTGAGTTGGCATACTATGGCCGCATCGAGGCTCCCTACTGCAACGCTTACGTTCACTTCAACAAGAAACTCGGTACTATCCTTGGTTTCAACAAGGAGGTTCCCGAAGCAGTTGCTCACACCGTAGCAATGCAGGCAACTGCAATGGCTCCCATCTCGATCGACGAGAACGACTGCCCCGCAGAGATCGTTGAGAAGGAGAAGGCTATCGCTATGGAGCAGATGAAGCAGGATCCCAAGAACGCTAACAAGCCCGACGCAATTTTGGAGAAGATCGCAGAGGGTAAGATGCGCAAGTTCTTCGAGGAGAATACTCTCTTGAACCAGCAGCTCGTTGGCGAGAAGAAGACTATCGCAGAGTACATTAAGGAGGCTGATAAGGAGGCTACCGTAATTGCTTACAAGCGTTTCGCACTGGGTAACTAATCCGTTACTCGACGAAATATCAATGCGACCGTCGCTCGATAGAGTGGCGGTCGTTTTTGTTTGTCAATATGAGAGTAGAGTATTTCGGAAAAATTTGTATCTTTGCATAATTGACCAATGTAAATGTAGAAACAATGCGATCGTTGCAATATATATTAGTGATTATCGTGTCGCTGTTATCGGTTGCGTGTGGCCCGAAACCATACATCCCAAAGCCACCACAGGGTACTGCTGATCATACGTTAGTTATGTATCTTGCCGGCAATAACTCGTTGCAGAGCTATTTGGAGAATAATGTCGAAGATGTTATCTCGTCAGTCGATGCCTCTACTCCGAGCGACAATGGCCGTATTGTCGTCTTTTTCCGTCCGCGCCCTTCGTTGGGAGATCCGTTGTTGTTGCAGATCTATTACGACAAAAAAGTCGGAGCGCAATGCGATACACTCCGCACCTATCCGAGTACAATTTCGTCGAGTGATCCCGAAACGCTACGTACGGTTATGGCTGATGTCGAGCGAGTTGCGCCTGCCAAAGAGTACTCTTTGGTCTTCGGATCGCACGCAACGGGCTGGTTTACAAAGGAGTGTATGTCGCGTGGCTCGTTGTCAAGACCTCTGTCTGTTGGCGAATCGGGCGATGATGGTAGCTTCTGGCAGAAAAGCGGAGATGAGATTACCCGTACGTTCGGTCTTGATGGTAAGGTCGATTACAATGGTAAGACGATCGATGATCCTGGTATGGATATTACCGAAATTGCGGCTGTTTTGTCGGGATATAATGTGCGCTCATTGATCTTCGATGCCTGCTTTATGGCTTCGGTCGAAGCGATCTATGATTTGCGCCAGACGGCAGATTATGTAATTGCGTCGTCAGCCGAGATTATGGGACGCGGAATGCCTTACGATCTTGTGCTGAAATATCTCTTTGCGTCGGGCAATGTCCGAGATAACCTGATGAAATATTGTAGCGAATATATACGCTATTACAGGGAACTTACCCCCGGCACAAAATCTGGTACGATTTCGCTTATCGATTGCGCGAAAGTCGAAGGGCTGGCAGCGGTCGTAGCAAAGATTGAGCAGGGCGGGTTGAATGAGGTTGATGCGTTTGACGTTCAGGCGTTTGAGCTGCTTGACGAACATCAATTCTACGATCTTGAACACTTCTACGACCTTGCGGCGAAGGATCGCTCGGCTTATAGTGCGTTGCAGAATGCAATCTACGATTGCGTGGTCTATACCGCCCATACATCGTCGGTCTATTCGGCCTTTGGTCTGGCGGGCCTTTTCGAGGTTGAACGTAGTTGCGGATTGACGGTGAATATTCCGAGTATGAGCTATGTGGTATTTCGCGATCAATGGCTTAAAACGGCCTGGGCAAAACGTATTGGTCGTTAATCGTTATAAGTAATAAAACAAACCCACCCACGAAAACTTGTCGCGGGTGGGTTTGCTGTATTCTATATGATTTATTATAACTGCTGAATGTGAACGAAAATATCATCGTCAAACAGCACATTCGGTTTGTTCTCGAATAGACCGAATAGCGCAGATCCTGATCCCGACATTGCGGCATAGAGCGCACCTGCATTGAGTAGTGTCTGCTTTAACTCGCCTAAACGGGGATGTGCCTTGAATATGTGAGGCTCAAAACCATTAATAACACTCTGCTGCCAGGTGGCGCGGTCATCCATCAGTCGCTCGGTGAGTGAGCGTGCAGGAACTGCGGGGCGAACACCCGAATAGGCCTCTGCGGTAGAGACTCCGAAAGGTGGTTTGATGACCACCAACCAAAGTCCTTTCAGATCGAGAGCAATGGGGCTCATAATCTCGCCGCGTCCTGTGCAAAGTTGTGTCTTATTTTCGATGAAAAAGGCTGTATCACTGCCCAATGCGGCCGCCATATCAACCATCTCTTTAATACTTAATCCGAGAGCAAATCTCTCGTTCAAAGCAACAATAACGGCCGAGGCATCAGACGATCCTCCGCCCAATCCTGCACCAAACGGAACACGCTTGTCGAGCGTAATTTTAACGGGTGGAATCTGGTGGCGCGAACGCACAAGATTGTAGGCTTTCAGACAGAGATTCTTCTCCGGCGGACAATCTACCACGATGCCCGTTTGAATAAATTGAAGTTCATCGGAGGGCTCGATAGTGATCATATCGTAGAGCTCCGTTACGGGTATCATTACCGTTTCCAGATCGTGAAACCCATCCTCGCGACGACGCAGAATGTCGAGTCCGAGATTGATTTTGCAATTGGCTTTTAGTTTCATATCGCAAATATAGCGAAAATTGCCTATTTTTGTATCGCTATAAACAGACTTCTATATGCAATTTCGTACACAAATTCAAATAGAGCCTTCGCCGCTGCGACTCAACCACTCAAATCGGGTGCTGATGATCGGCTCGTGTTTCTCGGAGCATATCGCCGAGCGAATGGTCTGCGCAGGCTTTCACGTCGCCAATAATCCATTTGGAATATTGTTTAATCCGGCCTCGATTGTGGCAACTATTGAGCGTTTGGCGACAGGAGCGCGCTATACGGTTGATGATTTACAGAACGGTAATGGGCGATGGTTCTCGTATGATTTCCACGGCGATTTTGCGGCACGCTCGGCCGAAGAGGCGTTGGAGAGGATGAATCGCGCTGTCGAGCAGGGTGCAGAGGCGTTGGCCGCGGCTGATTGTGTGGTACTTACGCTTGGAACCTCGTGGATCTATCGTCTGCGAACGGGCGGTGTCGTAGCTAATTGCCATAAAATGCCAGCGCAACTCTTCGAACGCGAATTGTTGAGCGTTGAACAGATTGTTGCGCTGCTTGACGGAGTAATCGACAAATATCTGAAAAACAAATGGGTAGTGCTTACCATCAGCCCCGTTCGACATATCGCTGACGGCCTTGACCAGAACTCGTTGAGCAAAGCGATTCTGCGTATTGCGGCGGCGCAATTGGCCGATGCGCGCGAGAATGTGAGTTACTTTCCGTCGTTCGAGATTATGAACGACGACCTGCGCGATTATCGATTCTATGAGCGCGATATGGTGCATCCGTCGTCGGTTGCGATCGACTACATCTGGGAGTGCTGGCGCGCGTGGGCTATCGCTCCCGATGCGGAGGGTGCGATGCGTGAGGCGGAGCGCATTTGGACTGCGGCCAAACATCGCCCTACGGAGCCCGATTCGCAAGCACATCGCGAGTTTTGCCAACGAATGACGGAACGTATTGATCGTCTTGCAGAGAGCTATCCTGCGGTCGATTGGTCGAGAGTGCGACCTTTTTTTGTTGTGGCAACCAAATAAATTGTCCAAATAACACTTCGACTCGCATTAATTTCGTATCTTTACGGCTCAAATTTGAGAAGATGAGATTTTTAACAATTTTAATACTTGCATTTGCACCTCTCTGCTCGCTTTTTGCGCAGGGTAACTCTTCGACCGCAACATCAAAGGCAGATAACGCCGAGTCTCCTCGCCTGATTGTCAATATCGTTGTCA
>JAZUPN010000053.1:0-6667 GCA_045605245.1 Alistipes sp. | reverse complement strand
GATTATGGATAGCGAGGATTGGAAGAAGACCTCTGACGAACTGATCGCTTTACAGAAGCGTTGGAAGGAGATCGGTACCGTATCGCGTCGCCATTCGGATGCTGTATGGAAGCGTTTCCGCGCTGCTTGCGACCACTTCTTTGAGCGTAAGGCGGCTCACTTCTCGTCAATTGACAATGAGCAGGAGCGTAACTTGCAGGCTAAACGCGAACTGTTGGAGCAGATGAAGGCTTGCGACGTTAAGGAGGGTGGTTACGAGGCGATCAAGACATTCCAGCGTCAGTGGAATGAGATCGGTTATGTGCCCATCAAGCAGAAGGATGCATTGCAGAAGCAGTATAAGGAGGTGGTTGATGCCCTCTTTGCTGCGTTGCGTGGTTCAGAGCGCGATCGCTCGATGGATCGTTTCCGCTCGAAGCTTTCGACTATGAAGGCGTCGGGCGACAAACGTCTGCGTTCGGAGCGTGAGCGTTTATATAATAAGGTGAAGCAGCTCGAAACCGATATCGCGCTTTTGGAGAATAACATCGGATTCTTCTCGCACTCGAAGGGTGCCGAGTCGATGATTAACGATGTTCGCGCGAAGATTGCGAAGGCAAAGGCAGAGATGGCCGAGGCTATCGAGAAGGTGAAGTTGATCGACCGCGAAGAGGAGCAGGCCGAGAACTAAACCGAGATATAAAGAGAAAAAGAGTTAAATAATTATAGAGAAACCAAAAACTAAACAATATACGATTATGTCAATTGCTAAACCCAAGTACATTTTCGTAACCGGTGGTGTTGCATCGTCGCTTGGCAAGGGTATTATCTCTTCGTCGATTGCGCGTTTGTTGCAGGCACGCGGCTACTCGGTCGCAATTCAGAAGTGCGACCCCTATATCAACGTCGATCCCGGCACGTTGAATCCTTATGAGCACGGTGAGTGCTATGTTACCAATGATGGTACAGAGGCCGACCTCGATTTGGGACACTACGAGCGTTTTACGGCAATCCCGACCTCGAACGCAAATACCGTAACTACGGGTAAGATCTACCAGAGTGTGATCAACAAGGAGCGTCGTGGCGAGTATATGGGTAAGACCGTTCAGGTTATTCCTCATATCACCGACGAGATCAAGCGTCGTATCCAGATGCTTTCGACCAAAAATATGTACGATGTAATTATCACCGAGATTGGTGGTACGGTTGGCGATATCGAGTCGTTGCCCTATATCGAGTCGGTACGTCAGTTGCGTTATCAGCTCGGTTATCGTAATACGGCGTTGGTTCACCTGACACTTGTTCCCTATATGACGGCAAGTGCGGAGTTGAAGACCAAACCTACGCAGCACTCGGTTAAGGCATTGTTGGAGAATGGTTTGCAGCCCGATGTTCTGGTTCTGCGCAGTGAGCATCATCTGCCCCAGGAGGTACGCCGCAAGGTGGCTCTGTTCTGCAATGTTGATCCCCAGGCGGTAGTTGAATCGATGGACGTTCCGACCATTTACGAGGTACCCTTGAAGATGCGCGAGCAGAATCTGGATTTGGTGTTGTTGGAGAAGTTGAATCTGCCCGCCGACAAACCGTCGGATATGGTCGCTTGGGAGTCGTTTGTCGAGAAGGTAAAGAATCCTTCGAAGCGTGTCGATATCGCATTGGTTGGTAAGTATGTCGAGCTGCCCGATGCCTATAAGTCGATCATCGAGTCGTTTGTTCACGCAGGCGCAATGAACGATTGTAAGGTTAAACTGCATCTGATTGCAGCCGAGAAGGTTACTACGAATTCGGTTGAGGAACTTTTGGGCTCGATGAATGGTATTATGGTTGCTCCGGGTGCGGGTGCTCGCGGTATCGACGGTAAGTTGGTCGCTGTGAAGTATGCTCGTGAAAACAATGTACCTTTCTTCGGTATCTGTTTGGGTATGCAGTGTGCAGTGATCGAGTTCGCTCGTAACGTATTGGGCTATGAGAAGGCCAATTCGACCGAGATGGAGCCTACTCCGCACCCTGTAATCGACGTAATGGAGGCACAGAAGGGCCTGTCGGAGGGTAGTACGATGCGTCGTGGCTCGTATCCTTGCCACTTGGATCCTCATTCGAAGGTTAGCCGCGCTTACAATGCAACTACTATTGCGGAGCGTCATCACCATCGTTACGAGTTCAATAACGACTATCTCGATGAGTTCGAGACAGCAGGTATGCGTGCCGTAGGTATGAATCCCGATACCGGCCTTGTTGAGGTTATGGAGTTGGATAACCATCCTTGGTTTGTGGCTACGCAGTACCATCCTGAGTATAGCAGTAACGTATTGAACCCCCATCCTCTGTTTGTAGCTTTCGTGGCTGCGGCATTGAAAAACGAGAAGTAGTCAAACGTAGGACTACGCTGATTTCGTTCCGCGTTTGAACGGAGCGATTAATGTGCAACTTAAAAATTTGAAATGGATAAAAATTCAGTAATCGGACTTATCTTGATCGGCGCATTGCTGGTCGGATATAGTTTCTACACAAACAGACAGCAGCAGGAGTACGAGAAGGCGCAGGCCGAGTGGATCGCTGCGCATCCTGAATTGGCCGAGCCGACCGAGGTTGTCGATACTACGGCCGTAGTAGCCGAGACGGCTACAATCGCAGGTGATACATTGACTGCCGAGCAGCGTCAGCAGCGTGCCGACGAGGCTCTGAATGCAAATTTGGGTAATGACCTCTTCGCAGCCTTGAAGGGTGCGGACGAGAGTTTCGATGTTGAGAATGATGTTATTAAGGTAACTTTCTCGAATCGCGGTGCTCAAATTACGGGTGTCGAATTGAAGGATTATATGCGCTATGCCGAGGGCGAGCGTACGGAGCCTATTCAGCTTTACCGCGAGGGCTCGGCCGAATTCGATATCTGTATGTATATTCACAACGGCGTGAATAATGTTCGCCTGAATACGCGCGATTATGCTTTCCACGTTGATCCTGTGCAGAAGATCAATGACTATCAGCAGGTAGTTATGCGTCTGCCCGTTAGCGGTGAGTCGGCAATCGAATACATCTATAAGATTTACGACAGCGAGTCGCCTGCTCGTAACTATATGGTAGATTTCGATGTGCGTATGATCGATATGGAGTCGCTGATGGCTAACCAAACCCAACTGGATGTGGTTTGGCGCAATATCTCATTGCGAAATGAGAAGGGCTTCCAGACCGAGAATATGGCAACCACGATCGCTTATCGATTCCCCGGCGAGAGCTCGATCGAGGAGTTGTCGGTGGGTGAGCGCGCCGAGGAGACCGAGAATACTCGCGTTAATTGGGTGGCGTTCAAGCAGCAGTTCTTCTCATCGGTGCTGATTGCCGAGAATAGCTTTGATTACGCTTCGATGCGCTACACGACCTTCCCCGAAGGCTCTGACGAGTTGAAGAGTTTCAATGCAACGATGTCGATTCCATATTCGAAACTTACGACCGACTATAAGTTCCAATTCTATTTTGGCCCGAATAAGTATTCGATCCTCAATAAGTGCGTGTCGGAGAACGACGAGCCTCTCTATTTGGAGCGTCTGATTCCGCTGGGTTGGGGTATTTTCGGCTGGGTGAACCGCTGGTTTGTGATTCCGATGTTTGACTTTTTGAGCAAGTATATCGGCAATTTCGGTTGGATCATTTTGATTATGACCATTGTCATCAAATTGCTCATCTCGCCGCTGACCTATAAGTCGTATGTTTCGATGGCCAAGATGCGTGTAATTAAGCCCGAAATGGACGAGATTAACGCTCGCTATCCCAAGCAGGAGGATGCAATGAAGAAGCAGCAGGCAGTGATGGATCTCTATCAACGTGCAGGTGTCAGCCCGATGGGTGGTTGTTTGCCGATGTTGATTCAGATGCCTATTCTGATTGCAATGTTCCGATTCTTCCCCGCGTCGATCGAGTTGCGCGGTGAGAGCTTCTTGTGGGCAGAAGACCTTTCGACATATGATAGCGTGCTCAACTTGCCGTTCAATATTCCTTGGTATGGCGACCACGTGAGCTTGTTTGCGTTGTTGATGGCTGTTTCGTTGTTTGTCTATTCGTGGATCAACTACCAGCAGACCGCAGCGTCGCAACCCCAGATGGCAGGTATGAAGTTTATGACGCTCTATATGATGCCAGTGATGATGCTCTTGTGGTTTAATAGCTATTCGAGTGGTTTGTGTTACTACTACTTCATTTCGCAGTTGATCACCATTGCAATGACCTATGGTATCCGCGCAATGCTTGACGATGATAAGGTGCGCGCACAGATGCAGGCCAACGCGAAAAAGAAGAAGAACAAGAAAAAGAGCCGCTTCCAGCAGCGTTACGAAGAGTTGATGAAGCAGCAGCAGGAGATGTTGCGTGAGCAGCAGGCTCAGCAGCAGCGCCGCAAGTAAGATTTGTCGAACAGAGCTACACTGAGATAGTGTGGCTCTGTTTGGTTTAATTCAAGATTTAAGATTCACAATGAAGCCACGCAACCGCGTGGCTTTTTGTTTATTCATACTTTGAATATTCATCATTGGCGGGTGGGGGGCTCGGCTGAAAGCCGACCCGCCAATGATGACGAAATCTCTGATTTCGATAGCCTGCACCAACCGAATCGCAAACTTTTGGGCTGAAAATTATGATAATCGGCAAAAAAACACTAACTTTGAAAGTTGAAACAAATTATAGCCTTTATACTATGCCGTTCATAGTCCTTGAAGGTGTCGATGGCGCAGGCAAATCGACCCAAATCAAAAAGTTACGCGAGGCGTTGGCCGTGCGTGGAATCGAGAGCGAATATCTCCATTTCCCGCGTTTCGACGCCCCGATATATGGTGATTTGATCGCCCGTTTTCTGCGTGGCGAGTTGGGAGCGTTGGAGCAGGTGAATCCCTACTTGGTGGCACTGCTCTATGCTGGTGATCGTGCTGATGCTGCACCGATGATTCGCGGTTGGCTCAATGAGGGTAAGGCTGTGATTGTCGATCGATATGTCTATTCAAATGTCGGTTATCAGTGCGCCAAATTCAAAAGCGAGGAGGAGCGTGCAGCGTTGCAAGAGTGGATTATGCGCACCGAGTATGAGCAGTTTGCTATTCCGCAGCCCGATCTGTCAATCTTCCTCGATGTGCCCTTTGCTTTCACAGAGCGCAAGTTGAAGGAGCAGCGCGAGGGTGATGATCGCAGCTATCTGAATGGTGCAAACGATATTCACGAAGCCTCGCTCGATTTGCAGCGCACGGTGCGTGAGGTCTATCTGCGTGCAGCCCAAACTGACGAAAAACTCTCGGTGATCGATTGTTCGACGGGCGAGGGACAGATGCAATCGCCCGATGAGATCTTCGCGAAGATCGAGAAGCTGGTCGAGCCGCTGTTGTAGGATATAAATGAAAAAGAGAGATAAAAGAGATGTTACAGAGGGAGAATAAAGATACGTTCCAGACGATAGCGACTTTGTGCCGCGTATTGTTTGCGCTGACGTTTATCTTTTCGGGATTTGTGAAGGTTGTTGATCCGTGGGGCACAGCGATCAAAATCAGCGAATATCTGAATGCGTTTGGTTTTGAGAGTTTGAAGTATGCCCGTTTCGGCTTTTCGATTTGGCTGTGTGGCGCGGAGTTGATGATGGGTTTGATGTTGCTGTTCCGCGTACGCACGCCACTCATTTCGATATTTGCAGTGATGGCAATGTTGTTCTTTACGACCGTTACATTCATTACGGCAATGTGGTTGCCGGTGGAGGATTGCGGTTGCTTTGGCGATGCTGTGAAGTTGTCGAATTGGGAGACGCTGGCAAAAAATCTTGTGCTACTGCCGATGAGTATCATCATCTGGTGGAGTGTGCGCAAGGAGAAGATATTTACCGTTTCGCGTTGGGAGCTGGTGATGACGGGATTGATTATGGCTGTGGCATTCGGTTTGGGTATCTATTGCTACCGCCATCTGCCGCTGATCGACTTCCTGCCCTATAAGGTAGGCACATCGTTACGTGAGGCTGTATCGACCGACTTTGCAATGGAAGAGGGAACAACGGTACTTGTTTATCGTAACTTGCAGACGGGCGAGGAGCGAGAGTTCTCGTTGGAGGATACCGAGTGGCAGGACGAGAGCAAATGGGAGTGGGTTGATACCCGCACCGAGACTATTGAGTCTGACCCCGTATCGGATGCGTTGCTGGCCGAGTTCTCGTTGCACGATGCCGAGGGCGATGCTACGGAGGAGATACTCGGATATGAGGGTAAGACCTATATGATCTGCGTTGGCGATTTCGAAGATGTTAAGCCTGCGTGGGAGCGTCGCTTGGAGGCGTTGGTGAATCGAGCAGCAGAAGAGGGCGCAAGGGTAGTGTGCATCACTCCCGAACCGTTGCGCGAGGTTACCTATCACCATTTCGGCGAGAGCGAGGAGGTGCGCTGCTACAATATCGATGCTACGACGCTGATGACAATGTTACGCGCAAAGGTGGGTGTCGTTGAACTTAACGACGGTGTGATAATGGACAAACGCAACGTTCGAGATCTGGATATTTAGACAAAAAACGAGGCGACTGATTAATTATCGGCCGCAGAGAATAGATAATAGCGAAAAAATTCATAAATTTGAAGCCAAAAATTTGACATTATGGCAATTGAGAACATTAACGAACAGAGTGGCGCACAGAAGTCGCTCAACTTTCTTGAAGAGATCATAACCGGTGCAA
>JAZUPN010000052.1:0-4979 GCA_045605245.1 Alistipes sp. | reverse complement strand
ATACAGAGAGCCAACGAACTATGACTCAACCCAATGTGGATCGCATTTTCTCGGTGGCGGACGACCTATCGTTCCGCCACGAGACACTTGCGCTGTTTCGCTTTCAGGCCGAAAGGTGCGAGCCATATCGCCAATATCTCGACCTTATCGGAGTCGCAGCCGATGAGGTGTGCGAGGTGGAGCAGATTCCGTTTCTGCCGATTGGGTTGTTCAAAACGTACAACATCTATTGCGGTGAAGGTCAGCCAGAACAGATCTTTACAAGCAGTTCGACGGGCGGAGGTGTGCCCTCGCGCCACCTGATGGCCGATTTGTCGATATATGAACGTGCTTTCCGCGGGGCTTTCCGTAATTTCTACGGCGACGCTGCGGAGTGGAGCATCTACGGATTGCTGCCCTCATATTTGGAGCGCAAAGGGTCATCGCTGATCTATATGGTCGATCGACTGATTGCCGACGCAGGCGGGCACGGAGGTTTCTATCTCAATGATTACGAACGCCTTATCGCCGATATTAAGGCCGATCCGCGCCCAAAAATTCTGCTTGGTGTTACCTACGCCCTACTCGATCTGGCCGAGCAGTTTGCGCCCGACCTGCACGATGTCGTGGTGATGGAGACAGGCGGAATGAAGGGACACCGCGAGGAGCTGCCCAAAGAGGAGTTGCATAGGATATTATGTAATGCGTTTAATGTCAATGCAATACACTCCGAGTACGGAATGGCCGAGCTGACCTCGCAGGCCTACTCGCGAGGTGGAAATCGATTCTTTGCGCCGCCGTGGATGCGGATCATCACGCGCGATCTGAATGACCCATTCCGACTACTCCCGACGGGACAGCGTGGCGGCATCAACATCATCGACTTGGGCAACGTCTATTCGTGTGCATTTATCCAGACCGAAGATGCAGGTCGCGTCTTTGCAGATGGCTCGTTCGAGATCGCGGGTCGCATTGACCATAGCGAGATCAGAGGATGTAACCTTTTAGTACAGTGAAAGTTATGAGCACACCCCGTTTTTCGGTAATCATTCCTCTCTACAACAAGGAGGCCGAGATCGAACGCACACTGCGCTCGGTGCTGGCGCAGACGTTGCAACCGATCGAGATCGTCATCGTCGATGATGGCTCAACCGACCATTCGTGCGAGCGTGTCGAGGCGATCAATTCGCCACTGATCAAACTCCACCGACAAGCCAATGCAGGCTCGGCCGTGGCTCGCAATCGCGCTATCGAACTCGCACAAGGGGAGTATATCGCAATGATTGACGCCGATGACGAATGGACACCCGACTACCTCTCGGAGATCGCTCGACTGATCGACCTCTACCCCGATTGCGGAGGTTGGTGTTCGGGCTTCGACATTGTGTCGGAAGACGGTATATTTGCAGGCGATACGCCTCAATATGAGGGTGTTCTCTCTGGCGAGGACTATTTTGCCGAGGCTATGCAACGCTATGTCTGCATCACTTCGGCAACGACCATTGCCCGCCACGTCTTCGATGAGGTGGGCGGATTTCCGGTCGGTATGCGTATGGGACAGGATACCTATATGTGGGTGAAACTTGCCCGTAGTTATAAGGTTGCGACCACACCCAAACGTCTTTGTCGCTACAATCGCGCGGCACAGAATCGCACTCCGTCGATCTATCGTGGCGACGACGGCACGGCCTCGTTCCGCGACTTCTATACCAGCGGACGCGAACCGATGCTCGATGAGTATGCGGCACGTATCGGACTTTCGCGCGCAATCATCATCAGTGCCAAAGGGGGTACGGAGGAGGCTCGCGACACCGAGCAGTTTTTCTCATATACAAAGATGAACCGCCGCATTCTGCGCAAGTTACAGGTTATCAACCGCCTGCCCGCTGCGTGGCGATGGTCGGCCCTTCGTGCCTACAATTGGTTAGCGTGGAAAATCGCCCGCAAGGGGCTGTAAAAATTCCGACGCGCCCCCTCACAATAGAGATATTGCAGGCTATGACCTCTCTCAAACACCCCGAAATCACAATTCGCACAGCAACAATCCACGATGCAGAGCTGATCGCAACGGCGGTCTGTATGGCGGTCGGGTACGATCGGTCGCACCCGATCTATCCCGTTTTCCGCGAGTTAGCCGCACGCGAGGTGGCGCAATACAGCTACCGAAACGCCCTCATTGCCGAGGTCGATGGCGTAGCTGCGGGTGCGATTGTGGGCTACGACGGAGCACGTTTGGAGGAGTTGCGAGAGCCGATTTTCCCGTTACTCGAAAAATATTTGGGCGAGACGTTGCAGATCGAGGACGAGTGCGAGGCGGGTGAATTTTATCTCGATTCGCTTGGGGTATTGCCTCAATTTCAAGGACTTGGCGTGGGCGCTCGACTGCTTACCGCGATGCGCGACCGAGCCTTCGCCGATGGGCACCAACGGGTCGGACTGATAGTCGATTTCAACAATCCGCGCGCCGAACGGCTCTACACGTCGCTCGGTTGGCGTCGCGTTGGCGAAAAACGATTCCTCGGCCACCGAATGTGGCACCTGCAAACCGAACAGCGATGATTGAACACGCTCAATATCAACTCACTGCAACTTCGGGACTTGTGCTCGAAGGGGGCGGTATGCGTGGCGTATTCACGTGCGGAGTGCTCGACTGTCTGATGGATCGAGGTGGGACGTATCGAGCGCGACACCCGCAAACTTGTGGCCCTCTACGACGAGGGGTATGCCACTGCCGAGACTTTGCAAATCATTAATAGCCAAACCGATAAAACCGAAGTAACCACAATATGACAAACGCACAACACGCTACTACCCCATCGGCCGTATTTGCCGACAGCAAACCCCACTACGCCCTGCTCGACGGCTTGCGAGGTGCGGCGGCACTGATGGTGGTTTGGTACCACTTTTTCGAGGGCTTTGCCTTTGCCGAAGGAACGGCCATCACAACCTTCTGCCACGGCCATTTGGGCGTCGATTTGTTCTTTATGCTCTCGGGTTTTGTGATCAGCTACGCCTACGATGATCGTTGGCAGGCCTCACGCAACCGACTGACACTCCGCGAGTTCTTCAAACGTCGTCTGATCCGCCTGCACCCAATGCTCATTATGGGTGCGGTGATCGGACTGATCACATTCTGGTTGCAAGGCGGAGTGCAGTGGGACGGCGCACAGACCCCGTTTGGGTGGTCGATGGTGGCATTGGTGGCGGCGATGTTGTTCGTGCCCGCCTACCCCGGTGCGCCGTACGACGTGCGTGGCAATGGTGAGATGTTCTCGCTCAATGGTCCGAGCTGGTCGCTCTTCTTTGAATATATCGGCAACCTGCTCTATGCGCTCTTTATCCGCCGTTTGAGCACGCGCGCTTTGGCGGTGCTGACTGCCATTTTGGGTGCAGCGTGGGCGTGGATAGTGGCGACCGACGTGTCGGGCTACGATATGATCGGTATCGGCTGGACACTCGATGCGGTCAATCTCTTCGGCGGTATGCTGCGAATGATGTTCCCATTTACGGTGGGTATGCTCTTGGCGCGCAACTTTAAGCCCATTAAGATCAAAGGAATATTCTGGATCGCGTGGGCGGTGCTGTTCGCGCTGTTCTCGGTGCCCGCATTTGCAAAATGTGGCGCGGTGAGCATCAACGGCTTATACGAATTTGCGTGCGTATTGTTGATCTTCCCCGCAATCGTTTGGCTTACGGCTTCGGGACAGACGACGAACAGAGTATCGGCAGGCGTATGTAAGCTCTTGGGGGACATCTCCTACCCGCTTTACATCGTTCATTATCCGGTGATGTACCTCTTCTACGCTTGGCTGATCAAAAATCAACTCTACTCGCTCAATGCGACGTGGCCCGTTGTGATTATGGTCTTTGCCATTAACATCGCCCTCGCATACATCTGTTTGAAACTCTATGACGAGCCCGTACGTCGCTGGCTTACAAAGCGATTTATCCAAACAGAGAAGTAACGACAACCAATGATACAAACAAAATGGCTACCCCCGAAATAGGAGTAGCCATTCTATTTTTGCGAGCAGTGGCGACTATGCCTCTACGTAGTTCTCTTTTATGTCGAGATAGAATTTGACAAACGTAGTCTGATAGTAAGGAGTAACCCACAACATCGGGATACCGAGCAGGAGCATCGACACAAAGGTCAAACCCATCATTCCGAGCAACATAAGGAACAGACGTCCCTTATGTCCTCTCATCATCTTCATACTCTGCTTAATCGCCCCCTCGGCTCCGATTTCGGGATTTTCGAGCAGGATATAAGGCGCAAGATAGTACGAAAGGCCCTTGATAACGCCCGGCACAACCAGCAGGAAGGTCCAGAGCGTCGTATAGAGCCAATTAAGGAAATAGACACCCACCGCTTTCCAATAATATTTCGACGAGAAGACCTTGAAGATATTTCCCACTTCGATCGGTTGCTCACCCTTAACGAAGAGGTAGAAAGCGTTAATATAACCCAACATCAGAGGCGACAAGATTAAGAAATAAGCCACCCAGAAGATCAGAGTAAATGTCGATCCACCCTCGCCATCGAGCATCATCATACCATAAAAAACACCGCCAATGAGCAGACATATCAGCGTAGCGACAACCGCTGCTCCCCAGTGGCCCGACAACAATGCGCGCGACTCCTGGCGCAATTGAGAATTTGTTTTGACCATTTTTTTCAAATTATTTAAGAGTTAGTTTATAGGCAAAGGTATAAATAAATAAATAAATAAATAAGCAGGCAAAAAATTGAGGGTTATATTCTAAAAACCTCATATTCAGTCGTTTTTCACATCCCCTACTCCACCACCTCAATATAGAAACTGACGGGGCGAAAACCATCGTTGCACGAAAGCATAGCCGAGTGGGGATTGCGCATCCAGCCATCGAAAAAGTTACCACCACCCTCGGCCAACTCGCGCACAAAGGGCAACAGTGTCTGCCACGCACTTTCACACATACCATCGGGGCAACGACACTCCTCGACCACGAAGGTCTGC
>JAZUPN010000051.1:0-25460 GCA_045605245.1 Alistipes sp. | reverse complement strand
ATGGAGCAGATGAAGTAATCTTTGGCGAAAGCACCCAAAAGCAAACGCCCCGAACTTCGGTTCGGGGCGTTTCTTGTACTTAAAAGTCGATTGTGTATGATGCTGATGTGCCACCACTTGCTTTTAGCGCAAAAGGTCCATTGGCCTTACAAACATATATACTGACATTGGCAGCAGCCTGACATTTAACAGATGCATCGAATCCTTTACTTACTGGACCAAATGTTTCTGAATATGTCTTTTTTCTGACTGTAAAAGTTTGTTTGCCTGTGTCAGTATTAACGGTAATACTTTGCATTATAACTGTGGAACTTGCTTCATACTTAACATAGTAACTTGCATTATCTTCGGGGGGTTCTATGGGTTCTTCATTATTAGGCTTTTCGCACGAAATTAGAATAAATGCACATAGGCAGAAGGATAGTGATAGTAAAAATCTTTTCATAATTAAATCTAAAATAGTTGTGTCAGTACCTTGCAATAGTGATAAGAAAGTAAGTGCGGTCCTGATTACATACACCTACCATATCTATCCACAAAGATAGCGAAATTATATTGTATTTACAACAATAAAAAAGCTACTACCCGAGAGCAGTAGCTAAAAATAATCTTGCGTATTGGACTACAAACCAACAGAACGGCGCTTGTATTCTTCGATGCAAGCATCCAGACGCTCGTGAGCGGTGGTGTCGCCAGGAACGTTGTGCGAGGGGTGGATATACAGCTTAACGCCGCGCTCCTCCAAGATCTCTGCAACGGTGCAGATAGTCATCCAAACGGTGGTAACCGAAGCCATAGTCGACAGAGGACCTACCTTATCCTGATGCTTCTTCAACTGGCACGATGCGTCAACGATCGGGCAGCAGGTGTCAACTACATAGTCTGCGATCTGGAACAGGTTCTTACCGCACGAGTGGCGAGGAACCTTGTTGCCGGTCTCAGCAGCCGAGCCGAATACGATAACCTTCATACCGCGCTTCTTTGCCTCCAATGCAACGTCGATATTAACAGCGTTGATACCGGTGTGCGAGAAGATCCAGATAACGTCCTTCTCATCGAAGTTCCAGCTCTTCATAATCGACTGACCGTAGCCCTCAGCGCGCTCCAACCACAAGAACTGGTGGATACCCATCTCACCGGTGATGTGGGTGAAGAAAGTCAGAGGAATCTCGCACAAGGGATGGAAACCTACGAAACCACCGATACGGGGATACATCTCCTCGATAGGCAGGTTTGCGTGGCCGCAACCGAAAGTGTGAACCCAACGGCCAGCCTCGATAGTGTCTGCCATTACCTTAGCGACCTCTTTGATCTGCTCCATCTGCGTCGCCTCGATTTTGTCCATCACAGCAATCGCATTCTTTTTCCATTCGTTAGCTAACATTTTGCGTAGTGTTTTAGAATTTTATAAAATAGTTAATTAGTTAATTGTGGGTTTTCAGTTGTTTTATTTGTTCATCTTCTTTGCGGTTGAAACTGCAAGTGGTACCAAAACCATAATTGCAACAACAGCCAAAATCAACATCAACGGCAGCAACTGATAGTTGCCATCGTCGAATGCCAAACCAGTCAGCTTGTTGAATGCCGACTGTCCGCACAGAGCGATGAACAGAGCGATCGAGAATGCGGTGCCCGACAGCTCGCGGAACGCACCACCGATATAGTTCAGTACGACGGGGAATGTTGCACCAACACCAAAGCCGATCAATGTCATTGCCAGATAAACGATTGCAACCTCATTGCTGAACAGGTAGAACAGCACAACGCCGATCAGAGCCACCGTCAAATATAGGTACAATGTACCTAGATCCTTCAATCGCTTCATAATTGCACCCAGAGGCAGACGACCTGCCATCATACCCAGCGTGAACCAAGTCATCGAGAGGGTAGCAGCGGCGTTATCCATACCTGCCGACTTGTCGAGGAATGAAACGGTAAAGCTGCCACTTGCGCCCTCGAAGCCACTCTGGAAGAAGAGAACGAACGAGAATGCAATCAGTGCGGGATATTTAAGCAGACCGAGCGACTTGCCCAGCGATACGTTCTCCTGGGGCTTTGCCTGCGGGAAAGAGATGCAGCAGAAGAAGATGATGAACGCTACCATTACGACCGATACGGCATTCAGCGGAATGCGATATTCGGGAATAAAGTAGTTGAGCAGAGTCCAAAGCATTGCACCGATGCAGTAGAATGCACCCAAAACGCCCAGACGGCCACCGCGCTTATCGTCATCGTAGATGTCTGATACCAAAGCGTTAGTTTCGCCGTTCAGAATACCTCCGCCAAAACCGAGCAGGAAGATCGAGGTGTGCAGCAGTCCGATGCTTGTGAAGTTTGCCAGACCCTGAATACCGGCCAACGCCATAACAGATCCGAGGATAAGCAGCCACTTGTAGCCGAATTTATCGACGATCGGGCCGAACAGAATTGTGCCGATAATGATACCGATCGACATTGTCGAAGGCAGTGCATTAGCACCAGCAACGCTCTCGTTCAAAGGTCCGAGAATCGGAGCCAATGAGAGCATTGTAACTCCAAAAAATGCCATTCCCGCGCAAGCAGCAACGAAAACGGATGAGGTAGAGTAGTTTTTCATAAGTTGTAGATTTTTTACATAACATCAATGGGGTGGGTAGCTCGGATTGCCAAATATGCCGCACCAAACAATGCAGCCTCACCCTGCACTTCCGAGGCACAGAACTTAACATCCTGCATCGAGATCGGCTGTCCCCACTTGCACGCCTCGTCGTAGATGCGAGGGATGAACTGTGTCGCAGGGCCGAATACGCCACCACCGAAGATAATCTTTTCGGGATTGAACAGGCTAACTAAATTAGCGGTACCCATACCCCACATATCAATTGCCTTATCAAGAACCTTGATTGCGATGTGGTCGCCCTCGGCATATGCCGCAAAGACATCGTGCGATGTAACCTCCTCGATAGGTTTCTTCGAAAGGATACCCGTATAGTTACGAGCGCAACGCAATGCGCGGTGAGCCTGCGTCGCAATACCGTTACCCGAAGCGTAGTACTCAAAGCAACCGCAAGGGATGTACTCTTCGGTATAGGGGTATTGGAGAGCCATCCAGCCTGTTGCGCCTACAATATCGTTAGCACCGTGAATGATTCGACCATCGAGCAGAATGCCTGCGCCGATACCCGTACCGACTGCTAAATAGATTGCATTCTCGCAGCCACGAGCAGCTCCCTTCCATACCTCACCCAGAATGTAGCAGGTACGGTCGCTTTCGATGCATACGGTCAAATCGGGACGATTCAGACCTGTGATAATACGTTGTTTTAATGGATAGTTATCCCAACCGGGGATATTCGGAGCCCAAACGGTCTCTTTTTTCGAATAGACGATACCAGGGACACAAACGCCGATAGCCTCAACCGAGATACTCGGACTGCGGAGTATTAAAGTGTTGATAACATCGACTACGAGATGGCCGACAGCATCTCCCTCTGCACCGTTGAGCAATTTAACCTCTTTCGAGTACATTTTTCCCGATTGGTCGTACAGAGCCGCAGCTACTTTTGTTCCGCCCAAATCGACACCAATTACTGCCATAGTGAAGTTAGAGTTTTATAGATTAGTTATTTTCTGTTGTGTAGTGCTACAAAGTTAGATTTTTTTTATTGAAAAAGCAATGATTTTTTTGCCGTTTTTTCGCAAAATTAGCTTTTTTACCACCGTTTGAGCCACATTTGAGACGTTATATAACGAAACTACCGATGCGTTTCAGGCATCGGTAGTCGCTATGTATTTAATACTATTGTATTAATGTGGAAAGCTATCAATCATCCCACCCGATCAAGCGGAACGCACGATTGAATCGTAATTGCAATCCGTTGGCTAACTTTACTTCGTAGATTTTATGCTCGCGCTCGATCTTGATTATGTCGAGATTGGGGTGGTGCTGGCTGACATAATCGATTATCGGTGCGGGAATCAACTGTGCAGGAACGGTAGCATAGCGCGTCGAAATCTCTCGCCATTCGCCGTTGCGTATAAACTCTATTTTAGTGCCGCTAACCAAAACGACCTCGTACGAAACATCCAACAGATCACGCTCCATTTTTGCATATGATACGCGGTCGCCTTTGAAATTGTCGTTAATAAGCTGTTGCGCCTTTTGTGGCAGATCGTCAAAAGTGATAGGGCGGTCGTTGTCAGCCTTTGCGGTGCTAATAGTGGCAATAGCCATTAAAAAGGTAATAAATAGTGTACGCATTTTTATCTCTGTTTTTATGTTTAATTTTCTTTTCGTAGTACAAAGGTGGCACTACATTTTGAAAAGAAATTGAAATAAATCTAAAAAATTCGTTTTTCGGGACGACGTATCGTAAAAATATGTTTGTCAATCTCGAAACGATATTCAACACCTAATGAATAGTAGTCGCCAATCGCTTTTACAAGAGCCAAACCCAAACCGGTCGAGCCTTCGCGTTGCGAGGCGCGATAGAATCGATTGAAAATACGCTCCGAGTCGAGTGCGGCGGTACCTTTATTGCTGATTTCGAGTTGGTCGTAAGTGATTGAAATATCGATATTTCCACCTTCTGGCGAGTGGATATAGGCATTGCGAATCAGATTGCCGATCAACGTAATTGCCAACGTCTTGTTCATCTCGACTATAAGCGAATCGGCTCCGCTGATGTTGCACGTAATAGATCGCTCTTCGTAAATCTCGCCATAAATTTCGACCTCATTGCGAATCAGTGATGCAATATCGACTTCGCTCACTTCGGGGAATTGTCCGTTGTCAATTTTGGTCAGCAGAAGTAGAGTTTTGTTGAGTTTTACAATATGCGACAGAGAGTGATTAATGCCAATAAGTTGTTCGAGTTGCTCCTCGCTGGGATTGGTGTTGTCTATGATCCATTCGATGCGATTACCGATCACCGCCAACGGAGTCTGTAACTCGTGTGAGGCATTTCCGATAAAGCTTTTTTGCTGCTCGAAGAGATGTTCCGAACGCTCGACCGCCTTCTGTGCCGCCTCATTAAGACGACAAAATTCGGGAATGGTTGTATTATTGGGTACGGGGTCGATCTTTCGGCCAGGGGTGTATCGATCGAGCCAATGTAGCAGATCGAACATCGGTTGCATATTCCGACGAAGAACCAGCAACGAAATTAATATTACGGTAACTATTAGCGCGAAATAGATAATCACGAGCCATTGCAGAATGGCGGCACTTAATTCGTCGCGTTCGAAAGATGGGGTGGCTACGCGCAACTCATAAAATTGCCCCTCTGCATCCTCGAAGATCGTTGTTAATACGCGGGCAGGCTCATACTCCTCTCGTTCGGGGATATAGACCTCGATGTCGTTGTATTGGATGCCGTCGAGAGTGGCTGCATATTGTGCATCAATCGGTGTAATCGAGTAGCTGTTATTTGAACCTGAATCGAGCGAAGGTAATTGATTATGAGTAAGCATTCGCACGATAATCAACTCTGAATACGATTCAAGGCTATCATCCATCTCGTCGTTAATCTCTTCGATCATAGCGAAATAGAAGAGTATGCCCCAAAGCGTCATTATTGGAGCCAATACCAACGAGAGTCGAAGGGCTATGCGTGCCAGAAGTTTCATCGTATATCTTAATTATTGCTCGCGTTCGAGCAGTTTATAACCAAAACCGTAGATCGCTTTGAGTTCGATTGAGGCATTCGCTGCATCGAGTTTGCGGCGCAGATTCTTAACTTGCGCATATACAAAATGGAAGTTGTCGGCCTGATCGGCGTGATCGCCCCAAACCGCCTCGGCGAGGACTGCTTTGTCGATCAAATGGTTCGGTCGCTGCATAAAATATTGCAGGATCGTAAACTCCTTTTTGAGTAGCGAGAGCTCCTGCTCATCCACAAAGACGCGTGCAGAGTCGGGGTCGAGTCGTACATTGCCCAATCGTAATGAGAGATCACCGCGCCCCTGACTGCGGCGAATAACGCTGCGAATACGGGCAACGAGCTCGGCGAGGTGGAATGGTTTGGGAAGGTAGTCGTCTGCACCTTGTTCCAACCCGGCAATGCGGTCATCGAGTGAATCGCGTGCCGAGATGATAATTACATTGTCGCGCTTGCGCATCGTTTTGAGCTGTTCGAGCAGTTTTAAGCCATTGCCGTCGGGCAGCATTATATCAAGCAGGATACAGTCATAGTCGTATGCGGCGATCTTTGCTTCACCTTCGGCGAAGTCGGATGCCGTTTCAACAATAAAACGCTCTTGTAGAAGCGTACGTTGCATTAGTTCGCGCAACGAGGATTCATCTTCAATGATAAGTATCTTCATATTTACAAAAGTATGGCGCGATTTTGTAGCAAAGTTAAAATGTCGCTCATTAGCCTCAAAAGTAGTAATTTTTTTCGATATTTTAGTATCTTTGCGAACCATTTAGAGATTAAAAAACAATGGAATCACTTAAAGAGTTATATAAAATCGGCCACGGTCCGTCGAGTAGCCATACGATGGGTCCGTTCAAGGCGGCGACAATCTTTGCCGAGCGTTACCCCGAAGCCGAGTCTTTTCGCGTAACATTATATGGTAGTTTGGCGGCAACGGGCAAAGGCCACTTGACCGATCAGGCTATTCTTAAAGCATTGACACCAACCGCTCCGACCGAGATTATATGGGAACCCGATACGGTTCTTCCGCGTCATACGAACGGAATGTATTTCGAGGCATTGTCGGGTGGTGAGATCATTGGCTCGTGGCACGCTTACAGTATCGGCGGTGGAACGATCGTTGATGACGGTACGGCAATTACTTTGCGCGAGGATGTCTATCCGATGAGCAATATCAGAGATATTCTCAATTGGTGCGTCAGCAATGGTCGCGACTATTGGGAGTATGTTGAAGAGTGCGAGGGTAGTGCAATCTGGGATCATCTGCGCGAGGTGTGGCATACGATGTGTGATGCTATCGAACGCGGACTGAATAACGAGGGTGTGTTACCCGGTGGGCTGGGTGTTAAGCGCAAGGCTTCGACCTACTATGTTAAGGCGACCGGTTATCGCGATAGCCTTCAAAGTCGTGGCAGAATCTATGCTTACGCATTGGCAACTTCGGAGGAGAATGCTGCGGGTGGCGTGATTGTAACGGCTCCGACCTGCGGATCGAGTGGTGTGCTGCCTGCGGTGTTGTATCATCTCTATAAAACACGCGATTTTCGCGAGATTCGTATTTTGCGAGCATTGGCAACGGCGGGCTTGTTTGGTAACGTCGTGAAAACCAACGCTTCGGTATCGGGCGCAGAGGTAGGTTGTCAAGGTGAGGTCGGTGTGGCCTGCGCAATGGCTGCTGCGGCTGCCTGCCAGCTCTTCGGTGGAACCCCTTCGCAGATTGAATATGCAGCCGAGATGGCATTGGAACACCATTTAGGCTTGACGTGCGATCCCGTTTGCGGATTGGTACAGGTGCCCTGTATCGAGCGTAATGCAGTGGCGGCGGCACGTGCTCTTGACGCGAATATCTATGCAACATATTCGGATGGAAATCATAGCGTAAGTTTTGACCACGTTGTCGAGGTGATGAAACAGACGGGCCACGATCTGCCGAGCCTTTATAAAGAGACATCAACGGGTGGCCTTGCCAAAGAGTTGGGCTGTCGTTTGCCGCGATAGCAGATCGAGTGCAGATGTGTTTTTTAGCGGGGAGTCGTTTGAACGGCTCTCCGCTTTATTTATGGCTTGTTTTACGACTTACGTAATGTCTTAAACGAGAGAATATGAATGGTGATACCCATCGCCAAAACAGCTAACGCAATGCGTAGCCATATCGGCTCAACCACCTCCACAATGCAGTAACCCATAGTCAGCCACAGCAGACTGACCGAGACAATTTTGGCACGTAAGGGAATCGCTCGATATTCGCGGAAATTTCGGATATAGGTACCTAACTGCGGGTGGTTTAGCAACCATTCGTATAGTTGTGGTGATGAACGGAAATAGAGTGCTGCCGCTAACAATAGTAGGGGTGTGGTGGGTAACAATGGCACAAAGATTCCAATGACACCCAACGCAAGTGAGATTGACCCCAATATGATTAGCAGCGTTTTCATCGAGGCAAATGTATGCAAAAAATATGAAAAAGCCACAAGCAGGCGTGGCGGGCAATAAAATTACTTCGTTTTACGTTAATATATATGTTCCCAGATATATTGTGCGTGTGTTCCCTTATCGGACAATGGCGTGCGTTGGTATAAAACTATTGCGCTATTGGTGAAAAGGTCGAAATATTTAATGCTGATTGTTGCGATTTGGGAATAAATATTACATTTGCATTTGTAAAAAAGTCTAAAATTAAATACTATGGAGAAAGAGTTGGTTGAACTATCTGTGCCGCAAATTAAAGAGGTTGTCGGCCATAAGGACAATCACGATGATTTCTATGTCTTTCGCACTTCGAGTGGCGATCACTTTCTTGAAGGTCGCACTCTGCGAATGAAGGCCTTTACCGTTGTGCTTTGCACAGACGGTATGGAGAACGGCTCGGTAAATCTTCGAGATGTGAGTATTAATAAGGGCTCGCTGTTGATGTCGTTCCCTAGCAATGTGCTGAAAATCGAAAGTGGTTATCCTCGTGCAATTATCAGGGGAGTATTACTTTCGCAGGACTTTATGCGATCATTGCAGGTCGATGTCAGAAATGCACTGCCACTATTTATGCGTTTGGCATATAATCCTTTGATTAATCTCTCTCAAAAGCAGCAGGAGGATATCGAACGATATTTAGACCTATTCGAGAATATCGCAGAGAATGATTCGTTGATCCATCGCGACGAGATTGTACGCGGTCTGTTGATGTCGATGTTCTATTGCATCAACGATATGTATGAGCAAACCCCGCAGATTTCCGACGATAAGAACCGCTCTGTCCGTAATCGCCGCGAAGAGTATTTCGCAAAGTTTATCACGCTGCTTTCGGAGAACTTCAAGCGCGAGCGTGCTGTTGGTTTCTATGCCGAGCAGATGTGTGTAACGCCCAAATATCTCTCGTTGCTGATTAAAGATTTTAGTGGTAAATCGGCTGCCGAATGGATTGATAGCTATGTGATTATCGAGGCTAAAACACTGCTGCGTTACTCGACGATGAGTATTCAGGAGGTTGCCTATGAGTTGAACTTCTCGTCGCAGTCGTTCTTTGGAAAGTACTTCAAGCATCTGACAGGAATGTCGCCCAGCGAGTATAAACTATCGGATAAATAGCGGGCAATTTCGACCGCTGTAATTAAGCTTACAAATCTCGCTCAATAATAAAGGCCGCTTCCATCAGGGAGCGGCCTTTGGTTTGTCTTGTTGTCTGGCGACTACAACTCGATATCAACATCGAACAGTTCGTGCCAAGGCAGACCCTGCTCGCCCAACTCTGCCAGGAACGGATCGGGATCGAACTCCTCAACATTGAATACGCCTGCACCACGCCACAGACCCTTTGCCCACATCGATGCACCCAACGCAGCGGGAACGCCCGTAGTGAAGCTGACAGCCTGCGTACCGGTCTCCTCGAATGCCTTTTCGTGGTCGCAGTTGTTGTAGATATAATAGGTGCGCTCCTTGCCATCCTTGATACCGCGAATACGACAACCGATCGATGTCTGACCGTGATAGTTTGCGCCGAGCGACTTGGGATCGGGCAGAACGGCCTTCAAGAACTGAATAGGAACGATCTCAACACCGTTGTAGATAATCGGGTCGATACGTGCCATGCCGATATTCTGGATTACGCGCAGGTGAGTCAGATACTCCTGACCAAAGGTCATCCAGAAACGAGCACGCTTGATGGTGGGGTAGTTCTTAACCAACGACTCCAACTCTTCGTGATAGATCAGATACGACTCGCGCTCGCCAATTTCGGGATAGTTTAGCGGCTTGTGAATCTCGTGCGGCTCGGTAACAATCCACTTGCCATTCTCCCAATAACGACCCTTCTGGGTAACCTCGCGGATATTGATCTCAGGGTTGAAGTTGGTAGCGAATGCCATACCGTGATTACCAGCATTGCAATCAACGATATCGAGGTAGTGAATCTCGTCGAAGTGGTGCTTTGCTGCATAAGCGGTGAAAATAGCCGTTACACCCGGATCGAAACCGCAACCGAGAATAGCGGTCAAGCCCTTCTCGCGGAAACGCTCCTGATAAGCCCACTGCCACGAATACTCGAACTTTGCCTCATCCTTGGGCTCGTAGTTGGCTGTGTCGAGATAGTTTGCGTTGCACTCCAAGCAAGCATCCATAATTGTCAGGTCCTGATAGGGGAGAGCCACGTTGATAACGATATCGGGCTTGTACTCCTTCATCAGCGCAACCAATTCGGGTACGCTGTCGGCATCAACCTGCGCAGTTTTTACACGACCGCCACCAATCTGCTCGGCAACAGCATCGCATTTCGATTTAGTACGGCTTGCGAGCATTACATCAGTGAAGATGGGATTTGCTGCAACCTTCTGGGTAACAACGGTGCCGACACCGCCTGCACCGATAATCAGAGCTTTACACATAAGTCTATCTTTTTGTTTGTTGTTTTCTTATTTTGGCAAATATACTTATTTTCTTTCACACTACAAACGGGCGGGCCGAAATTTATGAAAGTTGAATTAAAATCGAGTTACATAATTGCATTTAATAAAAAAATAGAGGAATAATTTGGGTATGTGGAAAATAGTTTATACATTTGCACCACCAAAAATCGAGGTTACGACCACGAGAGTATGGCGATGATCCGGTAGCTCAGTCGGTAGAGCACAACACTTTTAATGTTGGGGTCCCGGGTTCGAGCCCCGGCCGGATCACCTGATAATATCTCTGATAATCACACGATTATCGGAGATTTTTTGTTTTGAGACATATCTCATTTTGCTTTGAGCATTTCCAAATAGCGAGCCTTTTAGCTTTTTTGAGGGGTGAGATTTTTCTTCATCTATATTTTATTTTTTTCACATTTTTTGTGTGAGGAGTGAACAAGTCGAGAAATTTTTACTATCTTTGTCATCGCATACGGAGCCTTACGCGATTTCGCATCGCAAGAGGTGAAAAGGGAATCGGGTGTAAATCCCGAACAATGCCTGTTGCTGTGAGTTCCATTCCGAATGGGAGATTTAGTTTATCGCTCTCTTTGCCACTGGTGAAAACTGGGAAGGCGCGATAAGCGGAACAAGTCAGAAGACCTGCCTGTGCAATACGTGGATTTTATGCTCGCAGGATTACGGGTAAGAATCAAAACAAGTTTTTAGCCGTAATACATTATTACAACAAGCGACATAGAGGCGCGTGTAATGTGCGATTGGTATCGTTGTATATCGATTTGTATCAATTGCGGTTTCGACGAATTCGGGTTTTGAATCTTTAACATTTTGGCAATGTGCCGTATCCTGTTTGCAAATGCGAGATTGGATACGACACTTTTTTATTAATATTAAAACCAATTTGTTATGAAAAGATTTTTTACAGCTCTTGCGATTGTTGTGATCGCATTGACAACTACAAGTTGTGAGTTTGACCCTTCGGATTTGTGGAATGAAATCGACGATCTGAAAGAGAAAGTTGAAGCCAATAGCGAGGAGATTGCGACTCTCTCGTCTTTGGTCGATGCGCTGAATAAAGGCAAGGTGATTGTCGGGACAGAGCAGACCGCGGATGGCTACAAGTTGCTTTTCAGCGACGGTACAAGTGTGGAGATTCGCAATGGCGAGAACGGCGAGAATGGCGACTCGTTCTTTGTCTCGATTGAGGAGACCGACACGACGGTCATCATTACGTTGGCTGATGGTCGCGTTATAACGATCCCGAAGGTGGAGATTCGCGTGCTGACGTTCGAGGACGCCGATACGAAGTTTGCGCCCTATACGATTGCAGGTTGTGGTTATACGATCACAACGTGGTCGGATTTGATTGATGAGTCGCAGTATGGTGGCCCGCTGACCTACAACGACTACTCATATACGGGTTACGAGTGGTGTGATGCGGGCAATACCGAGATCGCATCGGGTATTATCGATGGTGGAGCATATTGGAATGGTGGCCACGCAATTTCGGACTACTATATGGAGGATTGCACTCAGGCTACTTATGAAACGCAGTTCGCTGTTTCGACGGGTACGGTGGGGGCAGCAGGCCACAACGGCTCGAAGAATTTCTGTGTGCAGAATGGCTATGTCGATGATAAATCGTGGAAAACGGTCGTTCCCTCGTTCTATTTTGCTGATGGTGTGGCACGAGTTGTTGATCATATGTATGTTGTGCCGACCAGCTATGTCTATAACTCGCTATTGAATGGCGATGGCTTCTCGACACCTGCGGGCGATGATACGTGGTATAAGATTGTTGCAACGGGTTATGACGCAAATGACCAAGCAACGGGAACGGCAGAGTTTATGCTGTGCAACGGCAAGGATAACATCGTCAGCGAATGGACCAAGTTCGATCTGTCGAAGTTGGGCAAGGTGGTTAAAATCGAGTTTAACCTTGTTGGTAGCGATGATTTGGTAGGCGATTATGGATTGAATTGCCCTGCCTATTTCGCCTACGATGATGTAGCGGTACGTTTCTAATCAAACACCGACTCTTTTGCCGTTTTTGTGATTATTAACTTTGTATTTGCCAGACATTTAGTAAGTGGCGGCAAAAAGTCGGAATAGGATAGCGATAACGAAAATTCGTTATCGCTATCTTTTTTAGAGGGAGGGTCGATTACATCCCAAAAACAAAAAAGTCCGAAGAGAATCTTCGGACTTTCTGCGGTATGGACGAGACTCGAGCCCGCGCTGCGCGCGTGCAGGCTCGCGATTTTTTTTATTGACAACCTCTCCAAACCTCCCCTTGATAGGGGAGGCTTCGGAGGTCGCGAGTTCCAAACCAACGCGCATAACAAAAAAGCCCGAAGATCTCTCTTCGGACTTTCTGCGGTATGGACGAGACTCGAACTCGCGACCTCCTGCGTGACAGGCAGGCATTCTAACCAGCTGAACTACCACACCGTTTTGCTGTTTGCAGGTGCAAAAGTAATACAAATTTTGTAATTTACAAACCTAATAGCAATTTTTTTGCGCTTTTCAGCCGTTTCGATTGCAATTCTCGCGCCGTTTTGCTACATTTGTGATAGTAACAAATCCAATCAAAATGAAAAGTTATATTGATATTTGGAAACATAGTTTCGATTTTCGCGGCTCGTTGGCACGTCGCCCGTTCTGGACCTATGTGTGCATTACGATGTGGCTCTATATCATCGTTGCGGCGATTGATGTCTTCGTACTTAATGAAGTTGCGCCCTTCCCATTCCTGCTGACGGCAATATTCTCGGTGCTCAATTTTGTTACGGGATTATCTGCAATGGTGCGCCGTCTGCACGATACTTCGCGTAGCGGTTGGTGGTTGCTGGTATTGTTGGTCCCCGTTGTTGGTCAGATACTTATGATTACTTACCTCGTGCAACGCACCACGGCCGAGGAGGAGTATGAGAATCGCGGTTTCGGAACGATGGAGGTCGATGAGGAGTTTGACCCCGAAGAGGTCTATGGAAAGGATTTCTGGAATGTTGAAGAGGAGGAAGTTGCCGAAGGAGAGAGTGAAGGCGAGGCTTTGAGCGTCGAGAATCACATCCCCGGCAAGATCTTCTAAACAGTTAAATTATATACAATATCGAGGACTTGAATCTTATGATTTGAGCCCTCGTTTTTTATTGTGGTAGTTCTGAATCTGCTCGACAATCCATAGCTCTCCTATGCCGATAAAGACTCCGACCGTGCCCTCGACAAAGCGTAAAACTCCATTCTTCAACGGCGGCAAATCGGGGATCTCTTGCGAGATGACAGATATGATTATCAGCGTCATTGCGGCTACGGTGCCACCATCGGGGACCTTCAACATCATACATATAGCTTCTAAAATGCAGAATGAGATTGCGAGTCCGTGAAGCGAAAACGGAAATATTTGCAGATATGAGGTGGCGATCACTGCTCCGATAAGAGTGCCGAGTACGCGCAACCACCCTTTATGGATCGATTCTCGTACGTTTTCGGACTGTATAACGACGATTGTCGAGGTGCAGGCGAGCATAGCTCCCATATAGCTCGAAGCGTGAAAACGGCCCGTAATATGTGCGCCAACGGCGTACGCAACCACAATCGCAATGCAATGAAGTGCGATTTGTGATATAGAGATGCGCTTTAATGCTTTGTGTAATGACTTGCTCATTGCGGCCGAAGTTATGTTTATAACACTTTTTCGGTCGGCAAACTGCAATAAGCGCACCGAAGCGACTTATTGGTTATCGTAAAACGGGATGGTGTTAGCGCTTTTTCTCGGTCGGAGTAATCTCAATTTGATCAAGCAGCAGATCAAGATCGGCATACTTTGTCTTATAATCGTATGTCAGACGAGTGGGGCAGAGCGCAGGAACTTTGCTCTTCTTTGACGGCATATATGCTCGCAGATTGGCCTCTATCTGTTTGAGGATAGAGGCGTTACGATCATATATGAGAATTGAAACAGCCGTTACGCTTTTTGTTGCGACATCGACCGTTGCAATGATCTGTGTCGCTTTCGATGCCAACATCGGGAATGAGATTCGATAGTATTGTGTTTGGCCGTCGGTACTTTGTCCGAGAAATGCGTAGTCGGGACGATATTTGTAAAAATGGCGATTGTGCCCGATTGCTGCGACGGCAAAATTCAACTCCGAAAGAGCGTAGTGGAGCGACTCGTCAAGTTTGTGAAATGTGCTTTGTGCGCTATCTTCGGTCGCATTACGCTGAATGGGCAGGTGAAACCATCCCTCGGAACGAAAATAGGCGAGTTCCTTGCTATCGACCAGATTTTCAGCCTCGATTGTGCCCTCGGAGTGGAACTTCATATAGTTGAAATCGAAATGGGCTGTCATTTTGCAATTAAAATCCATTGCCGTCGATTCGCCTGCGCACTCTTCGAACATCGCACGTGCCTGATCTGATGTGCGATCGACATCCGTGTCGGCGACAATCCCTTCGTCAATTTTTAGGATATACTCAACTTCGCCACTCTGCATCGCCTCGGCTCCTACCTCTTGCTCGAAAGTCTGATAGCCGACTGCGTGAGCTGCGAGTTTATATTCGGGGCGGATACGGCGGAAATCGATATCGACCGCACCGTCAATGTCGGTAACGGCGCGAGGTACGCCTTCAATCGTGATTATCGCATACGAAATAGGCATTCGCATCTCATTTACGACGCGAATATTGAAATCCTGCCCGACGGCGTTAAACGTAATAGTGAGCGTAAGTATGAGTAGTGTGGCAATTCGTTTCATCTGTGAGTATTATTTTGTCATCTTACAAAGATAGACAATTATAAATAAAAACGGATGCCTCTCGCGAAAAAGACATCCGTTTTGTCGGTATTATTACAATCAGTACTACTCGATAAAGACCTCCAATATGCGGCCTTTACCTGTGATTGTAACCTCGTTCATCTCGGCGGGAATCAGTACCAATTCGCCTGCTGCGATCTTCTCCGAGCCGCCATCGGTTGAGATTGTGAATTCGCCCTCGGCTGCAATATAGACTGCAAAAGTATCAAGTTTTGCGAGATCGCGAATATACTCGCCATCAACAGCTATAAGGTTGGTAATGAAATGATCACGCTTGATCAACTCTGCCGAAGAATTAGCTTCGGGCGATTTAGTCAGTACGTACTCCTCGTCGTTCTCGAAATCGATAGCATCTATGGCCAATGCGGTGTGCAATTCACGCGGACGGCCCTCCGAATCGACACGATCCCAATCATAGACACGATAGGTAATATCGGATGCCTGCTGAATTTCGATCAACTCAATACCCTTGCCAATAGTGTGGATTGTTCCAGAAGGGATATAATATACATCGCCGCGCTTAACCTCATAACGATTAAGCAATTCGGGAAGGCGATTGGTTACAACTGCATCAATAAACTCCTCACGCGAAACGGGACGCTTGAACCCGATATACAACTCGGCTCCTTCACTGCAATTGGTGATATACCACATCTCGCTTTTGCCATATGAGTTATGACGCTCGGCGGCTAATTCATCGTCAGGATGTACCTGAATCGACAAAGTGTCTTGTGCGTCTAATGTCTTGAACAGCAGAGGAAAAACAACGCCAAAACGCTCGAAAATCTTCTCGCCGACCAAATCACCCATATAGACTTCGATCAACTCCTCGATGTTGTTACCCTTGAGCATTCCGTTGGTAACCACCGAGAGGTCGCCACGAATGCCCGATAAATCCCAGCTTTCGCCATATTGGCGACTACGGTCAATACGCAACCCTTTGCCCTTCTGGGCAATGAGCGTAGAGCCTCCCCAAATGCGAGGCTTCAAACGAGGGCGGAATTTTAACGGATATAGCATCGTTAAAAATGTGTGTTAAATTAAGTTTATCTCTTTTTCTACTACTCAAACATAGCTTCTACTTTCGCGATCACATCAGCCTCGTCGGGGGTAAGTGAGAAGACGTGAGTGGGCTTCAAATGCCACAACTCCTTGTCCTCCTGTGCTTTGCGCTCGCCTCCGCCGGTGATGTTCAGCATAACGATCTTCTCCTTATCAACCTTGCCGTCAGCAACAGCCTTGATAAGTGATGCCGTTGCAACTGCGGCAGCCGAATAGATATCGCAACCTTCGGTCTGCTCGAATAGCTCGGCAGCCTTCTTTGCGGCAGCATTGGTTATAGCAAAGATCTCGCCATCAGTATCTTTCAGTGCATCGTACAGACCACCGATAATGCCATAGGGCGGCTTGCGGTTCGAGAGAACCTTTGCATTGATGATCTCTGCATCACGACGAGCCTTATTGTCATCGTAAGGCAACATCTCGCGCGAATCAACTCTCCACGCATCAAACATCGGCACGAAAGGAGCATTCTGCGATACCATCAGTTTGGTTTTGGTCGTGCCGAAACGGCCGTCTGCGATGAGTCGCATATTAGCCTCCCACGCTGCAATTGCGCCCGTACCGCTACCAACAGCTTGGAAATAGTAGTCAGGAATCTGACCGATTGTGGTTGTTGCCGACAACATTGTTGTTGCCATACCATCGCGGCGGGCGATATTCTTTGCGCCACCTTCGGCATAGAACTTCTTTGACTTCAATGCCAAATTACTCAAATGAATAGCATCGAAGTAATCGCCGCCCTTTTCGCACGAGATCAACTTAACGCAGGGATTCAGCGGTTTCTCAAACCACAATGCAGACAAATTGTCCGACGGAACACTCAACAACAATGGGATATTATTATCCGAGCATACCTTTGCAAATGCACGCGCAGTGTTGCCTGCCGATGCTACGACGAGGATTTTGTCATTCGACGGATCGATACGACCGCAAACCGAATACGCCTCGGTCTCCTTGAACGAACAGGTGGTCATCTTTGCACCGATAGCGGGGTTGTAGCCGTTAAAGGTGATGTATAGATTCTTCAAACCGAGTGCCTCGGCCAAGCCTTTGCTTCGATAGGTAACGGGTGCCGAAGAGCCTTCAAGCATACGGCTGATGGGCAACCAATCGGCAAATTTGTAGATGCCATAGCTATTATCGCGGACCTCAATTTGCTTCTTCGCGTATATTGCGCGCACCAATGACGGCGACTTGCACTCCTTGTCATCAAGTACCCAACCTGTGTCCTCGAATTCACGTCCCGTAGCAACACATTGCAAGGTATATTGTGTAGGCTTAAATTCTTCCATATCTTTATATTAGGGTTGTTATTTAATCTTTTTGTTTAATTTATGGTTTTGTATCTACGACATACGATCACGATAGTCTTCGTATCCGAATTTGCGCACAATGTCGTAGCTGTCGTCTTCGTGCCAGATGACGATCGAGGGGTGCTCAACGCCGTTAAACATCGTAGTTTTGACCATCGTGTAATGGATCATATCCTCGAATACGATGCGGTCGCCGACCTTCGGATCATCCTCAAAAGCCCAATCACCGTAGAAATCACCTGCCAAACAGCTGTTGCCGCCCATACGCCATTTGCACTCATTATCTTCGGGATCGTGAGCACCGATAATTGCGGGTTTGTAGGGCATCTCCAAACAGTCGGGCATATGGCACGCAAACGAAACGTTCAACATCGCAGTATTGACACCGCCGCTTTGAATAATATCCTCCACCGTTGATACGAGGTAGCCCGTGCGCCAAGTAAATGCACTGCCAGGTTCAAGTATCAAGCGCAGATGAGGATGGCGGCTGCGGAAACTATTTAATATCTCAATCAGTTCTTCGCAGTTGTAATCTTTGTGTGTCATCAGGTGTCCGCCGCCCATATTGAGCCATTTAATCTGCGGCAGGAGGTGTCCGAAATGCTTTTCAACAGCCTCCAATGCCAAACGCAAGTGTTCGGGGCGCGACTCGCAAAGTACGTGGAAATGCAGACCTTCAATGCCCGCGGGCAACTCCTTCAACTCCTCCTTGCGAACGCCAAGACGCGATCCTGCCACACAAGGGTTGTATAGATCGGTTTCAACGGGTGAATATTCGGGATTGATTCTCAATCCGCACGAAATTCCGCGCAGTAGTGCCTGTGCGCCGAAACGTTCAAACTGACCGAGCGAGTTGAATGTGATATGGCTGCTACATTGCAGAATCTCTGCGAATGAGCGGTCGGTATATGTAGGTGCGTATGTGTGAGCCATTTGGCCATACTTCTCCATAACCAATCGCGCCTCGGCTGCTGACGATGCCGTAGCTCCGTCTGAGTGCTGGGCGAGAGTGGGGAAGATGCTCCACATTGCGCACGCCTTCAATGCAACAATAATCTCCGCACCCGTAGCTTTACGGACACGGTCAATAATCTCCATATTTTTGGCGAGCAATGTCTCGTCAAGCACAAAACAGGGAGATGGTAATTTTCGGAAATCTATCATCTGCCGAATATCTCTTAAAATATTATGCAAAAATAACAAAATTCGGCTATTTCCCAACCATTTAAGCCTTAAATAAGTATAAATACTCCCGTAAATGATTGATATTAAGTCAAACAAGAAGAAAAATAGACGAAATATATGTCTCTAATGTCGATTTATCGCTGTTTTCGCGGTGAGTAGAGGTGGATCCCAACTGCTGGTAAATGGAGATAATCTGTGCTGCGGAGAGATTTGAATTTCTATAATAATAAAGCGGCCGTAATCTAAATCGGATTACGGCCGCTATTTGAATGAAAAACTGACGTTTATGGCGATTACTTGCGGAAGAATGCGAACTGTACACTACCATAGCTGCGTTGCTGTTCGAACAGCGGATGATCGGAATAATCCTGACCCTTCGGATGTTCGAAAATCAGCAGCCCGCCTTCGCGCAGAAGATCGCGCTCAAAAACCAATTTTATAACCTCTTCGCTACCCTCCAAATCATAGGGAGCATCGGAGAAAATAATATCGAACTGCTTCGGGCAACTCTTCAAATAGAGGAAAACATTTGCGCGGGTGGGGTACATTTGCTTAAAACCGAGCTCCGATGCAGTACGCTTAATAAAATTGTAATGCACCGCATTGACCTCGACCGATGTAACACTCTTTGCTCCGCGTGAGCAAAATTCGTAGCTAATCGATCCCGTGCCGGCGAAAAGATCCAGCACATCGCACTCCTCGAAATCGATCATATTACCCAACACATTAAACAGGTTCTCCTTTGCAAAATCGGTTGTGGGACGTGCTCGAAGATTATTGGGCGGATTGATTATACGTCCGCGATGTGTTCCGCTAATTATTCGCATACTACCTTCTTGTAATATTTACTCAATGTTTTGGCTGTTTCGCGAGCCTCGTCAGCAAAGCCGTTGGCTCCTTCAACAATGACCTTAAAACGTTTCAGATCGAACTGCTTGTCTATCGTAGCTGCATAATAGAGCGTGTCAGACTCCTTTTTTCGGGGTAAAACCTCGGCCATTCGCAATTTCCCATCGCTCCATACCTTTATATATATAAGGCGCTCGGCAAGATAGAGCCACACAGTCGGTTCAGTACATACGCGAGTGCGTAAAAGTGGAGTGGTGAAGTGATGATTATCGCCGTAACGCTCCTGTGCCACTGCAATTAAACCATTTGGAAGAGCTAATGCAGCAACAATCTGTTGTTGCTCGTCGGTTACTGCAACGGCTGATTCGGTTTCGTTTAGAGTAATTCCGTTTATAGCTAATATCTCTACGGGATTAATCTCTTCGAGCAGATTGAAAGGCATAAGAGCTACACGACTACTCAATACCTCGATCTCGACGAATTGTTTATCGTTCGAAAGTTTGGGTAGATCGGAACGCGAAAAAGAATGTCCACTCAACGTGAGCTGAATGGACATTCTGTTCGCAGTGGGCGAAATATTACTCCCAGTTACCTGCCTCATTGTTGGGCTGATCCAAGTCGCCGACCTTGATGCCGGGGTACTTGTTGTAGATATTCTTGCACTCGTCAACCAAGTTGATCAACTCCTGACGGTACTTAACGGTGTCGAGGAAGAGCTTATAGGGAGCCTTGCAAACCATAACGGGAACGGGAACGTTACCTACGGTTACTACGCCTGCGTCCATAATAAACTCAGCCTGGCTGCCGGTACCGGGGATAAAGCGGAAGTTGCGAACGTCCTGCTCGGTGAGCTTCTTGGGCGAGAAGATGGTATCGATAACTGCCATCGAGAACGTCTCAACGTTCTTAATCTTCTTTGCTTTCAGAGCTGCCATTGCAACCGAGTCATCCTCATCAACGAGCTTACGCTCCATAACGAGCGAGTCATTCAGAACGAATTCGATCAGCGAGTCGAAATCAGCGGTGAAGTGCTGGTACTTCGACTTGAAAGCACGCTGAGCGCTACGGATGTCCTTAATACGCTCGATAACGGCTGCTTCCTTGCGGCCCTTCTCTGCCTCAAACTCGATAGGTGTTGCAACCTGACGGTAAACAACATAAACTAATGCGACGATAACGATCGCAAGAATCAATTGGAGTACTTTTTTCATTTGTTGTTATAATTTATTAAGTTTGTACAAAATTTTTGACACGTGCATCCAACTTAAAATTTGATTAAAAGTATGCTTAACACACATATCGCGACCCAAATTTACGCAAATTTTAGTTTTGTACCAACTTTTGGGCAAAAAAAAATCGTAGAAAAATTTTCCGATTTTCTTTGTGATGCCGATTTTAGTCGAATTTTCATCATCAACGGATATGCCGGTACGGGTAAAACCTCGTTGGTGGCAGCTTTCGTGTCAGTACTCAAAGAGCTGAATATCAAACCAATACTCCTTGCTCCAACAGGTCGAGCCGCAAAAGTTCTTGCCGGATATGCCTCGCAACCGGCTCAAACTGTGCACAAACGAATTTATCGTCAAAATAGTACAACTTCTTACGAATCTCGCTTCTCATTAGCCCTAAATAAGGAGCACGATGCCTGTTTTATCGTCGATGAGGCCTCGATGCTCTCAAACTTCTCGCGCGAGGAATCAATCTTTGGAACGGGTAATTTGATTAGTGATTTGGTGCAGTTTGTTCGCAGCGGAAAACGTTGCCGTTTGGTGCTGGTGGGGGATAGTGCCCAGCTGCCGCCGATTGGCGATGAGCGAAGCCCCGCGCTCGATCCCGACTATATGTCTGCGTATGGCGATGTGGAGTATTGCACGCTTGATGAGGTGGTACGTCAGCAGATGGATTCGGGTATCCTGTTCAATGCCACACTTACACGCTGTATGCTCGAAAAAGGTATCTATGAGCCTCCCCGTTTCGATATGTCGTTTGCTGATTTCGAGGCTATTTCTGGCGTGGAGTTTATGGAGAAGCTCGAAGAGTGCTATTCGCGTTATGGTAAGGATGAAACAATCGTTATTACTCGTTCAAATAAACGAGCGAATCGTTTTAATGCAGGCATTCGCCGTCAGGTGCTCTATGCCGAGGAGGAGATCGAGAGTGGCGATATGATGATGGTTGTGAAGAATAATTATCATTTCACCGAGCGCGAGGAGGATTGCAAGATCGATTTTATCGCAAATGGCGATATTGTTCGCCTGCGTCGTCTGCGCCGTTTCGAAGAGTTGTATGGTTTCCATTTTGCTGAGGCTGTGCTTCAACTTATTGATTATGATGATTATGAACTTGAATGTAAGGTGTTACTCGATACGGTTAGCTCGGAATCCCCATCGCTTACACGCGAAGAGAGTTCGCGTCTGTTCTATGCCGTAGAAGAGGATTATAAGGATATTCGCAGTAAGGCTAAACGCTATAAGGAGATTATGGAATCACCTTATTATAATGCTGTACAGATCAAATTCGCCTACGCCGTAACGTGTCATAAGGCACAGGGAGGTCAGTGGAGTGCTGTGTTTATCGATCGAATGTTGTTTGGCGACGAGCCGATGACGCGCGACCTGATGCGATGGCTCTATACGGCTCTGACTCGTGCGACCGAGAAGGTCTATTTAGTCAATTTCGATGATAAATTTGTTGGTGAGCGCGAGGATTTTTAATAATATTCGAAAATTTATCGTACTATGTGTTGCATAGTAATAAAACTTTTCATAGATTTGCATTGTCAAAACAACCGATAATGTAAATTTAAGAATTAAAGAATAGCAACATCTATGAAAAAGTTTTTAGCAACAACAATGACAGTAGTGGCTTTGACGGCTGCTACGATGGCTACGGCGGGTAATGTTGTAACCGAGACCTATCCGATTAAGAGTAACTACACTGCAATATCCGCATCGAATATGATCGAGGTGGAGTTGATCGACGCACCAAAGAATTCGATTCGTGTCGAGGTTGATGAACGTCTGTTGCCCCATTTGCAGATTACAGTTAAGGGCGGCACTCTGAATTTGAGTTATGCCAATCAGCGCGAGGTAGAGCGTCTGCGCAAACGTAATCGCGATTTGGAGGATACGCGCGTCTATGTTTCGGTGCGCGGTGTCGATACCTTCGTGGCATCGGGAATGGCCGAGTTCGAGGCTGATATGCCTCTTAATGTCAATGCGCTGACAATCAATGCATCGGGAATGGCAAAGTTTGATCTCGAAAGGGTAGAGTGCAAAACCTTTAATGTGTCGATTTCGGGAATGGCCGAGGTGGATACGGAGGTAAATGCCGAGGAGTGCAAATTTGAGATTTCGGGTATGTCGGATGTCGATATCGAGGGTCGCACCAATCATCTGTCGCTCGGATTGAGTGGTATGAGCGATGTTTCGTTTGAAGAGTTGATAGCACGCACCGCCAAAGTGAATGTGTCGGGTATGAGTTCGGCAGAAATATGTGCAAACGAAAGTATTTCGGGTGGCGTTAGCGGAATGAGTAAACTGACGAGCTACGGTCAGGCTGGCAAGATTAACGTTTCAACCAGCGGCGGCTCTTCACATAAACATATCAAGAGATAGCTATTCTACATTAACGATCCCCAAAAGCAGGACTCTCAATTATCGCGTGAGTCCTGCTTTTTTGTGTGAATATATTGGTTGAGAATTGGAAAAATTTGTATCTTTGCTTGTTAAATACTAATGCAGACCGCTGTGAGTAAAAAAGAGAAGACAACCGAAAAGAAATATGCCGAAACCCCACTGATGAAGCAATACTATTCGTTCAAGGCTTCGCACCCTGACGCTGTGTTGCTGTTCCGCGTGGGCGACTTCTACGAAACATTTGGCGATGATGCGATTAAGGCGAGTTCGATTCTGGGCATTACGCTCACTCGACGCGCCAATGGCTCGGCTTCATCAGTCGAATTGGCGGGATTCCCACATCACGCGTTAGATACCTATCTGCCCAAATTGGTGCGAGCAGGTGAGCGTGTGGCTATTTGTGAGCAGTTGGAGGATCCTAAAATGGTTAAGGGCATTGTCAAACGAGGTATTATCGAGTTGGTTACCCCCGGTGTCGTTTTGGGCGATAACGTGTTAGCGGGTAAAGAGAATACCTTCCTTGCGGCGGTATATTTCGGTAAGCAACAGACGGGTATCGCATTCCTCGATCTCTCGACGGGCGAGTTCTACGCTGCCGAGGGCGATGACCAATATATCGATAAATTGATGTCGAATCTTGCTCCGAAAGAGGTTATCTATCAGCGTGGTGCCGACAGCCGTTTTACGAGCGCATTTGGTACGCGCTACTACACTTATCGCCTTGATGAGTGGGTATTCTCGGAGGAGGTCAATCGCGGCAAACTCTGCAAGCAGTTTGGGACAACGTCGCTCAAAGGTTTCGGCATTGAGCAGATGCACGAGGGCATTTCGGCAGCAGGTGCAATCCTTCACTATCTGGAATATACCGAGCACCGCGATATCAGCCATATAGCTTCGATTGCCCGCATTGATCGCGATGAGTATGTTTGGATCGACAAATTTTCGATTCGCAATCTTGAACTTTTTGCATCAAATTCGGGTAACGAACGCAGTGGCTTTGTCGGCGTTATCGATCGTACGCTCTCACCAATGGGTGGCCGAATGATGAAACGATGGGTGGCAATGCCGTTGTTGTCGGTCGATCGTATTAATCGCCGTTTGGATGTTGTTGAATATTTCACCAAACATAAATCGCAGACCGAAGATCTGCGCGATCAACTCTCGGAGGTTGGTGATTTGGAGCGCATCGGCTCGCGCATTGCGGCGCGTAGGGTTTTGCCTCGCGAGATTGTTCAGTTGCATAACTCTCTGGATGCCATTGCAACTCTGCGCGAGCAGCTGCTCGGTAGCGATAATGCACAGCTTGCGCAACTTGCCGAGGCTATCGATACGATGTCGGAGGTGCGCGAACGCATTGCCACGCAGATATATCCAGATCCGCATAACAACAATATCTTAAAAGGTGGAGTAATTGCCGACGGCGTTGATATGGAGCTTGATGATCTGCGTCGTGTAGCTCTGCACGGTAAAGATGTATTGATGTCGATCCAGCGACGCGAAAGCGAGGCAACGGGTATTCCCTCGCTTAAAATCAGCTATAACAATGTCTTTGGTTACTATATCGAGGTGCGCAATGCTCATAAGGACAAGGTCCCCGAAGATTGGATTCGCAAGCAGACGCTTACTGCCGCCGAGCGATATATTACTGCCGAGTTGAAGGAGTACGAGGAGAAGATTCTTGGTGCCGAGGAGAAGATTTTGGCTATCGAGCAGCGTATCTATGCCGAGTTGCTGGACTACCTCGAAACGTGGTTGAAGTCGATGCAGCGCAATGCCTCTATCGTAGCTCAAATCGACTGTCTGCAATCTTTTGCGCGCATTGCAACCGAGCGAGGATATTGCCGTCCGACACTCGACGATAGCCGCGTGATCGATATCAAAGCGGGTCGCCACCCTGTGATCGAAACCCTTATGCCCGTAGGCGAGGAGTATATCCCCAATGACACCTATCTCGACAACGAGAAACAGCAGATAATGATGATCACCGGACCCAATATGTCGGGTAAATCGGCGCTGTTGCGACAGACTGCATTGATCGTGCTTATGGCGCAGATGGGATCGT